>NZ_CP127296.1:8529000-8831000 GCF_030285645.1 Amycolatopsis sp. DG1A-15b
GTCGGCGGCCATCGTGCGCTTGTCGTAGCCGGACTTCGGTTTGTCGCTGCGGCCGTAGCCGCGCAGGTCAGGGGCGATCACGGTGTGCGTTTCGGCGAGCGGCGCCAGAACTTTGCGCCAGCAGTGCGACGTCTGCGGCCAGCCGTGCAGCAGGAACAGCGGCGGGCCGTCGCCGGCGCGGAGGTAGTGCAGGCGGGTGCCGTTCACGGTGGCCATGCTCTCTAACCGGTTCATGGGGTTAGACGGTAGCGCTGCTTCTAACTATCTTCAAGGGTTAGAGTGATGGACATGGAATGGGTCTTCGACGGCGGACGGCCGTGCCTCGACCTCGTCAACACGATGCGCAGCCGGCACGAGGCGGGGGTGGAGCTGCTGACCGGCCCGGACGCGCTGGCCGAGTGGCTTTCGCTGGCGGGGCTGACGACGGGCCCGGTGCCGGTGACGGCGGGCAACGTGCTGGCGGCGAAGGCGCTGCGGGAGGCGATCGACCGGGTGCTGTTCCCGCCCGAGGTGCCGGACAGGATGGACATCGAGCTGGTCAACAACGCGGCGGCCTCGGCCCCGGCGCCCCCACCGCGCTTGGCACTGGTGGGTGGCGTGCTGCGCCGGGAGGTCCCGGCCCCGAAGGACCCGGTGGCGGCGGCGTTCGCGACGTTGGCGGCGGATGCGATCGACCTGGCCACGAGCGACGCGGAGGTCCGCATCTGCGCGGCCGACGACTGCGGCCAGCGGTTCTGCGACGCCTCACCGCGCCGCAACCGCCAGTGGTGCTCGATGGCCCGCTGCGGAAACCGGGCAAAGGCCCGCGCGCACTACGCCCGAACGGTCACCCGCAACTGACCGACCCGGTACCCCCCGCCCAAGCGTGTCGTCCACCCAGGCACGCGTGTCGTCCGTCCAGGTACGCGTGTCGTCCCTTCAGTCACGCGAGTTGACCCCTCAATCACGTGAGTTACGCCTCCAATCACGCGAGATCGCTCCCCAATCACGCGAGTTACGCCTCGAATCACGCGAGTTGCGCTTCTGGTCACGTGAGATGCGCCTGCAACCACGCTTCTCGCCCTCGGCCGTGGTCAGAGGTCAGGCCGCGCACCCGGCCCGTCGCCGCGGACCAACGCCCGATACACCTTCGGGTGCGCGCGCAGCCACACGTTGAGCTTCCCGACCCACCGCATGGGTGCCGTCCGCGCCCACGCCGGGATCGGCCTGCTCGCGATCCGGACACCCGCCGCGAACCGCGTGAAACGTCGCTGGTCCACGTCTGTCCACGGCAGACCGAGCGTCGCTCGCAACGAAGGCGGCAAAGTGGCCCGTACCAGGAACAGGTGCTCCCGCTGCAAGCGCCGCCACCACGCATCCGGCAGCCCCTTAACCGGCTTCGGCGCCGTCCGGATCGTCTCGAAGAGCTGGTCGATGGCCGGGTTCACCCCGAAACCCGCCACCATCGCGTCGTAGTACCGCTCGAACGCCGCCCAATCCCGCGGCAGATCCCGCTCCCGGACGCCGAGCACCAGCCCGATGTCGCGCATCTGCGCGTAATACTCCGAAAGCTCCGATGTGGACAATGGTTTCCCGAATAACCGTTGTGCGTCAACCGGTGCCTTCACCAGCGTCGCGTGCACCCACGCATACGCCGCGGGATCGAGCGCGCTGTAGCGCCGCCCGTCCGCAACGCCCGTGAACGTCCGGTGCAACGCGCGCAGCCGCGCGGCTTCCACTCGCGCACCGGCCGCACCGCCGTAGACGTAGATCGACAGCGACGCGACCGTCCGCATCAGCCGCGTCCACGGATCCGATGTGTAGTCCGAATGATCCCGCACGCCCGCCGCGACGACCGGGTGCGCCACCTGCAGCACCAGGACCTGCTCCGCCAGCAGCCCGTCGCGGAAGTCGCCGAAGTACTTCCACGCCGCCGTCCCGCGGACGATCGGCCGCGCCATCAAGCTCCGCGGAGCAGCATCATCAGGGGCTCGGCCACTGGCGTGTCCGTCTCGCCGGTCGCCAGCCGCCGCAGTTGCAACCCCGCGATCAGCGCCACCACCGGACCGGCCAGCCGCCGCGGCTCCGGCACGCCCAGCGCTTCCAAGATCGTCACGGCCAGCTCGTCGTACGCCGCGAAGCAGCGCGAAGAAGCTTCGTGCAGCTCGGGATCGCGGGCGGACTGGAGGTACAGCTCGTGCGCCCCGAGCTCGTCGGCGCCGAACGGCAGCTGCGCGATGACGTGCTCGACGACCGAGGCCGCCTGCTCGACACTGAGCCCCTTCTCCCGGTAGTCGTCGACGATCGCGCCGAGCTTCGCCGTCTCCTCCTCGGCGAACAGCAGCATCGCCTCGCGCAGCAGCGCCGTCTGGCTCGCGAAGTGGTAGGTCAGCGTGCCGAGCGAGACGCCGGCGGCAGCGACGATCCGGCGGTTCGTCAGCCCGCCGACCCCGTGTTCGCCGACGACGGTCAGCGCGCCGCGCAGGATGGCGTCCCGGGTGCTCACCAGCTTGTCGCGGGATGCCGCTCCGGCCACCGTTCGACCTCTTCCAGTTGCGCGGCAAGCGAAATCAGCCGCTCCTCGGCGTGCGACGGGCCGAGCAGCTGCGCCCCGAGCGGGAGCCCGTCGGCCGTGAGCCCGGCCGGGACGTTGACCCCCGGCCAGCCCAGCACGTTCCACGGCCAAGCGTACGGGCAGGCGGCGATCATGGCCTGGTCGGTCTCCCACCCCGACAGCCCGTCGAACGTGCCGACCGGCGGTGGCGGGGTCGCGGTGGTCGGCGTCAGCAGCACGTCGACGCGGCCGAACACCGAGCCGATCCGCCGGTGCAGGCCCGGCTCGAGGGCGCGGGCGAGCCGCAGCGCGGGCCCGGCCAGGAGACGGCCGTGGCCGGCGTTGCTGCGCGTGCGCGGGTCGAGCCCGGTGCGGTCGGGCACCCGCAGCGTCCAGTCGCGGACGCCGGTGAGCGAACGCGGCAGGAACGTCAGCCCGATCAGTCCGTAGTCCGGCTCGACCTCGACGATCTCGTGGCCCAGCCCGGCGAGGGACTCGGCGAGCCGCCGGACGTTCGCTTCGACGACCGGGTCGAGCCGGGTCTTGGTGGCGGTGAACGGGATCCGCGTCGACAGCCCGATCCGCAGCTTGCCGGGCTCGCGCGCGGCAGCCGCGCGGAACACCCCGGGTGTCCCCGCCGCGGCGTCGAGCAGCAGGGCGGCGTCTTCGGTCGTGCGGGCCAGCGGGCCGAGCACGGTGAGGCCGTGGAACAGCTCGCCGCCGGTGGGGATCCGGCCGCGCTGGGTCTTGATGCCGACGAGCCCGGTCCACGCGGCCGGGATGCGCACCGAGCCGGCGCCGTCGGACCCGAGCGCGGCCGCGATGACCCCCGACGCCACCGCGGCCGCGCTCCCGCCCGAAGAACCCCCGGGGGTGTGGCCGGGGTGCCACGGGTTGCGCGTCACGCCGAAGGCCGGGCCCTCGGTGAACGGCCACTGGCCCAGCTCGGGGGTGTTCGTCTTGCCGATGATCACAGCTCCGGCTTCGCGCAGCAGCGCGACGGCGGGCGCGTCGGCCGTCGCGCACGGGAATTCGCCGGCGCAGCCGAACGCGGTGGGCAGGCCGGTCAGGTCGACGTCGTCCTTGATCGCGAGCGGCACGCCGAGCAGGGGAGCGCGGTCGCCGGCCGCCAAGCGCCGATCCGCGTCCGCGGCTTCGGCGAGGGCTTCGTCGTCGCGCAGGTACCGGAACGCGTTGAGCGTGGCCTGGCTCGCGTGCGCGCGCCCGAGCGCGGCCGCGGTGAGCTCGGCGGAGGTGATCTCCCCCGCGGCGAGTTGCGCGGCCTGGGCGGCGAGGCCGGTGAAATCAAGGCTCGTAGCGGTCATGGCGGGCCCCCGGAGGTTCTCGTTCGTTCGAACGAACGTTACCGGATACCGACGGTCTTCGGCTACCTCCGATGAGCTTTCCCCCGGCCGGACGTCTACCCGTCCAACGACTACGTGAGGAGAACCCATGGCCACGGTGCACGCGGGCATGAGCATGTCGCTGGACGGTTTCGTCGCCGATCGCCACGGCGGCACGGCCCCGCTGTCCGACCCCGCCGCGTCCGGCGGCAGCGAGTGGATGACCGACCTGATCCGGGAGACGGGCGCGGTCGTCCTCGGGCGCCGGTCGTACGCGATGGCCGAAGACCCGGACTGGTACGTCGGCAACTACGAGTTCCAGGTCCCGATCTTCGTCGTCACGCACACCCCGCCGGCCGTGCTGCCCGCCCAGGACGAGAACCTCACCTTCACCTTCGTGACCGACGGGGTCGCTTCGGCGGTCGAGCAGGCCAAGGCGGCCGCGGGGGACCGGGCGGTCAAGGTGATCGGCGCGAGCGTGGTCCGGCAGGCGGTGCACGCCCGGGTGGCCGACGAGCTGCACGTCTTGATCGCCCCGGTGCTGCTGGGTGCCGGACTGCCGTTGTTCGGCGACCCCGATCTCGACGGCGTCGCGCTGCGCCGCATCGGCGTGCGCGAGGTCGGGCCGGTCACCGAACTCCGCTTCGCGGTGCTTAACTCCCTATAGTGGTTAGAAGCCGAGCCTGGAGGGCCGATGACGTTCGACTTCGCCGGATTCCCCGACGCCGCGCTGGCCGCGATCCCCCGCGTCGACCTGGGCGGCTGGCCGACCCCGCTGCACGAGGCGCCTCGGCTCGGCGAAGCCCTCGGCCTGCCGAACCTCCTGCTCAAGCGCGACGACGTGCACCCGCTCGGCGCCGGGGGCAACAAGCTCCGCAAGCTCGAATACCACCTGGGTGCGGCCCGGGAAGCCGGCGCGGACACTGTGATCACCTTCGGCGCGCTCCAGACCAACCACGGCCGCCAGACCGCCGCCGCGTGCGCGAAGCTCGGCCTGCGCTGCGAACTCGTGCTCACCGCCAAGGTCCCGCACGACGGCGAGGCGTACGAACGCGGCGGCAACCTCCCCCTCGACCGGCTCTTCGGCGCGACCGTCCACGTCTGCGCCGACGGCGAGGAGACCGGCCGCACCTACGACCGCCTGGTCGCCGAAGCCGCCGCCGACGGCCGGAAGGTGGCCACGATCCCGGTCGGCGGCTCCAACGACCTCGGCGCTCTCGGCTACGTCCGAGCCACCTACGAGCTCGCGAAGCAGCTGGAAGAACGCGGTATCGAGCGGGCCCACCTCGTCGTCCCGCACGCCAGCGGCGGCACGGCGGCGGGGGTGGCACTGGCGACCGCGCTGCTCAAGAACCTCGGCGTCGGCATCGCCTGCGTCAGCCATCCGCTCGACGAGGCCACGGAGAACCTCCGCGACCTCGTCGACGGCGCAGCCAAGCTCCTCGGCGTCGAACCGCCGTCGCTCGCGCACACGAGGATGGGCGATTCCACGCTCGGCCCCGGTTACGGCATCCCGACCGACGCGGTCTGGAACGCCCTACGGCTTTTCGGCCGCACCGAGGGCGTGGTGCTCGATCCGGTCTACACCGGCAAAGTGGCCGCCGCGCTGATCGAATGGGCGGCCCACTTCGCCCCGGACGACCACGTGGTGTTCCTGCACACCGGCGGCATGCCCGGCCTGTACGGCTACGCGCCCGAATTCGCGGCGGCCGTCGAAGGCTGATTCCAGCCGGGTCGCCAGCCACAGCAGCGTGCCCAGCAGCACGACGTCGGCGAGCAGCAGCAGCCGCTGCATGACGCCGATGGGGAAGGCGTCGGAGATCGCGCGGAACGGCGTCACGCCGGCCTCGCTCAGCCGCACGAACACGAAACTCAGGGCGAAGAGCGCGAACGCCCCCGCGGTCAGCCGGATCGCCCGGACCAGCGCCACCCGCTCCGGCCGGTCCCGCAGCGGCTCCAGCATCGAGATCGCCCCGCCGGGCAGGCTGCAGAACGCGACCAGGCATGCGTAGAGGTGGATCTCGCCGCTCACCGGGTCCGGCGCTTCGGGGTAGCTCGCCGGGAAGATCGCGGCCGCGGCCAGCCCGAGCGCCCACAACGCGAGCAGCAGCCGGGTCGTCCGCGACAGCGGCACGCCGGCGACCTGCAGGGCACCGAGCACCCCGAGCGACCCGACGGCCAGTGAAAACAGGCTCGCCGCGAGCATCCCTTCGCCGCGGTCGGTCACCGTGTAGCTCGACAACGTGTCGTACACCGGGTTGCGCGAGCTGACCACGTGCAGCACCACGGCGGTGAACAGGCCCCACCCGATCGCGCCCAGCGCAACGAGCCGCCACGGTCTCGTGCGCTTCCCCGCTTCCGTCCCCATGCATCCAGGGTCTCGGGAAACGCGACCCCCGTGATCAGGGAAG
The DNA here is from genome assembly GCF_030285645.1 of Amycolatopsis sp. DG1A-15b. Classification (GTDB taxonomy): domain Bacteria; phylum Actinomycetota; class Actinomycetes; order Mycobacteriales; family Pseudonocardiaceae; genus Amycolatopsis. The sequence continues at coordinate 8,535,288 of NZ_CP127296.1, forward strand.
ACCCTGAATAACCCCCTGATTGAAATCCACCAGGACGAGCGCCTGGTCGTCGTGCCGCTTCGGCCGGGGCCAGCGTTCGCCGTCCGGATCCTGCTTCTCGGCGGTGCGGACGGCGTCCAGCACGGCGTCGGGCCCGTCGGCGCGGGTGACCGCCAGGACCTCACGCCAGTCGAAGAGCTGGTACTGGTCGACGCCGACGGACACGCCGTCGCTGGCGAGCAGCACCGCGTCGACGTCGGCCCGCGGCCAGCTGCGCCGGACCGAGTGCGCCGCGGCGCCCGGGTCGGCTTCGGCCACCCAAAAGCCGTCGTGGGCGTTGCGCCGGCGCCGGACGTCCGCGCCGGTCTGGAGCATCCCGCGCCGCCGCAGCCGGGCGAGCCGGTCGTCCGAGACGACGTCGATCCCGAAGCCGCCGAAGCCGACCACCGGGCTGTCGGCCAGCACGAGTGCGTCGACGCGGTCTTCGAGCCAGCGCACGGCCGCGACCGTGCTCGACGGCGAGCACTGCGGCTGCAGCCGGTGTTCCGCCGTGACCGCGGCGATCGCGCTGGTCAGGACCTCGGTCAGGTCGGCGTCCGGGGCCGCGCGGAGGTCATCGGCGAGGCGCCGGGCCAGCCGTTCGGCGTACCAGCCGCCCGGGGGTTGCGCGGGGTCCGACGAGGTGGCGCCGTCGAGGACCAGGACCGCGTTGTCCAGCACGACGACGTGGTCCTCGGTGGGGCGTGGGTGGCCGTCGGCGCCCACCCCGGCCCGCTCGGCGATCGCGATCTCGGGCATCACCCGACTGTACGTCGCCCCTCCCGGGGCTTCGCGCTGAACGTGTCAACTCCGGTTGACAGGCGCGAGATGTCAACGTAGGTTGACAAGCATGACGGAAGCGACGGATTTGGCCGCCCGAGCGGGTGATCGCGATCCCCGGGTGGGGCTGCGCGCGGTCGCCGCGCTCCGGCGGCTGCTGGAACAACTGGAGGCCGTGCAGGTCCGCAGCGCGCGGGTGCACGGCTGGTCGTGGCAGGAAATCGCCGCCGAGCTGGGGGTCAGCCGGCAGGCCGTGCACAAGAAGTACGGGAGGCACTGATGTTCGAGAGGTTCACGACCGACGCGCGGATGGCGGTGGTCGAGGCGCAGATCGTGGCACGCGAGTCCGGCTCGGTGGAGATCGGCCCGGCCCACCTGCTCGCCGGGCTGGTGAAGACCGGCGTCCAGGTGCTCGCCGAGCTGGGCGTGTCCACCGACGACATCGCGGCCGAACTGGCCCGCACCCGCCGCCGCGGCGGGGTGAGCGACGCCGACGCCGAGGCGCTCACCGAGTTCGGCATCGACGTCGAGCAGATCGTCGAGCGCGTCGAGCAGACCCACGGCGAAGGCGCCCTGTCCGGACGGCTCGGCCCGGCCAAGCGCGGGCACATCCCCTTCACCGCACAATCGAAGAAGACGCTGGAGCTGAGCCTCAAGGAAGCCGTCCGGCTGGGCGACAAGCACCTCGGCCAGGAACACATCCTGCTCGCGCTGGCCCAGCAGCGCGGCACCGACGACCTGCTCGCCCGGCGCGGCGCCGACTACCAGACGCTGCGCCGGGCCGTGCAGCAGCGCAAGGCGGGTTAGTGACCCTGCTGGGGCTCCTGCTGTTCCCGCCAGGTGGTCCAAGGCAGCAGTGCCTGGGTGAGCGGGCCGATGGCGAGGGCGTAGAGCACGGTGCCGATCCCGACGGTCCCGCCGAGCAGGAAACCGGCCGCGACCACGGTGACCTCGATGCCGGTGCGCACCAGGCGGACCGACCAGCCGGTGCGCCCGGCGAGCCCGGTCATCAGGCCGTCGCGGGGGCCGGGGCCCAGCCGGGCGCCGACGTAGGTGGCGGTCGCGACGCCGTTGAGCGCCACCCCGCCGGCCAGCAGCACGATCTGCCACACCAGGTCGTGCTGGTCCGGGAGTACCGCGCGGACGACGTCGACCATGACCGAAATGATCACGACGTTCGCGATGGTGCCGATGCCGGGCCGCTGGCGCAGCGGGATCCACAGCAGCAGCACGGCCACCGAGATCAGGCCGGTGACCGTGCCGAACGTCAGGCCGGTGTGCTTCAGGACGCCTTCGGCCAGCACGCTCCACGGCTCCAGGCCGAGGCCGGCGCGGGTGACGAGGGCGACGCTGGTGCCGTAGAGGGCGAGGCCCGCGAGCAGCTGGACGCTGCGGCGGGCGGGGTCACGGGAGATCCGGACGGGCCGGAGGTCGGTCTGAGCCACGTCTCCACTATCGCCGGGAAGTGGCCTTGTAAACCATAGCCAATTCCAGGATATTGGCCTTATGGAAGCCGTGCTCCCGGTAGGTGGACGTATTTCCGGGCCTCGATTGGCCGTTATGCTGGGCTCGTGGCGGCAAGGCGGCTCCCGGCAGGGAGCGGCCGACCTGGCCGCGGCCATCGAGCTGCAGGTGCTGGACGGCCAGCTCCCGCTCGGCACCCGGCTCCCCGCCGAGCGTGAGCTGGCCGACGCGCTCGGCGCCAGCCGGACGCTGATCGGCGCGGCGCTGGACCGGTTGCGGGAGAACGGGTTCGTCGCGAGCCGCCGCGGCGCGGGGTCGTGGATCGCCGCGCCCGGACGGCGCCGCCGCGGTCCGCTGGCGCCGGTGGGTGACGGCTCGATCGACTTCACCCACGCGTCCTCGCCGGCCATCCCGGGCACGGCCGCGGCGGTCGACGCGGCCCGCGTCCGGCTCGCCGACCACCTGGGCGACCACGGCTACCAGGAGCGCGGCCTGCCCGGCCTGCGGGAGCGGATCGCGCGGCGCTACACCGAGCGCGGGTTGCCGACGACGCCGGCGCAGGTGATGGTCACCAACGGCGCACACCACGCGTTCGTCCTGGTCCTGCGGATGCTCGCCGGCCCCGGCGACCGCGTGCTGGTGGAGCAGCCGACGTACCCGAACGCCTTGGAGGCGATTCGCGCCGCGCACGCGATCCCGGTGCCGGTGGCGCTCGACCCGAGCGGCGCGCGCGGGTGGGACATCGCCGGTGTCGACGCGGCGCTGCGCCAGGCGTCCCCGCGGTTCGCCTACCTCGTCGTCGACTTCCAGAACCCGACCGGCCTGCGGCTGGACGCCGAAGGCCGCTCCCGGCTCGGGACCGTGCTGGCCCGCGCCCGGACGCCGGTCGTGGTGGACGAGACGCTCGTCGAGCTGGACCTGGAGGGCGATCCCCTGCACGGGCCGCCGCCGCTGGCCGCGTTCGCCGGCGACCTGGCCATCTGCGTCGGCTCGGCGTCGAAAACGCACTGGGGCGGGCTGCGGCTCGGCTGGATCCGCGCGTCGGAGGACCTGCTCGGCCGGCTGGTTTCGGCGCGCTACGCGGTCGACCTCGGGTCGCCGGTGTTCGAGCAGCTCGTGCTGACCGAGCTGATGGCCGACGAAACCTTGTTGGGCCGCCGGCGCGAGGAGCTGCGCGGCTACCGCGACGCGCTGGCCGCCGCCGTGCACCGGCACCTCCCGGACTGGACGTTCACGCTGCCGGACGGCGGCCTCTCGCTGTGGTGCCGCATGCCGGAGCCGGTGAGCTCGCGCCTGGCGGTGGCGGCGGCGAGCCACGGCGTCCAGGTGGCGCCGGGCTCGCGCTTCGGCGTCCACGGCGGGCTTGAGCGCTGGATCCGGCTGCCGTTCTCGCTGCCACCGGACCGGATCGACGAAGCGGTCCGGCGGCTGAGCGCGGCCGAAGCGTCGGTCCGCGGCACCCCGGCTTCCCTGGACGCGCCCATCGCATGAACGAACCGGTGCGCTGGATGCGAGCCCGCTCCCAGGGATGGGCGGCGTTCATGTGCATCCAGCGCACCGGTTCGTGTTCCACACACCCGCTCACGGACGTGACCCCGTTCGCGGGTACCGCTGGCTTCCCGGCACAGCCCCTCGACGTGCCGGGAAGCCGGCGGCTCAGGTGCGCTCGCGGTACTGCGAGTCCTCGCTCGGCGCGGTGAGCAAGGGCTCCCGGAGCGCACCCGGTGTGGGTCCCGGCGCCGCGGGGGCAGCGCGGCGCCGGGACCGGGATCCGACCCGGCCGGGCGCGGTCGGCCGGTCGGAAAGACTGTGGTTTCGCATGGGTTTCGCCCCTGGGGGTACGTCGGACGCGGCAAGGCGTCGCGAGACGTGAAAGAGCCACGGATCACGTACTGGAGCAGGGGAAACGTCACGCCTCAACGGCGTGCGGGTGCGCCTTGATGATCTTGATTTGGACGCACTTGTCCCCGGCTGCCCGGTCGGGGGTCAGTCGGGGGAGGTGGTGGGCAGGGCGGCTTCCCTGCCCGCGCCGTCGACTTCGTGGTCGCGGCTGGTGCCCATCAGCTTGAGCTGCGTGGTGGTGACGTCGTCGGTGTGGACGGCGAACGCGTGGCGGGCGCCGCCGGGGCCGTCGTGGCCCGGGGCCGCGGTGGGGGCCGGCGCGCTCGGCGCGGTGGTGCCGCCGGGCAGGCCGGGCGTGGAGTCGCCGCCGCCGCCCGTGGCGTGGGTGCCGGAGTCGCGCGGCTGCTCGTGGGCCGCCGGCAGCGACTCCGCGTGCCGAACGACGAGGCGCGCGACCGCGACCCGGGTGGTCTGCTGCTGCGGGTCGGCCGTCGTCGGAACCGCGGCCGGGACGGTCTCGAGCACCGTGGCCGGTGCCTGGGCTTGGGTTTGGGTGACGACGGTCGCCGTCACGCCGGGTACGACCGCGATGACGCCGCCGGAGTTCGAGCCGCCGCTGAACACCGGGCCCAGGAGGTCGTCGAGGGGCAGCAGCACGGGTGCACCGGGGTGGCCCGCGAGCGGCTGGGTGAGCGGCGCGAGCACGGTGTGGGAAAGCGTGTCCGTGACGGCGCCGACGGTGCCCGTGACGGTGGAGAGCGTTCCGCCGACCACGTCCAGGACGCCACCGAGGAGGCCGCCGAGCAGGTCGCCGCCGGAGGCCGTGGTGGTCTTGGCGGGCGCGGCAGGCTCGTCGGCGATGTCCTTTGTGGTCGCACTGCTGACGGCGTCCAGCGTGCCGCCGACGAGGTTGCCGAGCAGGTTCCCGCTGGAGGAGGTGGCCTTCGGTGCTTCGGCGGTCGAGCTGTCCTCGGAGGTCGCCTTGGTCTTCGGCTTGGTGGTGGCCGCGGTCTCGGCGGGGGTCGAGCTGTCCGGCGTCGTGGCGGCGGGCTCCTCGGTGGAAGAGCTTTCCGAGGCGACCGGCTCGCTGTCCGGCGTGGCGGCCGTCGGCTCGCTGACGGGCTCGCTCTCCGGCGTGGTGTCCGCCGGCTGTCCGTCGGCCGAGCTGTCCTTTGTGGTCTCGGCCGCGGTCGGCGCCTCGTCCGCCTGCGTCTCGTCCGCCGGGGCCGGTTCGGTGCTGTCGGTCTTCGGCTGCAGCGCGCAGGTGGCGGCGCCGGTCTGGTGGTGGCTGTTGCGGTGCCGGGCGTGCCAGAACGGCTTCGCGGCGTGGTCCACAGTGGAAACCACGGGCGCTTCGGGGCACGCCGGCCGGTCGGCCGCCGATGCGGTGCTGCCGGACAGCGCGGCGCCGAGCAGCCAGCCCGCGAAGGTCAGGCCGCCGGCGACCAGGATCTTGGCGGCGGGCCGCTGCAGCGAGGCCGTCCACGGGCGCGGCGCACGTGTGCGCGCGTACGCGGCTTCCGTTTTATTCGGCGTGGGAACCGGCCGAGTGCCCGGCGTGCGCGCAGGTCGAAGGCGAGTTCCCAGGGTGAGCGCAGGCCGCACGGGAGCGTCGCGGCGCGCGTCCGCCGTGCTGCTCACCGCCACCACCACCGTCCGCGCCTGCGGCTTCCGCGATTTCCGCTCGAGCCTGTTGTTGCTGGGGTCTTTCTCCGGCCAGGTCGCAGTTCCCCCGGGGCTGCACTCGTTCTAGCACCGCTCGGAGTCTTTCATCTCTCCCGCGTTCGATCCAGCCCGCAAGGCCGAGCAGCCCTGCCGGGCAAGGTATGTGCGGCTAACGAGTTGATCACTCTCAGTGCCGTTCGGGTGTGCGCTTACGGCCATTCGGACGAGTTCTGCAATTTGCAGGTTCGGCGCTGACCTGATGTTTCCCGGCGTCCGGACGCGCTTTGTGTCGAGTCGGTTCCGCTCGGTGCGCACGCCGCGGTTTCGGCCGAGCGACCGGAATTCCACCCGGAACGCCGACGGCTGCTGGGCCGAACGGGCTCCCCCGCGCGGCTTCGCTTGCCCTGCGCCGAAACCGCGTGGCTCGAACCGGTCCGGGATCCGGCTGCGGTCCGTGATCGCGGCGACCCCGGCCGGCCGCCCCGCGGGACGTCCGGTGTGGCCGGCCCTCGCCAGGCGGAGCCCCGCGGCGGGGAGCTCGCGGTGCGGGTCGTGGCCGTCGCGGAAGCGGTCGTTTCGTCATCGCGGAGAGTGATGGCCCGGAGCGGCAAAAGGTGGACGGCCGGCCCGTCCCGGCGCGCCGGCCGAGACCGCACCCGCGCCCGATGCCCCGCCCGAACGGCCGTGAAGGACGTCTACTCAGCCGGGTCGCGGTGATCAGACCAGTTTGCGCAATCGGGTGATGGCCTCGTCGATGACCTCGTTGCGCTTGCAGAACGCGAAACGCAGCAGGTGGTTCCACTCGTCCGGGTGATCGGTGAACACCTTGACCGGCACCGCGGCCACCCCGACCCGGCCCGGCAGTTCCCAGGCCAGATCGGCGGCGTCGGTGAAGCCGAGCGGCCGGACGTCGACGCAGACGAAGTACGTGCCCGCCGTCGGCCGGACGGCGAACCCGGCGTCGGCGAGGCCGGCCGAAAGCCGGTCGCGCTTCTCCTGCAGCGTCTCGCGCAGGCCGTCGACCCAGGGCAGTTCGTGGTCGAGCGCGTGCGCGACGGCCGGCTGCAGCGGCCCGCCCGACACGAAGGTGATGAACTGCTTCGCCGCTTTCACGGCCGCGACGAGTTCCGGCGTCGAGCAGACCCAGCCGATCTTCCAGCCGGTGCAGTTGAACGTCTTGCCGGCGCTGGAGATGCTCACCGTCCGCGGCCGCATGCCGGGCAACGTGACCAGCGGGATGTGCTCGGCGTCATCGAAGACGAGGTGCTCGTAGACCTCGTCGGTGATCGCGATCAGGTCGTGTTCGACGCACAGCGCGGCCAGCGCCTCCAGCTCGGCGCGGGTGAACACGGTCCCGGTCGGGTTGTGCGGCGAGTTCACCAGGATCGCCCTGGTCCGCGGCGTGACGGCGGCGCGCAGGCCGTCGACGTCGAGGCCGAACCGGCCGTCCGGGCCCTCGACCAGGCCGACGACGCGGCGCTCGGCGCCCGCCATCGCGACCGCGGCGGCGTAGGAGTCGTAGTAGGGCTCGATGACGATCACCTCGTCACCGGCCTCGGTCAGGGCCAACAACGCTGCCGCAATGGCCTCCGTCGCACCCGCCGTGACCAGGATCTCGGTGTCCGGGTCGTACTCGGTGCCGTAGCGCAGCCGGTGCCGGGCGATCGCGGCCCGCAGCTCGGGCCGTCCGGGCCCCGGCGGGTACTGGTTCGCCCCGCCGAACAGGGCGTTCTTCGCCGCTTCGAGCATGCCGTCCGGGCCGTCGGTGTCCGGGAAGCCCTGGCCGAGGTTGACCGCGTCGTGCCGGACGGCCAGCGCCGTCATCTCGGCGAAGATGGTCGAGGTGAACGGCCGGAGCCGGGGGACGAGAGCAGGTTCGCGCACGATCAGCCATCCTCACGGACAATGGCGATGTGGAGCAACTGACCCCCGCGAAGGTGACGCCCGCCGACCCACCGGGCGGCGCGGCCGGTGAAGAGGAAAAGCGGCGTGCGCTGCGCAAGATGAAGCTCGTCGCGCTGTCGTTCCTGCTCGGCGCGACGCTCGTGTTCCTGCTGACCAGCTGGGCGCAGGCGAGCGGCTGGCCGGGCTGGGTGGGGTACGTGCGCGCCGCGGCCGAGGCCGGCATGGTCGGCGCGCTGGCCGACTGGTTCGCCGTCACGGCGCTGTTCCGGCACCCGCTCGGGCTGAAGATCCCGCACACGGCGATCATCCCGAACAAGAAGGACGCGCTGGGCAACAGCCTCGGCGACTTCGTCGGCTCGAACTTCCTCTCCGAGGAGGTCATCCGCGACAAGCTCAAGCGCGTCGAGATCGCGAAGCGGCTCGGCGGCTGGCTCGCGGAGCCGGAAAACGCCGAGCGCGTGACGTCCGAGCTGGCCACGGCGGTCCGGGCCGCGGTGAAGGTGCTCCGCGACGAGGACATCCAGGCGATCATGGAGCAGGCCGTCGCGCGCCGGATCATCGACAAGCCGTGGGGCCCGCCGCTGGGCAAGATCCTGCAGGGCGTGTTCGCCGACGGCGCGCACCACAAGCTCGTGGACCTGATGTGCGACCGCGGCTACGAGTGGGTGCGCGACAACCACACGACGATGCTGCGCGTGGTGTCGGACCGGGCGCCGAGCTGGTCGCCGAAGTTCGTCGACGAGATGCTGGCGGACAAGGTCTACGGCGAGGTGCTGTCCTTCGCGTGGGCGGTCAAGACCGACGTCAACCACCCGATGCGGCTCGCGCTGGACAAGTTCCTCGGCGAGTTCGCCCAGGACCTGCAGAGCAACCCGGACGTGATGGCCCGCGCCGAGCAGGTCAAGGGCCAGATCGTGCACCACGAGGAGGTGCAGCGGCTGATCGGCTCGGCGTGGAGCACGGCGAAGGAGATGCTGCTGACCGCGGCCGAGGACCCGTCGAGCGAGCTGCGCCGCCGCGTCCGGCTCGGGCTGACCTCGCTCGGCCAGCGGCTGATCACCGACGACCAGCTGCGCGCGAAGGCCGACGGCTGGGTCGAGGGGGCCGCGGCGTACCTCGTGAAGAACTACTCACGGGAGATCACCACGATCATCACCGACACGGTCGAGCGATGGGACGCCGAGGAGACGTCCCGCAAGATCGAGCTCCAGGTGGGCCGCGACCTGCAATTCATCCGGATCAACGGCACGGTGGTGGGTGCGCTCGCCGGGCTCGTCATCTACGCCGTCGCGGAGCTGTTGTTCTGAGGAGCTTGGTCATATACCACACCCGGGACAGCTTCAAACCAGTTGTCCACAGGAAGCTGAGTTATCCCCCGGGTTATCCACAACTTTTCACGGTGATGGCCTAACGGCTGTCCACAACGTGTGGGGGCAGGGCGGTCCAGGGCGTGGATATGTGGTGCATCGTCCCCAAGTTGTCCACAACCGTTCGAGTGTCCGCCGCTCGGATGAGGGCTCCTCAGCCCGCGGCGGCGCGGGCGCGCCAGCCGCGCGCCTTCTCGCGGTTGCCGCAGACGCGCATCGAGCACCACGTCCGCGAGCGGTTGCGCGACTCGTCGTAGAACGCCCACAGGCAGGTGTCGGCGGGGCAGATCTTCAGCCGGATCCAGTCACCGCGCACGACCAGCCGCGCGCAGGCGGCGAACACCGCACCCACGACGTCGTCCGCGACGAGCGCCGGACCGTCGTCGGTGAGGGAGATCCGGGTGCCGACGTCGACACGCGGTTCTCCCTGCAGCCGCGGGTCGCCGATCGCCGCGCGCAGGGCGTCCCGCGCCGCGCGGGCCTCGCCGGCCGGATTGGCCGCCAGTGCGTGCGCGGCCGCCCACTCGTGCCACTGCCCGGGATCTTCGAGCAGGTCGGTGCCCTCTTCGACGTTGACCGTGTTGAGGAACTCCACCACGAGGGAGGCGTCGGTGTGCACTTACCGAGTGTACGGCGGTTGCCTTCGGGTGTACTAACCCACATAATCGCTTCACTGGTTACTCAGGATTACTCAGGATCGAAGGGAGCGACGATGAGTGCGGTACCGACCCTGGGTGTGGTGGCCCTCGACTGCCCCGACCCGGTGGCGCTGGCCGAGTTCTACCGCGCGGTGCTGGAGTGGGAGGCGCCCGAAGTGGCCGCGGACGGGCACTGGGTGACGCTGGCCAATCCCGCCGGTGGTGCGGGCATCGCGTTCCAGCGGGTGCCCGACTACCGGCCGCCGGCGTGGCCGTCCGCGGAGAACCCGCAGCAGCTGCACCTGGACCTGAACGTCACGGACCTGGAGGCGGCGCACGAGCGCGTGCTCGGGTTGGGCGCGAAGCTGCTCGACGACAAGCCGGAGACGTTCCGCGTCTACGCCGACCCGGTCGGGCACCCGTTCTGCCTCTGCGCCTGCTGACCCGTTTTTGCGTAGGCTCGGCGGTGTGATTTGTCCGAAGTGTCAGAACCAGATGCGGACCGTCGACAAGAACGGCATCCACATCGACCAGTGCGACGGCTGCCGCGGGATCTTCCTCGACCGCGGTGAGCTCGAGGCCATCGTCGGTGCGGAGAGCTCGTTCTACGGCCGGCAGCAGCCGCCGCCGTACCAGGGCGGCCACGGCCGTCCCGACTCGCCGCGGCCCTACCGCGGCGGCCACCCGGACTCGCCGAAGGCGTACCGCGGTGGCTACCCCGATTCGCCGCGGCCGCACCGCGGTGGCTACCCGGACTCGCCGCGGCCGCACCGGGGGTACCCGGATTCGCCGCGTCCCTACGGGCAGGGGCACCGCAAGCGCAGCTTCCTCGAGAACCTGTTCGACTGAAATGGGTCTGGACCTGCGGATCTGTGCGGCGTGTGGCGAGCTGGCCGAACACCCGGTCGTCGAGGGCTCCGTCATCACGTGCCCGAAGTGCGGGCACGAGCGGCCGTTCCGGAAGCTGCCCCTGTTCGCGCTGACCGGCCCGAGCGGCGCCGGGAAGTCGACGATGGGGCCGCTGCTGGCCGAGCGGTTCGCCGGTGACGTCGTGCTGCTGGAGCAGGACATCCTCTGGATCGATGCCCTGCGCGGCGACGTCACGTCGTTCCGCTCGGTCTGGCTGCGGATGGCGGCGATGGTGCAGCAGAACGGCCGCCCGGTCGTGCTGTGCGGGACGGTGGCGCCGCCGGAGTTCGAGCAGCTGCCGGAGCGTGCCTTCTTCAGCGACATCCACTACCTGGCGCTGGTCGGGTCGCCGGACTCGCTGCGGGTCAGGCTGCGGGCGCGTCCGGCCTGGCGTGAGTGGGACGAGCCGCGGATCGAAGAGATGCTGGAGTTCAACGACTGGCTGCGGAAGTCGGGCCCGGGCCTCGGCGTCGACCTCTTCGACACCACGGACGCGTCCCGCGAGGCGACGGCCGATCACGTGGAGAGGTGGATCCGGGCGCGGTTGCCTTAGTCCGCCGGACCGAGGTCAGCCTCCGGTGCGGGTGGCCGGTCGATTCGGTCCAGCGGCCAGGTGCGGCCGTCCGGGGAGTCCAGCCAGAACTCCTGCCGGTCGCCGGTCACCGTCACCCCGAACCGGTCGCGGTCCGGCTTGCCCAGCTCGCACCACTCGACGAAGGCCGCCTCGGCGAGCTCCCACAGCGCCCGCGGGCCGCCCTGGGCGACCTCGTCGGCGCCGCCGCGCTTGCGGTGGCGGACCCACGAGCCGTCCGGGTGCACCAGCGCGACGCCCGGCGTTTCGTCGCCGCCTTCGCGCACCGGCCGGACGCCGGGCAGCGCCAGTCCCGCGAAGAACTCGAACTGCTTGCGGGGCTGGAGCACCGTCGACATCGGCAGCCGCGTCTGCTCCCAGTCGCCGCGCGACGGCATCGGCAGCGGGCCGGTCTCCGGTAGCCGGTGCGCGCGCAGCGGCATGAAGCGGCCGTCGCGCGCGAGGACGCGGCCCTGCGCGGTGCCGTCTTCGCCGGCGACCAGCCGGACCAGCCCGGCGCCGATCGGGCGGTTCAGCGTCGTGACGATCAGCCCGCCCGGCGCGGTCTGCGCCAGCCAGGCCGGCGGGATCGACGACACCGAAGCGGTGCACAGCACCCGGTCGAAGACCATCCCGGCCGGGAAGCCGAGCGCGCCGTCGCCCACCGCGCACGCCGGGTGGTGGCCCGCGGCGGCCAGCCGCTCGCGCGCCGCCGCGACGATCACCGGATCGATGTCCACTGTGGACACCCGGCCGGCGCCGCAGCGGTGGCTCAGCAGCGCGGCGTTGTACCCGGTGCCGGTGCCGATCTCGAGGACGCACTGGCCGTCGCGCACCCGCAGCTCCTCGAGCATGATCGCCATGATCGAGGGCATGCTCGACGAGCTCGTCGGCGTACCCGCCACCGGTCCGGTGCGCCGGGCGAGCTCCCAGCGGTCCGGGTCGTCGTCGAGCTGCGTCACCAGCACGTCGCGGGAGTAGACCGTCTCCAGCCAGCCCGGGTCGCCGCGGTCGACCGCCGCCCACAGCCCGCCCGCCGGCACGAAGAACCGCGGCAGGAAGACGTGGCGGGGGACTGCGCGGAAGGCGGCGATCCATTCCGGCGCGTGCAGGACGTCCTCGTCGAGGAGGTGCTCGACGAGGCGTCGCCGCAGCCGGGCCGAGCGCGTCATGGGACCACGGTAGCGGTGAGCACCACCACACCCGATAGTTGCAAGCAGAGTGCTTGCAATAGCTAGCACTCACGCGTACCGTCGAAGGTGTCGCGAGGAGGTGACCGGATGACAGAGACCGGTGGGACGTCAGGATCCGGCAGTCCCATGGAGAAGGTCGCGGACATCGCTTCCGACATCGGCGAGTACATCCGCCAGCAGCGCAACACCGCGAAGATTTCGTTGCGCCAGCTGTCGAAGCTCGCCGGCGTGTCCAACCCGTACCTGAGCCAGATCGAGCGCGGGGTGCGCAAGCCCAGCGCGGAGATCCTGCAGCAGATCGCCAAGGGCCTGCGCATTTCGGCGGAAGCGCTGTACGTGCAGGCCGGGATCCTCGACCTGCCGACGGGCGGCCCGGTGGGCGACGCGATCCGCGCCGACGCCGAGCTGACCGAACGGCAGAAGCAGGTCCTGCTCGACGTGTACGAGTCCTTCCGCCGGGAGAACGCCGCGGCACGGCCGGCCGCCGAGCCCACTCCCGCACCAGACACCACACCAGCCGCGAACACCAAGGAGTCAGCATGACCACCCCCAAGACCGAAGACGTCAAGAAGGCCGTCACCACCGCCCTCGACCAGGTCCGCACCCCGCTGCTCGCCGCGCTCGGCGCCGGCAACCTGGCCACCCACGCCGTCACCGACGCCGTGGCGAAGGCCAAGGAGAACGTGACCAAGAGCGGCGAGGTCGCCCGCAAGAACCTGCAGGAGCTGCCGACCGACGTCGAGAGCCTCCGCGAGAAGCTGGACCCGGCCGAGCTGCGCAAGGTCATCGACGAGTACACCGAGGCCGCGCTCAAGCTGTACAACAAGCTGGCCGAGTCGGGCGAGCAGGCGTGGGACAAGATCGCCACGCAGCCGCAGGTCAAGAAGGCCATCGAGCAGCTCGAAGAGGCCCTGACCACCGCGCAGGGCCAGGCCGAGGTCGTGACCACCGAGGTCCGCGAGCGCGTCGACGGCGTGCTGGCCAAGGTGACCAAGCGCACCCGTTCGGCCGGCGAGAAGACCGCCCGCAAGGTGACGAAGGTCGCCGGCGAAGCGGCCGACGCCGTCGAGGAGCTGGGTGACGACGTCGCCCACGAGACCCGCTCGGTCGCCCGCAAGGCCGCCAACAAGACGGCCCCGAAGACGGCCGCCCCGGCCCGCCGCACGACCACGACGACCACCACCAGCGCCGCCGCGAAGAAGCCGGCCGCGCCGAAGACCGACAAGTGACATCGCCGTGAACTCCCGGCCCCGCCACCGCACCCCCGGTGGCGGGGCCGGGGTCGTTCGGGTGGTTTGCCGTAAGCTGTCGCTGTGCTAGTCGCCATCTGGATCCTCAATGTCATCCACTGGGGCAGCGCGCTGGTCGGGCTCTTCGCCTTCGTGCACGCGCTGCTCCAGCGCGCCGACGCGTACTCCGCGGCCGACCGCAAGACCAAGCCCATCTGGATGCTGATCACCGGTGGCGCGACGCTCGCCATGGTGCTGTTTCCGGTGATGGGACCCGGGATGATCTTCTACGTGCCCGCGATGGCGGCGGCCCTGGTCTACATCGTGGACGTCCGCCCGAAGCTGATCGAAGTCCAGCGCGGCGGCTCCAGCTGGTGAACCACGTCCCGGCGCTGTCGCGCCGGGTGTGCCCCCTTCCTGTCCGCGCCCGCTCCGGCGGGCGCTGTTTAATGGGGTCGTGACCTGGACGATCGCCGGGAGCCTCACCGTCGTTCCCGCCCCCACGCGTACTGACCTGCTCGCCGAGCCCGTGGCCAAGGCCCTGGCCGCGCTCGCCGACCCGGACGCCGTCGGCGTCGCGGAGATCGACCCCACGCTGGCCGACACCGCCGCCTTCTGCGAGGCCTACGGCTCGCCGCTCGAGGCGTCCGCGAACTGCGTCGTCGTCGCCGGCAAGCGCGCGGGCGAAGTCCGCTTCGCGGCCGCGCTCGTGCTCGCGACCACCCGCGCCGACGTCAACGGCGTGATCAAGCGCCGCCTCGACGTCCGCAAGGCGTCGTTCGCGCCGATGGACGAAGCCGTCTCGCTGACCGGGATGGAGTACGGCGGCATCACGCCGGTGGGGCTGCCCGCCGAATGGCCGATCCTGCTCGACCGCCGCGTCGCCGACGCACCCGAGCTCGTCATCGGCAGCGGGATCCGCGGCAGCAAGCTGCTGATCTCCGGCGCCGCACTGGCCGCCCTGCCCGGCGCCGAGGTCATCGAGGACCTCGCCCGGTGACATCCGTCTGGCTCCGGTACCTGACCGGTGCCGACATCGACGCACTCGGCGTCGCGGACGCCGACATCGTCGCCGCGGTCGAGGACGTGCTCGCCGACCACGGCCGCGGTCAGGTCGTCTTCGAGCCGCGTACGCACCTCGTGCCGGACAACGGCGGCAAGGGCCACTTCAACATCCTCCGCGGCCACCTGTCCGCGAAGCAGGTCAGCGGTGTGAAGGTCGTCGGTGACTTCGTGGGGAATTTCGAACGGGGCCTCCCTTCGGAAATGGCGTTGATCCTGTTGCTCGACCCGGACACCGGCATGCCGCGGGCGATCGTCGACGGCACGATGATCACCGAGGCCCGCACCGGCGCGATGACCGCCGTCGGCGCGAAGTACCTGGCCCGCCCGGATTCACGGGTGCTCGGGCACATCGGTGCCCGTGGTACCGCCTGGTGGAACGTCGTGCTGCTGGACTCCTTGTTCGACTTCGCCGAGATTCGCGTGACCAGCAAGCGCCCGGAGTCGCGCGAGGACTTCGGCCGCCGGCTGTCGGAGCGGCTCGGCAAGGACGTCCGCGTCTGCGCCACGGCCGAGGAGACTCTGGACGGCGCGGACATCCAGGTCGAGGCCTCCCGGCTCGTCGAGCCCGAGGCGCTGGTGCGCCGCGAGTTCCTCCGGCCGGGCACCTTCCTGGTGCCCTACGGCACGATCAGCGCGCTCGAGCTCACGCTGCTCGACGACATCGACAAGGTCGTCGTCGACGACTGGCGCGAATCGCGGTCCGGCAACCCGCGGTTCGGCGCCCTGCGCCCGCAGCTCAACGCCGGCCTCCTCACCGCGGACAACGTCCACGCCGAGATCGGCGACATCGTGGCGGGCAGCAAACCCGGCCGCGAGCACGACGCCGAACGGATCCTGTTCTGGCACCGCGGACTGTCCACAACGGACGTTGCGGTGGCGAACATGATCCTCGCCCGTGCCGAGGCTTCCGGCGTCGGCACCATGCTGCCCTACCGATGATCGTCTCCGACAGCGAGTTCGCTGACAGTGAACGGTTGATTCTGGACAAACCGCTGGTAGAAGCGCTGAAGCGACGTCGGGAAGAGGTCTTGACGGCCCTTGCGGAGCCGGGAAACCCGGTCTACGGGGTCACCACCGGGATGGGCCGCCTCGCAGGTGTCGTCCTGGATCCGCGGCAGCAGGCCGAGCACCAGCGCAACCTGCTGATCGGCCGGGCCGTCGGCGGGCCGCCGTGGCTGCCACCCGAAGACGTCCGGGCGCTGCTCGTCGTTCGCCTGCGCGACTTCCTGCGGCCGTGGTCGGGGGTGAGCCCCGAGCTGGTGCAGTTCCTGGTGGACCGCTTGAACGACGGCTTCACGCCCGCGGTGCCGCGCTTCGGGCTCGGCAGTTCGGGCGAGATCATCGCGCTCTCCCACGCGTTTCAGACGTTCCTCGGCATCGGCACGGTTTTGGAGGACGGCGTCGAGGTGCCGGCCGCCTCGGCGCTCGCTGCGCGTGGTGCCACGCCTTACGTCCTTGGGCCGAAAGAAGGTGCTTCGCTGCTTCAGGGTTCTCCGCTGGCGGTGATGCACGCGGCGCGTGGCTGGACCGAAACCCAGCAGCTCATCGACCTGCAGACGCTCACCGCGGCGATGGCGATCGACGTGCTCGGCGCGCCGCGTGCGGTGTTTTCGCCGGCCATGGCGGGCGGCGACGACCACCTGCGTGCGTTGCTGCACGAGCTGACCGAACTGGCGGGCCTCGGCCCGGTGCGGCCGGGTGTGGTGCAGGCCCCGCTTTCGGGGCGGGTCGCGCCGCGGGCGCTGGCGCACGCTTCCCGCGTCAACGGCGACTTGCACGAGACCCGGCGACGCTGGGCGACGATGCCGGGTGATTCGCCGTCCTTCGTCGACGGTTCTTTCGTTCCGGGCACCGGGTATCACGCGGTGGACCTGGGGTTGCGGATGGACGCGGTGACGGCTGCGCTGGTGCACCTCGGCGAGATTTCGGTGCAGCGGACGCACCGGTTGCTGGACGAGCGGTTCAGCGGGTTGCCGCCGCAGCTCACGGCCGATCCGGGACCGAGGGCGGGCTTGGTCCCGCTGCACAAGCGGGCGGCAGGCGAACTGCACGCGCTGCGCCGGCTCGCGACACCGGCGACGCTCGGTTCGATCGACACGTCAGCGGGCCAGGAGGACGTGCAAGCGTTTGCGTCGGCGGCCGGCGAGCAACTGCGCGCGGCGGCTTCGCACCTTTTCGCGATCACGGCGTGTGAGCTGATCACGGCTTCCCAGGCCCGGTACCTGGCCGGCGGGGAGGGCGCGCCGGGACTTCGCGCGGGCTACCGGTGGGTGCGGTCGGTGGTGCCGCCGCTGGACGAAGACCGCTCTCTCGGACCCGAGGTCGAGCGCCTGGTCGCGGTTTGCCGGGCCGCCTTCTTCGACGATCTGGCGACGCTGACCTGACCCGCCCGCGGGGGCGCCCCCCGTCTCGACACTATCGCGTGGTGCCGACGCTTTCGGGGCTGTGGCGAGGAAATCCACCGGGTTGTCCACAGGTTTGCCCCGATGTGGACAACCGCCCGCCGGAGGCCGCCGAATCGGACATCCGGCGGGGGTGGGGCGCTACCTTCGTCGTTGTGCGCCCTCCGGGGACGCGGACCCCGGGAAAGGAGGGATACGACGGCGGGTCCGCGTGAAGGTGAGGGTGCGGGCATACGGGCGGAAGCCCAGATCGCGATACAGAGGGAGGGCACCTGCGGATTTCGGATGGTTGATCACCGGGTACACGACGGCTTCGCGAGCGCCGGCGTGGTGGGCCGCGTGCAGCGCGGCGAGGCACACCGCGCGGGCGAGCCCTTCGCGACGGAACTCCGGCAAGGTTCCGACGGGCTCCAGCTCGCCGACGGCATTGCGTTCGTCGAGCCAGATCAGGCACTGGGCGGCGAACCGGCCGTCGGGTGCTTCGACGACCCAGTCCAGTGCGGTCCGGTACGGCCAGGCGGCCATGATGGTCCGGTAGCCCGGTTCGGTCACCCTCGACGGGTGCCAGACCGCGCGGTGCACCGCCACACGGCGAGCCAGATCGTCCGGGCCGACCGGCCGGAGCGTGAATCCGGCGGGCACGACCGGCTCGGGCAAGTCAACGAGGAGGCGAGACATATACGACTGGTGAACGGAACTCTCCTGAAGCGCGTAACCGCAACGCTCCAGAGCGGCGACGACATGCTTCTCGGCGTCGAGCACGGTGACAGCGAGCTCACCCGCGGAAGCGGTGTCCTCGAACCAGCTGAGCACCTCGGGCACGAGTTCGGGGCGCGCCGGATCCACGAGCAGCGCGAGTTCACCGGGTAGCGAAATCCAGCCCCACGCGACGACTTCGCCGCCCGCTTCCCACAGCACGGTCGGCCACTCGGCTTCCCGGCCGGCGTGCTGGAACCGCTGCCACGCGAGATCCCCGACGTGCAGCGAACTCGCCTTCGACCAGATCCGCTGGGCCAGGCTCTGCATGGCCCGCAGGTCGGCCGGACCGGCGTAGCCGCGGCGTGTGACGGCGGGCATGGGCAGAATCGTGCTGTACCGCGCCGGCCCTCGCCAAGCGGTTTTACCGCGGAGGTGGGTGTTGGACGTCGGACTGCTCGGGCGCGCGGCCGCGATGTTCGCGGTGACGAACGTCGACGACCTGGTGCTGCTGGCGGTGTTCTTCGGCCACGCGGCCGGACGACGCGGCGAGCTCAAGGTCGTGGCGGGGCAGTTCTCGGGCTTCGCGGCGATCTTGGCGGTGTCGGTCGCGGGAGCACTCGGTACCGGCCTGCTGCCGGACGGCGCGGTCCGCTGGCTGGGCGTGCTGCCGGTGCTGCTGGGAATACGCGCGGCGTGGCAGGCGTGGCGTCCGGACGACGACGAGCCACCACCGGCGGCCGGCGTGCTCGGAATCGCGACGGTGTGCTTCGCCAACGGCGGCGACAACGTCGGGGTGTACGTCCCGGCGTTCGCCGCGACGGGGCCCGCGGGCTTGGTGGGCTACGTGGCGGTGTTCCTGGCGGGCGTGGCGGTGTGGTGCGCCGCGGGCCGGTTCCTGGCGACCCGCCCGGGCGTCGCCCGGCTACTCGCCCGGTGGGGCCACGTGGTGCTGCCGGCCGTGCTGATCGCGCTCGGCGTGCTGATCCTGGTCGGCGCGTTCTAGGGAGGGCGCCCGACCCAGCCTGGTGCTGCTGTTTGCGAGCCCAGCGGTCGTGATCGCAGACGCAGTTCGCGCGCGCGAAGTCCGTGGCAGCGCTGGAGGTTGAGTCGTTGTGGCGCATCCGACTCCGGCTCAGCTGAACCGCGGGGCAAGGCGTGTGGTGATCATGAATCTGAGAACCAGAGTTCTGGCCGTCATCACGTTCACGTTCGCCGCGGTCCTGGCCGTGGCCGCGCCGGCGCCGGCTGCCACGGCTCAGACCGTGGAAGTTGCTGCTCCGGCCGGGAGTGGACTCGCGCCCTACATTGCCGTCATCAGGCCCGTCACCGCCGAGCGGCTGGGGAACAGCTGGCACGAGGGGTGCCCGGTCGGTCCTGACCAGCTGCGGCTGATCAACTTGAGCCACCTCGGCTTCGACGGTGCCGTGCACCGGGGCGAACTGATCGTCAACGCCGACCGGGCCTTCGAGGTCGCCCGCACCTTCGCCGACCTGTACTTCGGGCGGTTCCCCATCGAGCGGATGGAGACCGTGGAGAAGTACAACTCCGACGACGACGCGTCCATGGCGGCGAACAACACTTCGGCGTTCAACTGCCGGGCCATCACCGGCGGCACCGCGTGGTCGAACCACTCCTACGGCCGTGCGATCGACATCAACACCGTGCAGAACCCCTACATCTCCGGCAGCGGCGCGGTCTACCCGCCCAACGGGGCGCCTTACGTCGACCGCACGCAGAACGTGCCCGGCATGATCCACGCCGGTGACGTCACCGAGCGGGCCTTCACCACCCGCGGCTGGACCTGGGGCGGCTCCTGGGACACCCCGATCGACTACCAGCACTTCGAGAAGCCCTGACACACAAGGAAACGGGCTGCGTCTGGGATGGGCCACGACGGTAACCGCAGCCTCGCTCACTGGGAATGATCGGCAGGCGCCCGGGATCGCCGCCGGATGGGGTGACGGCCTTCCCGGGCGTCGGCCGGTGGGCCGCCGGTCTAGTCGCGGCGGGCGTTCTGCAGCGCGAGGCCGCGCGGTGTGGCCGCGCGGGTGATCAACGCGAACGCGCCGTCGCACAGGAGTGCCAGCAGCACCGCTGCCAGGCCGCCCGCGAAGATCGCTCCGTAACCCTGGGCTCCGACCGCGAAGCCGTCGACTATGTAACGGCCCAGGCCGCCGCCGTCGTTGACGATCGCTCCGATGGCCACCGTGGCGATCAGCTGGAGGAACGCCACCCGGGCGCCCGCCAGGATCACCGGGGACGCCAACGGCAGCTCGAGGCGCAGCATGATCTGCCCCTCGCGGTAGCCCGTTCCGCGGGCCGCGTCGATCGTCTCCTGCTCCAACGTCACGACACCCGCGTACGTGTTCGTGAAGAGCGGGGGCATCGCCAGCGCGACCAGGGCCAGCAGCAACGGCCAGAACGTCGTGTCCAGCTCCCAGCGGCTCGCCAGGAACCAGAACAGGATGATCAACCCGAAACTCGGGATCGCGCGGCCGATGTTCACCGCGCTGCTCGCGAGGAACGCGCCGCGGCGGTAGTGGGCGAGCCACAGCGCCGCCGGGATGGTCAGCGCCGCCGCGATCGCCAGGGCGAGGAGGGAAAACCTGAGGTGCTCCAGGGTGCGGTACGGGACGCCGGCCTTGTCGGTCCAGCTCCAGCGGTTCGGGTCCGCGAGCCACGCGTTCAGCTGGTCGAGGAAGCTCATCGCGCCCGCACCTTCCGCGACCAGGGCGCCAGCACGCGCTCGCTGAGCCAGAGGACCAGGTCGACCACCACCGCCAGGACGACCGACAGGCCCACGCCGACGATGATCATCGTCGGGTTGGGGGTCGCCGTCTGGATGCCCGCGCGGATGAAGTAGCCCAGACCGCCGAGGCCGAGCATCGAGGTGACCGTCACCAGGCCGATCGTCGTCACCGCCGCGACACGCAGGCCGGCGATCACCACCGGCAGGGCGAGGGGCAGCTCGATCTGCCAGAGCAGCCTGCCGCGCGTGTACCCCATCCCGACCGCGGCCTCGCGGACCTCGTTCGGCACCTGGTCGACGCCGGTGACGATGTTGCGGATGAGGATGAGCAGCGTGTACGTCGCGAGCGGGATCATCGCGGAGACGAACGTCAGCCCGAAGAACGGCACCAGAACCGCGAACGCGCCCAGGCTCGGGATCACGTACAACGCGCCCGCCGTGCCGAGGATCACCGGGTACGACCAGCGGTAACGCAGGGAGACCACGGCGAGCCCGATCGAAACCACCAGGCCGATGCCGAGCGCGGCGCCGGTCAGCGAGATGTGCTCGACGAGGCGCTGGACGATGGCGTCGGCGTTGCGGTCCACCCACTTCCACTGGAAGATCGGGGGCCCGCTGTCGGCGGCCAGCGGCGTCACCGTGTTCACGTGCACCGGGCGACCCTACCCCGATCGGGCCCAAATATTCCGCGGAGTGGGAATTTCGGGGGCTATCTCCCACGATGTGGATTCTTGTCGGAGGTCGGGACTAGGGTCCTTTCGTCTGTTGGAGTGACGAAGGAGTGGGGATTCGTGCGCTGGTTCCGTAACGCGTCCGTGGTGGCGGTGGCCCTCGCGGCGACGCTCGGTTTGGCCGCCTGTGGCGGCGGCGACAGTGGTGACAAGCCCGCCGCGCAGGGCAAGGGCGGGGCGCCGATCGTCGTCGCGTCCTTCAACTTCACCGACAGCCAGATCCTCGCCGAGATCTACGCGCAGGCGCTGGAGGCCAAGGGCTATCCGGTGACGCGCAAGCTGAACCTCGGGTCGCGAGAGCTGATCTACCCGTCGCTGAAGTCCGGTGAGCTGCAGTTCATCCCGGAGTACCAGGGTGCGGCGATCACCACCGGCTTCGGCAAGGAGGCCGGCAAGACCGCGCAGGAGGAGCACGAGCAGCTGGCGAAGCTGTTCGAGCCCAGCGGCATCGGGCTGCTGAACTTCGCGGCCGCCGAGGACAAGAACACCTACATCATCAAGTCCGACCTGGCCAAGGAAAAGGGCATCGCGTCGATCAGCGACCTGAAGAAGCTCGACAAGGTCGTCATGGCCGGGCCGCCGGAGTGCGAGAAGCGCCTTCCGTGCTTCAAGGGCTTCACCGACGTCTACAAGCTGACCAACATCACTTTCCAGACGATCCAGGAGGCCGGGCCGCGCGTCGAGCAGCTCAAGTCCGGGGCCGTCACGGTCATCCCGGTCGACTCGGTCAGCCCGCTGACCGGTGACTCGAAGTACACCGTGCTCAAGGACGACCTCAACATCGTGCCGACCGAGAACGTCGTGCCCGCGGTGACCAAGAAGGTGCTCGACGAGCGCGGTGCCGACTTCGCCAACGCCGTGAACGCCGTCAGCGCGAAGCTGACGACCGACGTCATGCGGGACCTGAACAAGCGCGTCGACTCCGACGGCGAACGAGCCGAAGACGTCGCCAAGGACTGGCTGGGCCAGGCCGGGCTCTGAGCTACGCGGTCCCGCTGACGACCCACGCCCGGGCCGTCAGCGGGATCGAGCCGTCCGGATTCGCCGGCAGGCGGCTGCGCAGCAGCTCGCGGATCCGGTCGCGGTGCGCCTGCGGCAACGTGGCCAGGTACGTCGGCGCCGGGCCCTGCGCGCCGAGGAACGGCTGCCAGTAGTCGTCGAAGTCCGCGAACACCGTCGGGATCCTGATCTCGCCGACGGACACCGCCGTGAAGCCCGCGTCCGTCCACAACCGGCCCAGCGGCCCCGGGCGGCACAGCGGAAACCGGCGGCCCTCGTCCAGCTTGGCGACCGGCGCCGGGTCGAGCTCGCCGGCCGCGTCCCAGAACCGGCGGATCAGCTCCATGCCCTCGGCGAGGTCCCACAGGTAGGTGGCGGCCAGGCCGCCCGGCGCGGTGACCCGCGCGATCTCCGCCGCCGCGCGGTCCGGCTCGGGGACGAAGTTCAGGACCAGGCCCGACACGACCACGTCGAACCGGGCGTCCGGGAACGGCAGCGAGCGGGCGTCGGCGAGGGTGAACGTCGCCCGTGGGTCGGTCACGCCGGCGCGGGCCGTCTTCAGGAATCCCTCGGACGGGTCGGCGCCGACGACTTCCGCGGGGTCGGCCGCCGTCAGCACCGCCGACGTCAGTGCGCCGGTGCCGCAGCCGACGTCGAGCCAGCGCCGGCCCGCCGGGGCGCCGAGCTGCCGGACGAACGTCTCCGCGATCCGGCGGCTCCACCGTCCGATGTAGGCCTCGTACGCGTCGCCTGACTGCCACATGCCCCCGAGTACAGCACAGAAACCGCTGCTCAGCCGCCGGTCAGCGACCCGGTCGCGTCCTGCCCCGCCGACGTCGCGCGGCGCAGGAACCCGGCGATCAGCGCCAGCTCGTCCTCGCTGTAGCCGGCGCAGAGCTCGTCCATCGCGGTGTTCATCCCCGCGTACAGCCGGAACAGCTCCCCGTTGCGGCCGCGGACCGCGCGGACGGTGACCGAGCGCCGGTCGGCCGCCTCGGGGTCGCGTTCGCGGACGATCCAGCCGCCCTTCTGGAGCCGGTCGAGGATGCCGGTCATCGTCGCCGGGTGCAGCCCGGCCCGGCGGGCCAGCGCGCTCGGGCCGAGCGGGCCGTGCCGGGCGATCAGCTCCAGGCAGTCGAGGTCGACGTCCTTGAGCGCCAGCTGCGCGCTGACCTGGTGGTTCAGCAGCGAAAGCTGGTTGCGCAGTTCCCGCAGCGCGTCCTTCACCGCCACCGTCGACCGGCGGTGTGCTCCCGCACTCATATGACCCTCGTATCAGTCGGCTGGAGAGCAGCCTAACCGCCGAGGGCCATCCGCGTGTACGCGCGGACGTCGGCGTCCGAGTCGCAGCGCCGCGCCCGCAGCCGCGCGGCGACCTCGGCCGAGTCCGCCCACTTGCCCAGCGCCTGGACGGCCGCCCGCCGGACGTTGGGGTGCTCGTCTTCCAGGGCTCCGAGCAGTGGTTCCGACGGCGCGGCCAGCGCTCCCAAAGCCGTCGCCGCGCCGCGGCGCACCTGCCACGCCGGGTCGGCGGCCGCGGCCACCGCGAGGTCCGGCAGGTCGCCGCCACAGCCGAGGTCGGCGGCGGCGGTCAGCGCGGCCGCGCGCACGAGCAGGTCCGGATCGACGGCCAGCGCGGACACTGTCCCGGTGGCCCGCGGGTCGCCGATCGTCCCCAGCCCGGCCGCCACCGCGACCCGCACCTCGCGTGACGCGTCCGAGGCCGCCTCCGCCAGCGTCGAAGCCGCGTCCAGCGACACCAGGCCGCGGACCGCCTCCAGCCGGACCACGACCGCCGGGTCGGCCAGCGACGCGGCGAACAACGGCGCGTCGCCGAGCCGCAGCGCCCGCAGGACGTCCAGCGCCACGGACCGCACGTCGGCGTCGGACACCGTCAGCGCCGACCGCAGCCCGCCGGCCAGGGACGTCGACGGCGTCAGCACCTCGACCAGCTCTCGCAGCCCGGCCGCCGCCGCGGCCCGCACCCGCGCGTCGATGTCGTGCAACGCCGTGACCAGCGCCGGCCCGAAGCCGTCCGGCGCCGACTCGGTGAGCACCGCGATCGCCGTCGTCCGCACCTCCGCATCCGGATCGGACAGGTACGGCGACAACGTCTCGAGCGAAGGCTGGTCCTCCGCCAGCGCGACGACTTCGAGGACCCGCGGCGACGAATGCGTCCGCGCCGACGAGACGGTGACCACGTCCGGCGGCGTGTGCCCGCTGAAGGCCGTGTGGGTACCGAGGACCTCGACGTCGAAGTCCGGCACCGAGAACTCCGGCACCGGCACGGCGTAGGGCGCCACCGGCCGCTTCAGGAACTCCATCTCGCCGGACGCCGTCTTGCGCAGGTTCAGGTGCGCGAGCCACGAGACGTCGTCGCGGCCCGGGTGATCGGTGCGGTCGTGGTAGAGGCCCCACCGGCTCTCGGTCCGCACCAGTGACGCCCGCGCCGCCATTTCGGCGCAGTCGCGGATGAACGTCACCTCGGCGCAGCGCATCAGCTCGTGCGGCGTCCGCGCGCCCATGCCCGCGATCTCGCCGGTCATCCGCGCGAACGTCTCGAGGGCGATCTCCAGCTTCGCCGTCGTCTTGGGCGGGGCCACGTAGTCGTTGACGAACCGCCGTAGCTTGTACTCCACCTGCTGCTGCGGCGGACCGTCCGGAGTGGACAACGGCCGGTAGATCAGCTCGTGCGCGAGACCGATCTGGTCCTCCGGCAAGGGAACCCGCGAAGCGAGGTGCGTGCTGGCGTGCGCGCCCGCGAGATCGCCGTAGACGAACGCGCCGATCATGTAGTTGTGCGGCACGCAGGCGAGGTCGCCCGCCGCGTACAGGCCCGGAACCGTCGTCGCGCCGTTTTCGTCCACCCAGACACCGGACGCCGAATGGCCGCCGCACAGGCCGATCTCCGAGATGTGCATCTCGACGTCGTGCGTGCGGTAGTCGTGGCCGCGGGTGGCGTGGAACGTCCCGCGCGTCGGCCGTTCGGTCGTGTGCAGGATGTTCTCCAGCGCGCCGAGCGTCTCCTCCGGCAGGTGCGTCAGCTTGAGGTAGATCGGCCCGCGTGCCGACGAGATCTCGCGCGCCACCTCGGCCATCATCTGCCCGGACCAGTAGTCGCAGTCGACAAAGCGATCGCCGGCCGCGTTGACCTGGTAGCCGCCGAACGGATTGGCGACGTAAGCGCAGGCCGGGCCGTTGTAGTCCTTGATCAGCGGGTTGATCTGGAAGCACTCGATCCCGGACAGCTCGGCGCCCGCGTGGTAGGCCATCGCGTACCCGTCACCGGCGTTGGTCGGGTTCTCGTACGTCCCGTACAGGTAGCCGCTCGACGGCAGGCCCAACCGGCCACAAGGGCCGGTCGCCAGGATGACTGCGGACGCCGAGACCGTGACGAACTCGCCGGTCCGCGTGTTGAACCCGGCGGCACCGACCGCCCTCCCGCCGGACGTCAGCACCCGCACCGGCATCACGCGGTTCTCGATGGTGATGCGCTCGCGCATGTGCTTCTGCCGCAGCACGCGGTAGAGCACTTTCTTGATGTCCTTGCCCTCCGGCATCGGCAGCACGTAACTGCCGGACCGGTGCACGCGCCGGACGGCGTACTCGCCGTACTCGTCCTTTTCGAACTTGACGCCGTACTTCTCCAGCCGCTGCACCATGGCGAAGCCGCGCCGCGCGGTCTGGTACACAGTGGACTGGTTGACGACGCCGTCGTTGGCGCGGGTGATCTCGGCGACGTAGTCCTCGGGCGTGGCCTTGCCCGGGATGACCGCGTTGTTGACGCCGTCCATGCCCATGGCCAGCGCACCCGAGTGCCGGACGTGCGCTTTCTCCAGCAGCAGCACGTTCGCGCCGTGCTCGGCGGCGGTCAGCGCGGCCATGGTCCCGGCCGTCCCGCCGCCGATGACGAGGACGTCGGTCTCGAAGTGCGTCCGCGAGGTCAGCGGAGGTGCCTCGAACGTCATGCCGCCACCAGCCCGTCCAGGACCTCGGCGCGCTCGGCCGCCACGGCGGGCTCGGCCGTCCGCGGCCGCGACGATTCGACAACCTTCGCGAGCCGCCCGTCGCGGGTCAGCACCGCGACGCGGTCGGCCAGGAACAGCGCCTCGTCGACGTCGTGGGTCACGAACACCACGGTCGTCGGCCGCTTGCGCCAGACCTCCACGAGCAGCCGCTGCATGGCCGTGCGGGTCTGGGCGTCCAGCGCCCCGAACGGCTCGTCGGCCAGGATCACCCGCGGCGACCCGGCGAGGGTGCGGGCGAGCTGGACGCGTTGCCGCATGCCGCCGGAGAGCTCCCGCGGCAGGTGGTCCTCGTACCCGGCCAGGCCGACCTGGGACAGCCAGGACTCCGCTTCGGTCCGCCGCCGGCCCCGCGGGACGCGCCGGATCGACAGTGGCAGCTCGACGTTGCGGCGCACCGAACGCCACGGCAGCAGCCCGTCGTCCTGGAACACCAGGGCGCGCTCGGCCGACGTGCCGGTCACCGGCACGCCGGCGGACAAGATGCGGCCCGACGACGCCGGGAGCAGGCCGGAAAGGGTGCGCAGCAGCGTCGACTTGCCGCACCCCGAAGGCCCGGTGACGGCCAGGATCTCGGCGTCGGCGACGTCCAGGTCGATGCCGGACAGCACCGCGCGTTGTCCGTAGTGGACGGTCAGGTTCTCGATGCGCAAGCTCATGAGTTCTCCCCTCGGGGCAGCCAGCGGGTGGCGCGGCGGCCGAGCAGTTCGACGGCGGCCGAGGTGACCCAGCCGAGCAGGCCGATGGTGAGCATCCCGACGATCACGCCGGGGTAGTCGACGACGGTGTAGGCCTGCCAGGTCCGGTAGCCGACGCCGAACTCGCCGGAGATCATCTCCGCCGAGATCACGCAGATCCACGAAACGCCCATGCCGACGGACAACCCGCCGAACACGCCGGGCAGCGCGCCCGGCAGGACGACGTTCCAGAGCACGCGCCGCCGCGAGCCGCCCATCGTGCGGATCGCGTCCTCCCAGACCACCGGCAGCGCGCGCACCGCGTGCCGCGTCGAGACGACCACCGGGAAGAACGCGGCGACGAAGGTGATGAAGACGATGCCCTGCTCGTTGCTGGGGAACAGCAGGATCGCGATGGGCACCATCGCGATGGCGGGGATCGGCCGCAGGACCTCCAGCAGCGGCTGGACGACGTCGGACGTGCCGCGGGAGCGCGCGATCGCCGTGCCGAGGCCGATCCCGAACACCGCGGCCAGCGCGAACCCGGTGACGATGCGGCGCAGGGAATCGAGCAGGTCCTGGTAGTAGACGGCGGTGCCGAGCTGGTAACCGAGGTCACGGGCGACCTCGACCGGGGTGGGCAGGCGGTCGAAGTGGAGCCACAGGTCGACGTCGAACGCGGTCAGCAGCTCCCACACCACCAGCGCGGCGACGATGCTGCCCACGCGGACGGCGAGCCGGCTGAACCGCCGTCTCGGTGGCGCGGGTGGAGCGGCGACGGCGGTGGGTTCGTGTTCGAGGGTCTGGGTCATCGGGACTCCTCCACGGCTTGCGCGTAGCTGACGATCGAGCCGGGGTGCCCGGCGAGGTGGGCGCGGGCGCCGTCTTCGGTGGTGAAGGGCAGCAGCGCGCCGCCCGCCTCGCGCACCCAGACGGCCTTGTCCGCGAACCAGCGGGTGCCCGTGGCCGCGTCCGGGACGTAAGCCGCGCGGACCGGCTTTCCGGCGTGCGCCACCGCCTTGAGCAGGCATGCTGGCGTGGCGGCGGGGTGCGTCGCGGTCTCCCCGGTCAGCCACAGCTCACCGGCGGTGCGCGGATCGGTGACGGGCCGCGAGCACGTCGTGTCGAAGCCGGTCACCGGCGCCGGGTTGTCCAAAATGGATGCAGCACTGTCGTAAGCCGGACCGTAGATCTCCCGCAGGTACCGGTCGTCGACGAACGCGCCGAGGTCGAGCCGCTTGATGTTGCCGATCGAGCGCAGGAACGGCGCGTCGGTTTCCAGCGCGCCGAGCAGCGGGCGCTTCAGCGGCAGGTCGAAGGTGACCATGCCGCCGGCGCCGTTGTAGAGGTAGACGACCTCGGCCGGGAGTTTCGTGGCGGTCGCGACCTTCAGCGCCGCGTCCATCGGGTGCGCGTGCAGGTAGTCCGTCGCATCGCGCTGGGCGCGCAGGAACTCCGTGACGACGTCGTGGTGGCTGTCCGCATAGGACTCCCGCACGACCACGCCGTGCCACGTCGGCAGCTTCAGCGCCGAGCCGTCGTAGAGCAGCCGGGCCTGGTTCGCGAACACGAGCTGGCCCGGCCACGCGACGAACTGCCCGAGCGCGTCGACCGACCCGGACAGCAGCCCGGACGCGCCGACCGCGGGCGCCTGGTTCTGGAGGTGGACGTCGTCGGTGCCGATGCCGATGTTCTGCAGGGCGTGCACGGTGGTGCCGTGCCCGGCCGAGCCGATGCTGGTGGAGATCTTCTTGCCGCGCAGGTCGGCCAGGGTGCGGGCCGGCGAGTCCGGCGGCACGACGACCATGTTCAGCGCGCCGAGCAGGTTGTAGCCGGTGGCGGCGACCAGCTCGGTGCGGCCGTCGCCGAACTCCTGCGTGCGGGAACCGTTGATGAGCAACGGGTAGTCGCCCATCGAGCCGATGTCGATCTTGCCCGCGACCATCTGCGCGGTGATCGGCGCGCCGGTCGAATAGTCCTGCCAGGTGACGTGATAGCGCTTCCCGTCCCGCTTGCCGAGGTCGGCGAGGCGCTGCTCGAAGTACCCGAGCGAACGCAGCAGCGTGCCCGCGGTGACGGTGTTGATCGTCTTCGACTGGAAGCCGATCACGACGTCGACGTCCTTCGACGACGACGCGTTCGCGGTGCAGCCCGCGGCCAGCAGCGCGGCGGCGAGCAGGAGCCGGGCGGCCTTCACCGCAGCAGGTAGGGCATGTTGATGGTCACCGCACCGGTCGGGCAGCGCGCCGCGCACGGCCCGCAGTACCAGCACTCGTCGACGTGCATGTACGCCTTGTCGGTGTCCGGGTCGATGGCCAGCGAGTCGAGCGGGCACATGTCGACGCACAGGCGGCAGCCGTCGAGGCACTTCGACTCGTCGATCGTCACCGGGACGTCGATCCGGCTCGGCACGAGGGGCATGGCGGTCTCCTTCAGGAACGGTCGAGGCGGGCGCGCATGGTGAGGCGGTCGCCGCGCAGCCGGATGTATTCGAGGTCGACGGGCCGTCCGTCGGCGAAGTGCGTGAGGCGCTCCCACCGCAGCAGCGCCGCGCCCGGCGGCACCTCCAGCACAGCGGCGGTTTCGGGGTCGGCGTTCAGGGCTTCGACGTCGATGTCGGCGTAGCCCAGCCGCTGCCCGGACGTCTCTTCGATGAGCGCGAAGACGTCCCGGCCGGCGAGGTCGTGCTCCAGCAGCGGTTTCCCGATCTCCGGCAGCAGGTAGGTGAGGTCGAGCGACAGCGGGACGCCGTCGAGCTTTCTGAGCCGCTCCAGGTAGACGACCTCCGAGCGCTCGGGCACGCCGAGCCGGTGCGCCACCACGGCGGGTGCGGGCACCAGGTCGGCGGTCCGGACGTCGTTGGTGACTTCGCCGTGTTCCCGCAGCACCTCGGCGAGCCCGGCCAGCCGGTTGAGCCCGTGCGGGTACTTGTGCCCGACGACGACCGTGCCGACGCCGGGCTGGCGCGCGATCAGGCCGTCGTCGCGCAGCAGCGCCAGTGCCTCCCGCACGGTGTTCCGGGTCGCCGAGAACTCCACCGTGAGGTCCTCCTCGCACGGCAGCGTCTCGTCGGCCAGCACCTGACGGCGCAGCAGGTCGGCGACCTGCCTGGCGCTGTCGGACCTCGTCCGCCGGGGTGTCGTGGGCATGGCGGCGAGAATGGCCAGCGGACGTTAACGCCGTGTTACGCCACTTCCGGCGCTTCGCGCAGATCTCTGACCTGCGGAAACAGGTGTCCAGAGCGGACTTCCGCCGCTCACTATCTGGGACGTGCCAGGGCGCCCGCCGCGGGTGCGGCGCGCGGTGAAATCGTGGACCCTGATCTGTACGCCGGGAGAAGGAGTCAAATGGGAAAGGTCACGGCCACCGCGGAGCGCACCATCGACGCCCCGGCCGACAAGGTCCGCGCGCTCGTCGCCGACTACGCCGAGACGCGGCCGAAGCTGCTCACCGAGCACTACCGCGACTACCAGGTCACCGAAGGCGGGGTCGGTGCCGGGACCAAGGCGAGCTGGAAGCTGCAGGCGACCTCCAAGCGCGTGCGCGACGTCAACGCGACGGTGACCGAGCCGCGGCCGGGGACGCTGGTCGAGACCGACGCGAATTCCAGCATGGTCACCACCTGGACGGTCACCGAAGCGGGTGAACGCAGCGTCGTGAAGATCGAGACCACCTGGGACGGCGCCGGCGGCATCGGCGGCTTCTTCGAGAAGACCTTCGCGCCGGGCGGGCTCAAGAAGATCTACGACGGCGTGCTGGAGAAGCTGGCGGAGATCGTGTAGCTCGTCACAATCGGAATCTGCGCCCCGGTTAGCTGGTTACATCGGGTGGAATCCGGGGCGTCAGCCCCGCTTCGAGACTTGAGGAGATTCGACGATGAGCACGGCGACCGAAATCCGGCTGGCTTCGCGTCCGGAAGGCGTTCCGACGCACGACAACTTCGAGATCGTCGAGACCGAGGTGCCGGCGGCGGGTGACGGCCAGATCCTGGTCCGCAACCTGATCATGAGCGTCGACCCCGCGATGCGCGGCCGCATGAAGGACGTCAAGTCCTACGCGCCGCCGTTCCAGGTCGGCGAGGTCATGTCCGGGGGCGCGGTCGGCGAGGTCGTCGAGTCCCACGTGGACGACGTCAAGCCGGGTGACCACGTGCTGCACCAGGCCGGCTGGCGCACCCACGCCGTGCTGGACGCGGGCCGGTACGTCAAGGTCGACGGGGCCGCGGCGCCGCTGTCGACGTACCTCGGCGTGCTCGGCATGCCGGGCCTGACCGCGTACGCGGGCCTGCTGGAGTCGGCCGAGTTCAAGCCGGGCGACACGGTGTTCGTCTCGGGCGCGGCCGGCGCGGTCGGCTCGCTGGTCGGGCAGCTCGCGAAGCTGAAGGGCGCCAAGCGCGTCATCGGCTCGGCGGGTTCGGCGGAGAAGGTCCGCCACCTGATCGACGACCTCGGCTTCGACGCCGCGTTCAACTACAAGGACGGGCCGGTCGCCGAGCAGCTGCACCAGGCGGCGCCGGAGGGGATCGACGTCTACTTCGACAACGTCGGCGGCGAGCACCTCGAAGCCGCGATCGACGCGATCACCGTGCACGGCCGGATCGCCGTCTGCGGGATGATCTCCACGTACAACGCCACCGAGCCGACCCCGGCGCCGCGCAACCTCGCGCAGGTGATCGCCAAGCGGCTCACCATCCGCGGCCTGCTGGTGATCGACCACTGGCACCTGCAGCAGCAGTTCGTCACCGAGGTGGCGCCGCTGGTGAACTCCGGCGAGATCAAGTACTCGGAGACCTTCGTCGACGGCATCCGCAACGCGCCGGAGGCGTTCCTCGGCCTGCTGTCGGGCGCCAACACCGGCAAGATGCTGGTCCGGATCGCGGACTAGAGGAGTCCGGCCAGCTCCGGCAGGGTCGACGCGGTGTAGGTGGGCGCGGGCGAGCCGGGCAGCGGGTGGACGCCGGGACGGGTGAGCAACGCCGTCTCGAGCCCCGCGGCCTGGGCGCCCGCGATGTCCCAGTCGTGCGCGGCGATCATGACCGCCCGCTCCCCGGGATAGGCGGCCGTGACCTGCCGGTAGGGCTCCGGCGCGGGCTTGAGCCTGCCCACCTGCTCGGCCGAGAAGATCCGGTCGAGCAGCGGGGCCAGCCCGGCGTTCAGCAGCTGCGCCTCGGCGGTGGCGAGCGGCGAATTCGTGAGGGCGACGATGGTGTGACCCTGTTCGCGGAGTTTCACCAGGCCGGGTTCGACGTCCGGATGGGCGGGGAGGCTGCGCAGCCCCTCGCCGATCTTCGTGAGGTCGGCGTCCCGCCCGTGCCGGGCGGCGACCTCGACCGCGGCGTCGCCGGCGATGCCCGCGAAGTCGCGGTAGCCGCCGGTCGCCGTCACGGTCAGAACGGTGTGGATCGCCAGGCCGAACCACTCGCGGCGCAGCTCGGGTCCGCCGATGACGGGGTCGATGGCGGCGAGGTCCAGCAAGGTCTCGTTGACGTCGAGGACGCACAGCATGCGGCACTCCGCAGGTTCGAAGGTTCTCGTACCTGACCGAAGGTAC
Source organism: Amycolatopsis sp. DG1A-15b (assembly GCF_030285645.1). Lineage (GTDB taxonomy): Bacteria > Actinomycetota > Actinomycetes > Mycobacteriales > Pseudonocardiaceae > Amycolatopsis. The sequence goes on from NZ_CP127296.1 coordinate 8,567,766, forward strand.
GACAGATGTCGTACCATGTCCAGTATGCCCGGTGAACTGCCGATTCCGGAAATGGCCGAGGTCGACCTCGGCACGGTGCTGTCCGCCCTCGCCGACCCGCACCGCCGCGCCGTGGTGCTCGAACTGCTCCGCGGTGACGGCGGCGAGCGGGCGTGCTCGTCGTTCCCGCTGCCGCTCGCCAAGTCGACCCGCACGCACCACTGGAAGGTGCTGCGCCAGGCCGGCCTGGTCCGGCAGCGCGATGCGGGCAACGGCACCTTCGTGCGCCTGCGCCACCCGGAGTTCGAGGCGAAGTTCCCCGGCTTGCTCGACGTCGTCGCCGGGATCAGTACTGCTGGGTCAACGCCCGTTCGTTGAGCCGCGCGTCGAGCTCTTCGGCGGCGATCGGCAAAGCCATCTGGTCACGCATGATCGTGCCCAGCGAAGGCAGGGCCGAGCGGTCCGGCCAGGTCTCCGGCTGCCACAGCGACGACCGCAGGAACGCCTTCGCGCAGTGCATGTACAGCTCTTCGACCTCGACGACCACCGCGAGCTGCGGCCGTTTCCCCTTGACCACCAGGTCGTCGAAGAACGGCGCGTCCGACACCAGCTTCGCGCGGCCGTTGACCCGCAGCGTCTCGTTCATGCCCGGCACCAGGAACAGCAGCCCGGCGTGCGGGTTGTCGACGATGTTGCGGAAGCTGTCGATCAGCTTGTTGCCCGGCCGGTCCGCGAGGACCAGCGTCTTCTCGTCGAGCACCAGCACCGAGCCGGCCGGGTCGCCGCGCGGTGAGACGTCGCAACTGCCGTCCGGCGCCGACGTGGCCAGCAGCACGAACGGCGAGTGCGCGATCAGGTTCCGGGCGTGCTCGTCGATCCGGTCGATGACCTTCTTCTGCGTCAGCTCGGCCACCTCGCCGACGACCTCGCGCAGTGCCTCGTGTGAGTCGACGACTGTCCCCTGGATGATCCCCATGCGCCCAACCTAGCGGTCACCACCGACAGTCCGGCCCGCGATCACGATCCGCGCGGCCTCGGTGGACTTCCGCACCACCAGGTCCGCCGAATAGCCGTGCTTCACGAAGACGCCGTCGAGCTGGAACGTGCCGTAGCCGTGGGCCTGGGTGAACAGCTGCTCCATCAGCTCCAGCGCCGTCGCCGGGTCCGGGGCGACGGCCAGGCAGCGCATCAGGAACTCGTCGGTCAGCCGTCGGGTCTGCTCGTGCAGGCCGACGTGCTCCGGGCCGTGCAGGCCGTCGGCGTAGATGACGTTCATCCCCGCCCGCCGCTCGATCAGGTACCGCGTGTACGCGCCCGCGGCCGCGGCCAGGGCGTCCGCCGGGTTCTCGTGCTCGCCGGCCGCCGCGGCGACGCGGTCCGCCAGCTGGCAGGCGATGTGGCAGGCGACCTCGGCCAGCAGGGTCTCGCGGTCGGCGAAGTGCCGGTACGGCGCACCTGGACTGACCTTCGTCCGGCGCGCGACCTCCGCCACGGAGAATCCGGCCAGCCCCTGTTCGGCGATCAAGTCGAGCGAAGCGCGCACGAGCTCGCCGCGGAGGTCGCCGTGGTGGTACTTGCCGCCCATGACCTGGATCACATCTCTCGGTCGAAATATGTAAGACGCCTCTTACGTAGAGATGTAAGAGACCTCTTACGAACAACGGTACTTGAACTTGGAGGGTTCCATGAGCACCACCACGCACGCCATCGCCGCTCCGGCGCCGGGCGCGCCGCTGGCGCCGACCACGATCGAGCGCCGTGACCTGCGTCCCGGCGACGTGCTGATCGACATCGCCTACGCCGGCATCTGCCACAGCGACATCCACCAGGTCAAGGAGGACTGGGGGCAGGCGATCTTCCCGATGGTCCCGGGCCACGAGATCGCCGGTGTGGTCGCCGCGGTCGGCTCGGACGTCACGAAGTACCAGGTCGGCGACCGCGTCGGCGTCGGCTGCATGGTCGACTCCTGCGGCGAGTGCGAATACTGCCTGGCCGGCACCGAGCAGTTCTGCGTCAACGGCAACGTCCAGACCTACAACGGCGTCGGCTTCGACGGCGAGAACACCTACGGCGGCTACAGCAACCAGATCGTCGTGAAGGACGCCTTCGTCTGCCGCATCCCGGAGGGCATCGGCCTCGACGTCGCCGCGCCGCTGCTGTGCGCGGGCATCACCACCTACTCGCCGCTGCACCACTGGGGCGCCGGCCCCGGCAAGAAGGTCGCCGTGATCGGCCTCGGCGGGCTCGGCCACTTGGCCGTCAAGATCGCCGCCGCGATGGGCGCCGAGGTGACCGTGCTGAGCCAGAGCCTCAAGAAGCAGGAGGACGGCCTCAAGCTCGGCGCGAAGGACTACTACGCCACCAGCGACGAGTCGACGTTCGACGTCCTGCGGGGCAAGTTCGACATCATCCTCAACACCGTGTCGGCCAAGCTGCCGGTGGACGCCTACCTCGGCCTGCTGCGGGTCGGCGGCGCGATGGTGAACGTCGGCGCGCCCGGCGAGCCGCTGGCCTACCGCGCGTTCTCGCTGATCGGCGGCAACAAGGTGCTGGCCGGCTCGATGATCGGCGGCATCGCCGAGACCCAGGAGATGCTGGACTTCTGCGCGGAGCACGGCATCGGCGCGGAGATCGAGACCATCTCCGCGGACAAGGTCAACGAGGCCTACGAGCGCGTCGAGAACTCCGACGTGCGCTACCGGTTCGTCATCGACGCCAAGACCATCGGCGCGTGACCTCCCGGGCACGGCAACCGCGTCAGAACACCACGGTGCGGTTGCCGTGCACCAGCACGCGGTTCTCCAAGTGCCACCGGAGGCCGCGGGCGAGGGTGACTTTTTCGATGTCCCGGCCCTTGCGGACCATGTCCTCGACCGAGTCGCCGTGGTCGACGCGGATGACGTCCTGCTCGATGATCGGGCCCGCGTCGAGGTCCGCCGTCACGTAGTGGCAGGTCGCGCCGACGAGCTTCACTCCGCGCGTGTGGGCCTGGTGGTACGGCTTCGCGCCGATGAACGACGGCAGGAAGCTGTGGTGGATGTTGATCGCCCGCCCGGCCCACTCGCGGCACAGGTCCGCGGGCAGGATCTGCATGAACCGGGCCAGCACCACCGCGTGCGGGTCGTGCTCGTCGACCAGCTTGCGCACCTGCTCGAACGCCGCCGCCTTGTCGCCGGGCGGGAACGGCACGTGGTGGAACGGGATGCCGTGCGCGCGGGTGATGTCGGCCAGTGAGTCGTGGTTGCCGATCACCGCGGCGACCTCGACGTCGAGTTCCCCGGAGGCGACGCGGCCGAGCAGGTCGTACAGGCAGTGCCCGGCCTTGGAGACGAGGATCACCGCGCGGCGCCGCTCGCCGGTGTCGCTGACCTGCCAGCTCGACTCGGCGGACAGCTCCGCGGCCACCTCGGCGAAGCGGGCGCGCAGCTCGTCGGCGGCGAAGGGCAGCGAGTCGGCCCGGACCACCTGGCGGGTGAAGAACCAGCCCGTGTCCGGGTCGGTGTGGTAGGCCGCCTCGACGATCCAGCCACCGTGCTCGGCGAGGAACCCGGAGATCCGGGCGATGATGCCGGTGCGGTCGGGGCAGCCGAAGGTGATGACGTAGCGGCGTTCGGGAGCGGTCACGCCGTGCATTCTCCCTGGCGCTGGTCAGGGCGCCGCGAGTGGTGCGAGGTCACCCGTGACCGACGCCTGGTGCGGACGTCCCCACAGCGCCCGGTAGACCTCGTCGGCGGCGCCGGTGACCTCCGCGCCGGGCTCGCCGAGGACCCACGTGCGCTCCGGTGTCGTGACGCGGACGTCGGCCTTGTTGCCCAGGCGCGGGGTCAGGTAGGTCAGGAACTCGTCGATCCCGTCGTTCGCGAACGCGGGGGAGAAGCGCGTCTCCGGACCGTCTTCGAGGGCCGATTCGGCGTCGAGGCGGTGGATCGCCGTCTCGTGCGCCATCCGCCGCGTCCAGTCGCCGACCGTCGTGGCGAAGCCCGGGTACGGCGAGAAAGCGGGGGCTTCCGGGTCGTGGCCGAGTGCTTCGCGCAGGGCCAGGCGCTGGCCGTCCCACCACCCGAGGACGTCGTCCCAGCCCGACGGCGGCTCGGGTCGCACCGGCCGGTTCACCGCCAGGCCGACCGTGAAGCCGTGCACGAACGCGATGTGCGTCACCAGGTCATGGACAGTCCACTTCGGACAGTTCGGGACCCGGGCCGACGGCCCGGCCGCCAGCGCCGCCCGCTTCAGCCCGTCCGCGTGGACGTCGATCGCTTCGAGCATGCGCCGACCGTAGCCGCCGCCCGGCCTCGATGGCGAACACCAAACCCAGGCCCAGGCTGAAGGACAGCAGCAAGCCCTTGGCCGGCTCGTCGGCGAAGGCGGCTCCGCCCGCGAAGCCGATCAGCACGCTGTACACCGCCCAGATCGCCGCGCCGGCGGCGTCGAGCGGCACGAACCGGCGCAGCGGGTAGCCGAGGCTGCCGGTGGCGAGCGCACTGGCGACCCGCCCGCCCGGCAGGTAGCGGGCCGCGATGATCAGCAGCCCGCCGTTGCGCCGCACCTGGTCGCGGGCCCACTCGTGGCGACGGCGGCCGTCGGGCCCGCGCTGCAGCCGCGCGATCGCCTGCGGCCCGGCCGCCCGGCCGACGGTGTACCCGAGGCAGTCGCCCGCCCACGCGCCCCCGGCCGCCACCGCGGCGAGCAGCGTCAGCTGAGCGGGATCGGGTCCGAGCAGGACGGCGACGGTGACGACCGTGGTTTCGCTGGGCATGAAGGGCAGCAGCGCGTCCAACCCGGCCACCGCGAAGACGAGCACCCACAGCCACGGCGAGCCGAGCGCATCGCGCAGCAGCTCGGTGACCTGCCCCAGGAGTTCCACGGCTCAATGGTGATCACCGAAGGTCACCCGCGGGTGACGCAGCGGGGGTGGCCCGGTGAACGTTCAGGCGGGAGCGACCGCCGCCCACGGCACGGTCAGCTCGCCGAGGCGGATCCGGGACGGCGGGCCCAGCACCGGCCGGCCGCGCGCGGCCAGCAACCGAACCGTCTCCAGCCAGCGCGACCGCACGCCGAACGCCTGGTGCGGAGCCGACGTCGCCCAGCAGGCGTCCAGGGTGGACAGCAGCGAGTGGACCCGCTCACCGGGCACGTTCCGGTGGATCAGCGCCTTCGGCAGCCGCTCGGCGATCGTCGACGGCTTCTCGAGCCCGGCCAGCCGCATCGACAACGTCAGGGAGACCGGCCCGGCCCGGGAGACCAGGACCCACGTCGACAGCCGGCCGATCTCGTCGCAGGTGCCCTCGACCAGGAGGCCCTCGGCGGGCATCGAGCGGAGCATCAGGTCCCACGCGCCCGCGACCTCGTCCTCCGCGTACTGCCGGAGCACGTTGAACGCCCGCACCAGCACCGGCCGCGTCCCGGCGAGCTCGAAGCCGCCGCGGCGGAAGTCCAGCAGGGGCGGCGCCGCGGCGGACTGCGCGGCGGCCACCCGCACCGGATCCAGCTCCAGGCCGAGCACGCGCACGTCCGGGCGGACACCGCGCAGCCGGCGCGCCAGCTCGACCGTCGTCACCGGGGAAGCGCCGTACCCGAGGTCGACGACCAGGGGCGGGTCGGCCGAGCGCAGCAGCCGGGACGTGGCCGGCGCGGACGCGATCCAGCGGTCGACCCGGCGCAGGCGGTTCGGGTTGGTCGTGCCGCGCGTCGGCGCGCCGACCGGGCTCAGTTTGCTTCGGTGAGCCACTTCGCGGTGAATTCGGCTTCGCGCTCCAGCAGCTTCGTGACCTGCTCGGCGATCACGCTCTCCAGCTTCCCGCCGAACAGCGGGATCCGGACGGTCACCTCGCCGCTCGTCCGCAGCACGGTCTGGTCCCCGTTGGCCAGCAACGCCGTCCGCGCGGTGATCTCGCCCGGGACGCCGCCGACCTCGACCGTGGCGTTGCCCTGGTGGCCGGTGCCGTCGTTGCTCACGCGCCAGGTCTGCGTGCGGGTCACCAGCAGATCGCCCTTGTGCAGCGTCCGGACCGCCTGCGGCAGCTTGTCGGCGCTGATGCCCTGCCGCAGCTGGTACCGCAGGCCCGCGTCGGACGCCTCGTACGCCAGCAGCGCCGCGCTGTGCCCGCCGAGCTCCTCCAGGCGCGCCCGCAGCGCCGCTTCGCCGGCGACGGCCGCGTACGTGGACGCGACGTCCGCGGAGAACGCAGCGCGGTGCTCGATCCGGGATCCCATGGACCGAACAGTACCGTCAGGCGGGTGAACCGTACTTCCGAACTCCCGAAGCTCGCCGCGTACACCACGCTGCGCCTCGGCGGCCCGGCCCGCCGCTTCGTCAGCGCCGTGACCAGCGAAGACCTGGTCGCGGCGGTCCGCGAGGCGGACGCGGCGGGCGAGCCGGTGCTGCTGCTCGGCGGCGGCTCCAACCTGGTGGTCGGCGACGCGGGGTTCGACGGCACGCTCGTCGAGGTGGCGAACACCGGCTGGCGGCGTGACGGCCACCACGTGGACGTCGAAGCCGGCCAGAACTGGGACGCGTTCGTCGCCGCGCTGGTCGGGGCCGGGCTGGGTGGGCTCGAATGCCTCTCCGGCATCCCCGGCAGCGTCGGCGCGACACCGATCCAGAACGTCGGCGCGTACGGCTGCGAAGTCGCCGAGTCGATCGTCTCGGTGGAGCTGTACGACCGCGGGACGCGCGAAGTGCGCACGCTCAAGGCCGACGAACTCGGCTTCGCCTACCGCACCAGCGTCCTCAAGGGCACGGACACCGGCGTCGTCCTCTCGGTCCGCTTCGAAGTCCGCGAAGACGGCCTTTCCGCGCCCATCCGCTACGCCGAGCTGGCGCGCACGCTCGGTGTCGAGATCGGCGCCCGCGTCCCGGCCGCCGAAGCCCGCGAAGCCGTCCTCGAGCTACGTCGCGGCAAAGGCATGGTGCTCGACCCGGACGACCACGACACGTGGAGCGCCGGCTCGTTCTTCACCAACCCGATCGTGCCGGGCGCCGAGGCCGAGGCGGTTCTCGCGCGGATCACGTCGGTCGTCGGCGCCGAGGCGCCGCAGTACCCGGCCGACGGCGGCGTCAAGCTGTCCGCGGCCTGGCTGATCGAGCGCGCCGGCTTCGGCAAGGGGTACCCCGGTCCGGGGAACCGCGTTTCGCTGTCGACTAAGCACACGCTGGCGCTGACCAACCGCGGCGACGCGACGACGGAGGACCTGCTCGCCCTGGCCCGCGAGGTCCGCGACGGCGTCCAGGAGCGCTTCGGCGTCCGGCTGCACCCCGAACCCCTGCTGATCAACTGCGTGATTTGAGCCGAATCGGGCAACCCGTACGTGTGTAGGACGTCTTTGTCGACAAAGGCGTCGCCACCTGACTGGTTGGACTTTGCCCATCAGCGGGTAACGTCGGCCGGGCTACCAGCGCTAAAGGGCGTGTGCCCGCTGGTCGGCGGGGGATTTCAGGAGGTTTCGGTGATCGAACGGCGTACGGTCTTCAAGGCTGCTCTGGCGGCTGGGGCCGCACTGGCCGCCGCCGCGTGTTCGAGCGAGACGGGCGGCACGGCGAAGCCGACCGGCGCCAACAGCGACGGCGAGGGCGGTGGCGCGCAGCCAGTGGCGAAGATCACGGCCGAGCCCGCCGCCGACGCCAAGGACGTCCCGGTGCTCAAGCCCGCCGTGCTCAAGGTCGCCGACGGCAAGCTCACCGAGTGCAAGCTCAGCGCCGACGGCGGCAAGGAGGTCAAGGGCGACCTTTCGCCCGACGGCCTCACCTGGACCAGCTCCGAGCCGCTCGGCTACGGCAAGACCTACACCTACGCCGCCAAGGCCACCGGCTCCGACGGCAAGCCGGTCGAGTTCAAGGGCAGCTTCGCCACGATCGCCCCGGCCAAGCAGGTCCGCGCCACGCTCAACCCGGCCGACAACCAGACCGTCGGCGTGGCCATGCCGATCAGCGTCAAGTTCGCGTCGCCGGTCAAGGACCGCAAGGCGGTCGAGAAAGCCCTGTCCGTGAAGACGGACAAGGACGTCGAGGGCGCGTGGGGCTGGCTGTCCGACAGCCAGGTCGACTACCGGCCGAAGGAGTACTGGCCGCAGAACGTCACCGTGAACGTCGAGGCGAAGCTCTACGGGGTCGACCTGGGCGGCGGCGCGTACGGCAAGGCCGACGTCACCACGAAGTTCAAGATCGGCCGCAACCAGGTCGTCAAGATCAACACGCCGGACCACCAGATGCACGTCTACCGCGGCGGCGCCCAGGTCAAGAGCTACCCGTGCGCGAACGGGCTGGACGGCGAGGTCGACCGCAACACCCCGAACGGCACCTACATCGTGATGAGCAAGGAGCCGTCGGCGATCTTCGACAACGCCCGCTACGGCTACACCAACGTCAACAAGAAGTGGGCCTGCCGGTTCTCCAACCACGGCGAGTTCATCCACGAGAACCAGGACAACGCGGCCAACATCGGGAAGACCAACAACTCCCACGGTTGCGTTAACCTCCTCGAAGCCGACGCCAAGGACTACTTCGACTCGGCGATGATCGGCGACCCGGTCGAGATCACCGGCTCGAAGCTGTCCCCGCCGATGAACTCGGACGTCAAGGACTGGAACTACAGCTGGGCGGCCTGGCAAGGGCTGGGTGCGAAGTAGCCCGTGCGCACCGAAGTCGTCGGGCACGGCGGAGTCCGGCTCGGCCTGCGGGTCGAGGGCGCCGAAAACAGCAGGCCGATCGTGTTCGTGCACGGCTGGGCGCAGTCGGGCGGGTGCTGGGCCGCGCAGCTCGCCGACCCGGCCCTGACCGAGCGGTTCCGCCTGGTCGCCATGGACCTGCGGGGTCACGGCGCTTCCGACGTCCCGGCCTCCGGGTACGACAACCCGCAGGTCTGGGCCGACGACCTCGCCGCGGTGCTCGACTTCGCCGGCCCGGACGCGATCGTCGTCGCCTGGTCCTACGGCGGCCTGGTGCTGACCGACCACATCCGGGTGCACGGCACCGCACGCCTGCGCGGGCTCGTGCTCGTCGGTGCCATCACCGAGATCGGCCGCGACCGGCCCGGTGGCTGCGTCGGTGCGCTGATGCGCGAGCACATGCGGGCGATGCTTTCGGACGATCCGGACATCGCGATCCCGGCGCTCACCGCGTTCAACCGCGAGATGGTCACCGGGCCGGTGCCCGGCGCGCAGGCCCAGGCCCTGCTCGGCGCTTCGCTCAGCGTGCCGCCTTCGGTTCGCTCGGCGCTCTTCCGCCGGGACGTCGGCAGCGAAGACGTGCTGGCCGGGATCGACAAACCCACCCTGGTCGTGCACGGCTCGCACGACCGTGTGATCGACTCCGCGGCGGCGGAGCACGCCATCGGGAAGATTCCGGGTGCCACCGGGCGTTGGTTCCTTGGCGGGGGGCATGCGCCCTTCGCCGAGTCCGCGGCCGAGTTCGACGCGGTGCTCCGGCAGTTCGCCGAGGAATGCTGACGTACGCAGGAGACGTGACCCAGGTGACCAGCAACATCCGGAGGTTCCGCGCTGTGCCGCGCCGGATCGCGGTGCTGTCCGTGCACACCTCGCCGCTCGAGCAGCCCGGAACCGGCGACGCCGGCGGGATGAACGTCTACGTCAGCCAGACCGCGACCGAGATGGCCCGCCGCGGCGTCGAGGTCGAGGTGTTCACCCGAGCGACCGCCTCCGGCCAGCCGCCGGTGGCCGAGCTGGCGCCCGGGGTGACCGTGCGGCACGTGCAGGCCGGCCCGTTCGAGCCGCTGGCCCGCGACGAGCTGCCCGCCCAGCTGTGCGCGTTCACCTCCGGCGTGCTGCGGACCGAGGCCTTCCACGAACCCGGCCACTACGACCTCATCCACTCGCACTACTGGCTCTCGGGCCAGGTCGGCTGGCTCGCCCGTGACCGCTGGTCCGTGCCGCTGGTGCACACCGCGCACACGCTGGCGAAGGTCAAGAACGCCGCGCTCGCCGAGGGCGACAAGCCGGAACCGCGCGTCCGCGTGATCGGCGAGGAGCAGGTGGTCGCCGAGGCCGACCGGCTGGTCGCCAACACCGCGGTCGAGGCGCGTCAGCTCATCGACCTCTACGACGCCGAGCCGGACGCGGTGCACGCCGTGCCGCCGGGCGTCGACCTCGAACGCTTCACGCCGGGCTCCCAGTCCGTGGCCCGCGCGGAGCTGGGCCTGGCCGACGACGACGTCGTGCTCGCCTTCGCCGGCCGGATCCAGCCGCTCAAGGCGCCGGACGTGCTGCTGCACGCCGCGGCCGCGATGCTGCGCCGCCGCCCCGAGCTGGCTCCGCGGCTGGTCGTGCTGATCGTCGGCGGCCCGTCGGGCACCGGGCTCGAGCAGCCGCAGGCCCTGCGCGAGCTGGCCGGTTCGCTCGGCATCGAGGGGCAGGTCCGGTTCCTGCCGCCGCAGCCCGGCGAGCGCCTCGCCCGCGTCTTCCGCGCCGCCGACGTCGTCGCGGTGCCCAGCTACAACGAGTCGTTCGGCCTGGTCGCCCTCGAGGCGCAGGCGTGCGGGACGCCGGTGGTCGCCGCCGAGGTCGGCGGGCTGCCGGTGGCGGTGCCGCACGGCGTCTCCGGGCTGCTGGTGCCCGGGCACGGCGCCGACGAGTGGGCGGACGCGCTGGCCGCGGTCGCGCTCCGCCCGGACCGGCGCGCCGAACTCGCCGCCAACGCCGTCGTGCACGCGCGCCGGTTCTCCTGGCGCCGGACGACGGACGCGCTCCTGGACATCTATGCTCAGGCCACCAGCGCCTTCTCTCGCGCGCTGGACCTGCGCGCGGAGGTGGCGGTGTGAGCCTGGACGAGCTGATCCAGTCTACTTTGGACTCTGCCGAGCTGAAGTACGACAAACGCGGGCCGGGCAAGTACTTCGTCACGCTGCCGGGAACGAAGAAGCTCCAGACGAATGCCTGGCTGGTCGACGGCGACCACGCGTTTTCGGTGGAGGCTTTCGTCTGCCGCCGTCCCGATGAGTCCCATGAGGACGTTTACCGCTTCCTGTTGCAGCGCAACGCGAAGCTCTATGGCGTCCACTACACAGTGGACAATCTCGGGGACATCTACCTGGTCGGCCGGTTCGGCAAGGAGACGATGAGCGCCGACGAGCTCGACAAGGTGCTCGGCCAGGTGCTGGAAGCGGCCGACGGCGACTTCAACACGCTGCTCGAGATCGGCTTCGCGACGTCGATCAAGCGCGAGTGGGACTGGCGCGTCTCCCGGGGGGAATCCCTCGCCAACCTCCAGGCGTTCAAGCACCTCGTCGCGCCGGAGAAGCCGCACGAACCGGGCTTGACCGAGTCGTGACCCGGGCCGTGCAACGGTCCTGATCCGGACATCCGTCTCCTCGCCAGTCGAACTGGAGGGAGACGCAGGATGCGGACTCGATGGAGAGCCGGGCTCGCGGTCGTGGGCGTGGCGTTCGTGCTGGCGGGCTGCTCGGCGGGCCAGGACGGGAAATCGTCCATGGCGGACAGTGCCGGCTCCGGGCCGGTACCGGCCGCGCCGCAGCAGGGCACCGGTAAATCCGGGCAGGAGAAGGTGACCCCGCCGCAGCCGGGCGCCACCGAACGCAAGCTTTCGCGCAGCGCCCGGCTGGAACTGACCGCCCCCAAAGTGGTCGACGTCGTCGCGCAGGCCCGCGGGATCGCGCAGGGCGCCGGCGGCTACACCGGGCAGGAGAGCACCGGTGAAGAGCTGGCGACACTCAACCTCGCGGTGCCCGCCGACCGGCTCGACGGCGTGCTCGACCAGCTCGTGCACCTCGGCAACCTGGTGAAGCGGGAGCTGACCACCCAGGACGTGACCGAGCAGGTCGTCGACGTCGACGCGCGGCTGGCGACGCAGCGGGCGTCGGTGGAGCGGATCCGCGCCTTGCTGGCGAAGGCCACTTCGGTGTCCGAGATCGCTTCGGTCGAAAGCGAGCTGACGAGCCGCGAGGCGGCGCTCGAATCACTCGAACAGCAGCGGAATTCGCTGGCGGGCAGCGTCGCGATGGCGACTGTGGCGATGACCATCCGCAACGTCGCCGCACCTCCGCCGCCGGGTGAGGACCACAGCGGGTTCCTCGGCGGGCTGGCCGGCGGCTGGCACGCGTTCCTCATCTTCGGCGGCGGCCTGCTGACCGTGCTGGGCGCGCTCGCGCCGTTCCTGCTGTTCCTGGTGCCACTGGGCTGGCTCGGCTGGTGGCTCCACCGCCGTCGCCGGACGCCCGCGCCGGAACCGGCGCCGGCACCGAGCGAGACCTGAGCGGAACAGGCGGGACGGCTCGAGGGAGGGGGAGTCGCGATCTCGAGCCGCCCCGCTGAAGTTCCCGCCGATCAGGACCCGGTGACGAGGGGGGTGCCAACGGGGCCGGCGGGCCGCGGCTCGGCAGGGGGAGACGAGCCGCGGTCAATGCCCGAATCCGGCCGGGGAGTGCGTGGAATCCGGCCGCTCGGGACGTAGCCAACCTGTCAGATCCCGCCCGGTAATCACAAGGCTACTGGCTAGCCCGTTCGAGTGAATTTTCACAATGTCGATAACAGTGTGCAGTCCGCCGCCGGAATTTTGCGCGTTGTTGGCAGGCGGACTTGTCGAAGAGTGAGGTGTTACTTCCGAGTAACACACTCTGGGTAGGACAGACGCTGCGGCGGAGGTCACCAGTCGGTTGCGTGGTGCGTTCTGGCAGGCTGTGGGCTATGGCCGAGATTGGGACGTTGGTGCTGCTGCGGCACGGGCAGAGCACGTGGAACGCGGAAAACCTGTTCACCGGCTGGGTGGACGTACCGCTTTCGGAACAGGGCGAGAGCGAAGCCCGCCAGGGCGGCCGGCTGCTGGCCGACGCCGGGCTGCTCCCGGACGTGGTGCACACCTCGCTGCTGCGCCGCGCGATCTCCACCGCGAACATCGCGCTGGACGCCGCCGACCGGCACTGGATCCCGGTGAAGCGCGACTGGCGCCTCAACGAGCGCCACTACGGCGCACTGCAGGGCAAGGACAAGAAGCAGACCCTGAACGAGTTCGGCGAGGAGCAGTTCATGCTCTGGCGCCGCTCGTACGACACCCCGCCGCCGGCGATCGACCCGAAGGACAAGTGGAGCCAGGCGGGCGACGCCCGCTACGCCGGCCTCGGCGACCAGGCCCCGCTGACCGAGTGCCTGAAGGACGTCGTGGAGCGGCTGCTGCCGTACTGGGAGTCCGAGATCGTGCCGGACCTGCGCGCGGGCAAGACGGTGCTGGTGGCTGCGCACGGCAACTCGCTGCGCGCGCTGGTCAAGCACCTCGACGGCATCTCCGACGCCGACATCGCGGGGTTGAACATCCCGACGGGCATCCCGCTGCGCTACGACCTCACCGAGGACCTGCGGCCGGTGAAGCCGGGCGGCGAGTACCTCGACCCCGACGCTGCCAAGGAAGCCGCCGCCGCGGTGGCGAACCAGGGCCGCTGAGCTAGGCCGCGGTGACCGGCCGGACACCGGTCACCTTCCAGCCTGCCCCTTCCCGGACGACGTCCAGTTCGGTCGTGAAGGGGCGGCTGGTCGCCTTTCCCGCCGCGTCGGTGACCTGCAGCGTCGTGAAGAACAACACGATCGCCCGCCCGCCGGTGAGCGCGACGACCCCGGCCATCGGGTCCGGGCCGAGCGCGACCTTCGTGCCGCTCCGGCGGATCGCCTCGACGTAGGACGCCTTCTTCGCGCGGTAGTCGTCCGCCAGCGCCCCGGCCGTGACCGCTTCGGCTCGCGCGTAGCTGCCTTCCGGATCGGTGCTGTCGGTCGTGAACAGCGCGCCGGCCGCCGCGCGGGCGCCCGCCAGCGCGGAGTCGCGCGTCCCACCCGTGCTGCCGTCGTCCGGCTGCGGTGCCGGCGCCGGTTGCGCCGGATTCACCGCGATGTCGGAGAGCCGCCAGCGCCCGCCTTCCCGGACCGCGGTGAACGCGACCGTGGCCAGGCCCTTGGTGGCGCCCCGTTCTGCTCCAGCACTGTCCTGCTGCAGCACGGCCAGGTCCCGGACCTTGTCGCCGGTGAACTCGAGCGCGGCCGCCTGCCGCACCCGCGTGACCAGGTGCACCGGTTGCGGGCTCTTCCGGATCTGGTCGAACAACCGCGTCAGCTGGTCCTTCGCCGCGCCGGTGACGTTCGCCGCGACGGCCTGGTCGAAGGCGCCCGGGCTCGCCGAGTCGTAGCTGAACACCGCCTCGGCGGCCGTCTTCACCGCGTCGAGGGCGGCGCCCGTCCGCCGGGCGTCGACCAGCGCCAGGTTGCCGCCGACCGGCACCGCCGTGCCGGTCACCGTGCATGCGGACGTCAGCAGGACCAGTGCCGGCAGCGCCCGCCTCACAGGAGCCCGGCTTCGCGGGCCCGGGCCCCGGCCTGGAACCGCGACGACGCGCCCAGCAGCTCCATCAGCTCCGCCACCCGGCGCCGGTAGGTGCGCAGGCTGAGGCCGAGGACCCGGGCCGCCGTCTCGTCCTTGCAGCCCGACGCCAGCTGCTCCAGGATCTCCCGCGCGCCCAGCTCGGTGAACCGCGCCTGGTAGGACTCGAGGTCGGTCGCGGCGTCCCAGGCCGCTTCGAACAGCGACTGGATGCCCTGGACCAGGTCCGGGTTGCTGATCACCGTGTAGCCGCGGACGCCGCCGACGTGGTCGCCGGCCACGATCGCGAAGCGCCGGTCGAGCAGGATCGTCTCGTTGATCTCGCGTTCGGTGATCCGGATCCGGGCGCCGTGCGCGGCGATCTGCCGCAGGTGGCCGGCCAGCGCGGGGTCGAACAGCACGCCCGGCAGGTAGATCTTGCGCAGGGTCATCCCGCGCACCGACTGCTCGCGTTCGGGCGCGCTCGGGTGCGCCACCGACCACGTGTGCAGGTCGCGGGCCGCGCACGAAACCTCGGTCGCGAGCTCGAAGAGGTGGGCCGTCCGCTCGAACAGCTCCGCTTCGCCGCGCACCATGACGACGTCAGTCACCTTTTCCACGTGTTCCAGTGTGGCAGCAAGCTGCCAAACCCGGTGGTCACGCGGGCTGCGCCGGAAGGCTGGTGCCATGACCACGAACACGCTCCCCGCCGCCGCGGCGGGCACCTGGAAGCTCGGCTCCTTCGAAGTCAACCGCCTCGGGTTCGGCGCCATGCGCCTGATGTCCACTTCGGACGGCGGCATCCGCGCCCGCGAAACTTCCCTGTCCGTGCTGCGCCGCGCCGTCGAGCTCGGCGTGAACCACATCGACACCGCCGCGTTCTACTTCGCCGGCCCGCGCTCGGCGAACGAACTCATCAACAGCGCGCTCTCGCCGTACGACGACCTGGTCATCACCACCAAGGTCGGGCCGGGCCGCGACTTCGAGGGCACCTTCCACACGGCCCGCCCGGAGCAGCTGCGCGCCCAGGTCGAAGAGAACCTGCGCGAGCTGGGCCTCGACCACCTCGACGTCGTCAACTACCGGATCGGCCAGGCCCTCGACCGCGGCACCGGCTCGCTCGCCGACGGTTTCGGCGCGCTCGCCGAACTGCGCGAAGCCGGGCTGATCCGCGAGCTGGGCATCTCCAACGTCGGCCCGGAGCACCTCACCGAGGCCCTCGCGATCGCGCCCGTCGTCTGCGTCCAGAACCAGTACGGCCTGACCGCCCGTCGCGAGGACGACGAACTCGTCCGGATGTGCGCCGAGCGGGGGATCGCCTTCGTGCCCTTCTTCGCCGTCGCCAGCGGGACGGGGGAGGACGCGCGGGTGGCCGAAGTCGCGCGCCGCCACGACGCCACCCCGGCGCAGGTGCGGCTCGCGTGGACCCTCCACCAAGGACCGCACGTGCTCGCCATCCCCGGCACCGGCGACGTCGCGCACCTCGAGCAGAACGTCGCCGCGGCGACGCTGGAGCTCACCGCCGAAGACCTGGCGGCGCTCGGGTGAATTCGCCCGGAATGTCTCGCCGGGGAATCGATCGGGTGAACGCCGCCTGAAGCCCCGGCGAACATGTCCTCCGCAGGTGTCGCGGTGCTCACGACAAGGCGGACAACGCTAGGCCGAAGGGCCACTTCTCAGCTTACGATCGGCCCGTGACCACGCCTGTTTCACTCGCACTGGCCATCGGCGCACTGGTGGCCGGTGCGGTGGCCGGCTACTTCCTGGCGCGGGTGCGCACCCGCCGGGAAGAGGCCCGGCCGCCGGGCCCGACCGTCGCGGAACTCCTCGAGCGGCTGGTCCGGTCGTCCAACAACGGTGTCGTCGTGCTCAACCGGTTCGGCGACATGGTGCTGCACAACCCGCGCGCGTACGAGCTGGGGCTGGTGAAGGTCAACCAGGCCGACCCGCGGGCCCGCAAGGCCGCCGAGCAGGTCGTCGAAACCGACGAACCGCTGGAAATCGACCTTTCGCCGCTCGAAGCGCGTGGCCGCCAGCCGGAAGCGGTGCTCGGCCAGGTCCGGCCGCTGGGCGACGGCTTCACCGTCGTCGAGGCCATCGACCACTCCGAAGCCATCCGGCTGGAGGCCGTGCGCCGCGACTTCGTCGCCAACGTCAGCCACGAGCTCAAGACCCCGGTCGGCGCGATCGCGCTGCTCACCGAGGCGGTGCTCGACGCCGCCGAGGACGTCGCCGAGGTCCGCCGCTTCGGCGGCAAGATCCTGCGCGAGTCCACCCGGCTCGGCCAGCTCGTCACCGAGCTGATCGCGCTGTCGCGGCTGCAGGGCGCCGAACGGCTGCCCGACCTCAACGTCGTCGAGGTCGACGCCGTCGTCCGCGAGGCGCTCGGCCGGACCACGCTTTCGGCCGAGTCCGCGGACATCGGCATCACCACCGACCACCCCAGCGGCCTGCTCGTCGAGGGCGACCGCACGCTGCTGGTCACCGCGCTGTCGAACCTGCTGGAGAACGCCGTCGCGTACTCGCCGGCCGGCAGCCCGGTGTCGATCTCCCGGCGGCTCGCCGACGGCATGGTCGAGATCGCCGTCACCGACCGCGGCATCGGCATCGCCGAGGACGAGCAGCAGCGCGTGTTCGAGCGCTTCTACCGCGCCGACAAGGCCCGCTCCCGCGCCACCGGCGGCACCGGCCTCGGCCTGGCGATCGTCAAGCACGTGGCGGCCAACCACGGCGGCTCGGTCGGGCTGTGGAGCCGTCCGGGCACCGGCTCGACGTTCACCCTGCGCATCCCCGCGCACGTCCGCCCCGAACCGGCCACCGAGCCGGCGCGGGCGGCCAAGACCTCGCCGGCACCGCGGCAGGAGAAGACCCCCGAGCGCACCCCCAGGCTCGTGGTTACCGGGCAGGACAGCCCAGATCATGGAGGAAACCTGTGACCAGGGTTCTCATCGTCGAGGACGAGGAGTCGTTCGCCGACCCCCTCGCCTTCCTGCTGCGCAAGGAAGGGTTCACCGCCGCCGTGGCCGGCACCGGCCAGGCCGCGCTGGAGGAGTTCGACCGCAACGGCGCCGACATCGTGCTGCTCGACCTGATGCTGCCCGGGATGAGCGGCACCGACGTCTGCAAGCAGCTGCGCCAGCGCTCCGCCGTGCCGGTCATCATGGTGACCGCGCGCGACAGCGAGATCGACAAGGTCGTGGGCCTGGAGCTGGGCGCGGACGACTACGTCACCAAGCCGTACTCGGCCCGCGAGCTGATCGCCCGGGTCCGCGCGGTCCTGCGCCGCGGCGGCGAGCCCGGCTCGGAGGGCGAGCTGGCCCCGCTGGTCCTCTCGGCCGGCCCGGTCCGGATGGACGTCGAGCGGCACGTCGTGACCGTCGACGGCGCCGACGTGTCGCTCCCGCTCAAGGAGTTCGACCTGCTCGAGTACCTGCTCCGCAACGTCGGCCGCGTGCTGACGCGCGGGCAGCTGATCGACCGGGTGTGGGGCGCGGACTACGTCGGCGACACGAAGACGCTCGACGTCCACGTGAAGCGGCTCCGCTCGAAGATCGAACCCGACCCGGGCTCGCCGCGGCACCTCGTCACGGTTCGCGGCCTGGGCTACAAGTTCGAGACGTAAACGGCATTCCGGTGCGGTATCGCCCGGTTTCGGCCGCCGCGGAGGCGCGCCGGGGCGGTACCGCACCGAGTGTTGTTGGTTACATGTTCGAGACCTGACGCTGGGCCCGGTACCCTGGACCCCCGTGCGCCTAGGGGTACTCGACGTCGGTTCCAACACCGTCCACCTGCTCGTGGTCGATGCCCATCGGGGCGCCCACCCGACGCCGATGCATTCCGAGAAGACCGTGCTGCGGCTGGCCGAGCAGATCACCCCCGGCGGCGAGCTCTCCAAGGCCGGTGCCGACGAGCTGGTGACCGCGGTCGAATCCGCGAAGGAGTCCGCCGCGCGGCTCGGCTGCGAAGAGCTGATGGCGTTCGCCACGTCCGCGGTCCGCGAAGCGAAGAACTCCGCCAAGGTGCTGGCCCGCGTGACCGACAAGACCGGCGTCGACCTGCAGGTCCTTTCGGGTACCGACGAAGCGAGGCTCACGTTCCTCGCCGTCCGCCGCTGGTACGGCTGGTCGGCCGGGCAGCTGCTGGTGCTCGACATCGGCGGCGGCTCGCTCGAGGTCGCGATGGGCCGCGACGAGGAGCCGGTGCTGGCCGAATCGCTGCCCCTGGGCGCCGGCCGCACCACGCGCACCCGCTTCAAGCACGACCCGCCGACGCGCTCGGAACTCGTCGCGACGTCCGCGTGGCTGGACGACCAGCTCGCCGACCTCGCGCGCAAAGTCACCAAATGGGGTGAACCCGATCGGGTCGTGGCGACGTCGAAGACGTTCCGCTCCCTCGCCCGGCTGACCGGCGCCGCCCCCTCGGCGGCGGGACCGCGCGTCCGACGTACGCTCACCGACACCGCATTGCGCCAGCTCCTGGCCTTCGTTTCGCGGATGCCCTCGGCCGACCTCGCGCAGCTCGAGGGCGTCAGCTCGAGCCGATCGCACCAGCTCGTGGCGGGTGCGCTCGTCGCGCAGGCGACGATGCGGGCGCTCGGTGTGCCGGAACTCGAGATCTGCCCGTGGGCTCTGCGAGAGGGTGTCATCCTGCGGCGGCTGGACCATTCGAACGGCGCGGATGAGACTGGAGCCGCCCTCGTGGGGCGCTTCGGCGCACAGGAGGACCGGTGAAAGCACGCGGCTGGACTTCCCGGACGGATAACGGGCACGGTGGAGAGGTGACGGACATGCACAGGTCGGTGTACAGCGCGCGCGGCGCCGCCGGTGGGCCGTCGGGTACCACTCCGCGAGGTGCCGACAGTAACTCGGTGCGCGCAGGGGATCACCAGGTATGACGGACCAGACCGGAGGCGACCAGCCGCAGAAGACCGTGGCTGAGCTGCTCGCCCAGCACGGTGCCCAGGTCGACGGCGGACGCCGTCGCCGTCGGCGCGCCGTCGATGACGACGACGAACCCGCCACCCCGGAAGCCCCGCCCGGCGCCACCGGTTCGCACCGGCGGCCGGGCGTGAGCGACACCGGCCCGCAGGCGATCATCGACCGGGTGGCGTCCGAGGGCGCGCCGCCCCCGCCGGCACCCCCCGCGCGCCCCGCCGGACGGCGTCGCGCCGAGCCGCCGTCCCCGCCGCCGCCCGCGCCCCGCGCGGTGCCGCAGGACTCCCAGCCGCTGCCCCGGCCGGTGCCGCCGCCCCCGGCGCGGCCCGCCCCCGGCGGTGCCGAGTCCGGCCAGTACGCCCGCCCGGTCCCGCAGGAGTCCGGCCAGTTCGCCCGGCCGCCACAGGAATCGGGCCAGTTTTCGCGCCCGGCCGCGCCGGAGCCCGTGAAGCCGCGGCCGCCGGAGTCGGCCCAGCTGCCGGTGCCGCCGCGTGCCGCGCCGCGTCGCCAGCCCCCGCCGCCGCCGTCCCAGCAGCTCCCGGTGCCGCCGCAGCCGTCGCAGCAGCTGCCGACCCCGCCGTCGGCCGAGGAGACCCGGGCCGTCCCGCCGGTCCGCCGCCGCCCCGGCCCGCCACCGCCGTCCCCGCAGCTCCCGGTGCCGCCCCAGCCGTCGCAGCAGCTGCCGACGCCCCCGCCGCCCGCCGGCCCGCTGTCGGCCCGGCTCGACGGCCTCAACGGCACCCCGGACGCCGAGATCGACGTCCCGCCGGGCCCCCCGATGGCCAGCGGAACGTTCGCGACGCCGCCCGCCGCACCCGGCCGCCCGCGCCGCGCCCCGGCGCGCCGCCCGGAGCCGAAGCGCGAGGACCACACCGAGCAGTTCTCGGCGGTCCCCGACGACGAGCCGCCTGCCCCGCCGGCGCCGAAGAAGGGCAAGAAGCCCGAGCCGCCCATGCCGTCCTCGCCCGCGGGCCTGGCGAACTGGCGCAAGCGGCGGCAGAAGGAGCAGATGGAGGACACCGAGATCGGCGTCATGCCGGTGGTGCCCACCGACGCCCCGGACGACGGCTACCCCGAGGACGACTTCGAGCCCGACGGCTTCGCCCCGGAGAACAGCGGCTACCAGGCCGCCTACGACGAGGGTCCGCCGACCGGCGCGTACCCGCCGCCGATGCCGTTCGCGCCCGGCGACCGGGCCTCGCGGGCACCGATCCCGGAGGACCTCGCGCCCTACGAGCGCGAGTTCGCCGACGACGGCTACCCCGCGGACGGCCCGGACTTCGAGCAGGACGACTACGCCTACGAGCAGGGCGAAGGCTACGAAGACGACGAGTACGACGACGCGCCCGAGCCGGTCGCGGAGCCGGAACCCGCGGCTTCGCCCGGCAAGCAGTGGCTGGCACTGGCCGGCCAGCTGGCGATGGGCGTCGTCGGCGGGGCCGCCGTCTGGCTCGGCTTCAACTGGCTGTGGGTGAACATCCCGGCCGCCGCGCTGATCGCCGCCCTGCTGGTGGTCGTCGCGCTGGTCTGGATCGTGCGGAAGATCCGCCGCGCGGAAGACCTGCAGACCACGGTGCTGGCGGTGCTGGTGGGCCTGGTGGTGACGGTGTCGCCGGCGGCGTTGCTGCTCGTCGGCCGCTGAGGTGCCCGGGGCGCGGTGATCCGCGTCCCGTTAGCGGCCCGGCGGCGCCGCCCACCCACCGCGGGCGAGGCAGGATGGCGCGCGTGACAGACGAGCAGCCGGTCCCCGTCGGACTCAGCACGGCGTCCGTGTGGCCCCTCAAGGCGGGGACGGCCTTCGAGCTGGCCGCCGAACTCGGCTACGACGGCGTCGAGGTGATGGTCTGGGCCGACCCGGTCAGCCAGGACGTCACCGCGCTGCGGCGCTGGTCGCGGCGCACCGGCGTGCCCGTGCTGTCGGTGCACTCGCCGTCACTGCTGATCACCCAGCGGATCTGGTCGCCGGATCCGGTCGTGCGATTGCGGATGTCGGTCGACGCCGCCCTCGAGCTCGGCGCGCGCACGGTGGTGGTGCACCCGCCGTTCCGCTGGCAACGCCGGTACGGCGATGCGTTCGGCGATCTGGTCGCCGAACTGGAGGAGTCGAGCGGTGTCGAAATCGCCGTGGAAAACATGTTCAAGGTCCGGCCGCCGGGTGGTTCGAAGAATTCGCGCGTGTCCGCGTTCCGGCCGTCGATCGATCCGACGGACGTCGGGTTCCGGCACTACACGCTCGACCTGTCCCACACAGCGGCAGCCGAGATGGACGCGCTGGCGCTGGCCCAGCGGATGGGTGACGGTCTCTCGCACGTCCACCTGGCCGACGGCACCGGCGTCCCGAAGGACGAACACCTGGTACCCGGGCGCGGCGGCCAGCCCTGCGCCGAACTGCTCGAGAAGCTGGTCAGCAACGGTTTCGCCGGGCAGATCGTGCTGGAGATCAACACCCGGCACGCCGTCACCGCGGCCCAGCGCGTCCGCGATCTGGCCGAGGCGTTGTTGTTCGCGCGGTTCCACCTCGGGCAATAACCGCGCCGGGCGTAGCTGCTCCCGAGTGCATTTCCGCCGGTACAACCCGTAAAGTTCGGACCGTGAAACCGTCGCTCTCGTTGCTCGTCACCTGCCCCGATTCCCGAAATGGCACGGACCGTTCGTGAGCGGATTGGACGGCACCGCCGTGTCCTTCGACACGGCGAGTGCGGCGCGGTCGCTGGGGGACGGCACCTTCACCGCGGTGCTGCGTGCGGAATGGGCCATCGGGTCCCATCCGCACGGGGGTTTCCTGCTCGCCCTGCTGGCCCGGGCGGCGATCGCCGCCCTGCACGAGCGCGGTGAGCCGCACGCGGAGCCGCTGGTCGTCAGCGCGGAGTTCCTGCACGCGCCCGCGCTCGGCCCGGTGCTGCTGCGCACGGACGTCCGCAAGGTCGGCCGCCGCGCGACGGTGGTCGAGGTCCGGCTGGAGCAGCGCGGCCGCAGCTGCGTCGAGGCCAGGGTGACGACGGGACGGCTCCCGATGCGCCGCCCGGAGTGGACCGACGTGCCGTCGATGCCGGCCGAGCCGCCGCCCGGGGCGCTGGCGATGGCGGAGAGCACCGAAGGGCCGTTCAACCTGGCCAAGGGGTGCGAGGTCCGGCTGGATCCGGCGACCGCCGGCTACCTGACGGGCCGCACGGGCGAGCCGCCCCGGATGCGGCTGTGGGTCCGGCCGCGGCACAGCCTGGTCGACCCGTACTTTTCGCTGCTGGCCTCCGACGTGAACCCGCCGGTGGTGATGAACCTCGGCCGCATCGGCTGGGCACCGACGGTCCAGTTGACGGCCCTGCTGCGCACGCGCCCGGCCCCGGGCTGGCTGCGGGTGGTGGTGGAGTCGAGGTCGGTGCACGAGTCGTGGTTCGACTCGGACGCAACGGTGGTGGATGCCCAGGGGCGGCTGGTGTGCCAGGCCCGGCAGCTGGGCTTGGCCCCGGCACCGGGCGGCTGAGCCCTGGTTGCGGCGGTTCTGGTGGGCACGTGGGGCGCTCGCCGGCCCGGTTGCCCGCTGAGCGGCTTTGCCATGTTCCGGTAGTGGGCCGGTCGTCGGTCGCGGTGCGGGCGCACGCTTGGCCGTTCGAGCGGCCAGGCGCGCCCCGCTTGCCCGCTGAGCGGCTTCGCCATGCTCCGGTAGTGGGCCCGGTCGCGGTGCGGGCGCCCGCTTGGCCGTCCGAGCGGCCCGGTGTGCCCCGCTTGCCCGCTTCGCCACCTCGCTTCGGGCCGGGCGCCCTCGGCGAGCGCGCGCGTTCGCCCTCGTTCGGGCGGCCTCCCGCTTGCCACCTCTCGCTTTGGTACCGGGCGCCCTCGGCGGCGCGCTCCACCCCGTCCCGAGCGGTCCGGTGCGCCTCGCCGCCCGCCCCGCTCCGCGACCTCGCCCCGGCACTCGGCGCCCCCGGCCGGTTTGGCACGCTTGGGTCCATGACGGTCATCGCGGTGCTGGGTGCGGGCAAGATCGGTGAGGCGTTGCTGTCGGGGCTGCTGCACGGCGGCCACGAAGCAGGCGACCTCCTCTTCACCGAGCGGTACCCGGCGCGCGTCGAAGAACTGACCAGCCGCTACGGCATCCGGGGCGTCGAGGTCGAGGAAGCCGCCAAGCGGGCCGACGTCCTGGTGGTCGCCGTCAAGCCGCAGGACATCGAGCCCGTTCTCGATGAACTCGCGCCGCTGCTCGGGCCGTCTTCGCTCGTCGTCTCGCTCTGCGCCGGGCTGCCCACCTCGCTCTACGAACGGCGGCTCGCCGAGGGCGTTCCCGTCGTGCGGGTCATGCCGAACACGCCGATGCTCGTCAACGAGGCCATGAGCGCCATCTCCGCCGGGCGGTACGCCACCGCCGAGCACCTCGCCGTGGTGCGGGACCTGCTCTCGCACGTGGGGCAGGTCGTCGAGGTGCCGGAAGGCCAGCAGGACGCCGTCACCGCGCTGTCCGGGTCCGGGCCCGCCTACTTCTTCTACCTGGTCGAAGCCATGATCGACGCCGGGATCCTGCTGGGCCTGCCGCGGGCGCTCGCCGGGCAGCTGATCATCCAGTCGGCCGTCGGCGCGGCGAAGATGCTCGCCGAATCCGACGAGCACCCCGTGCTGCTGCGCGAGGCCGTGACGTCGCCGGCCGGGACGACCATCAACGCCATCCGCGAGCTCGAGAAGCACGGCGTCCGCGCCGCGCTGCTGGCCGCCATCGAGGCCGCGAAGGACCGCTCCGTGGAGCTCGGGAAGGCCCACGACGAGGACTGATTTCCCCGGAAAGGGCGATCGCCGGGGTCTTGCACGCGCGGGTGCTTGTGCGTTAGCGCTGGTAGGAGCCCATCTCGGTGACAGGCGTCGCATTAGTCCCACCAGTCCCGCTACTCTCGATAGAGCACGTGCGTGTCGATACCACAGGTGGGGAAGCCTCGTGGCGCGACACGTGTCGAAGGACGCGGTAAACATGTCGCCGAACAAAAAGGAGGATTTGCCCGCCGTCGGGCAGGTCCAGTTCTTGACGGTCGCCGAAGTGGCCACGCTGATGCGGGTCTCCAAGATGACCGTCTACCGTCTCGTGCACTCGGGTGAGCTGCCCGCCGTCAGGGTCGGGAAGTCCTTCCGGGTGCCGGAGAAAGCAGTGCACGAGTACCTCCAGGGTGCCTACTACGACGTGGGCTGAACCGGCTCGGGCACGCCGTGGCCAGCGGCGCGCAGCGCTACGACGTGCCCGCCGACCGGCCCGCCACGGGTGACGGGTAACCTGGAAAACCGCTCGTGCCTGTGCGCTCCACCCGTTGGACGCTGCGCCGGGCAGCGTGACCGACGTCGACCTAAGGAGCGCCCATGGGCTCTGTGATCAAGAAGCGCCGCAAGCGCATGTCGAAGAAGAAGCACCGCAAGCTGCTTCGCCGCACGCGAGTGCAGCGTCGCAAGGCCGGCAAGTAAGACCTGCTGAGCGTGAGCGTGGCCCGTCCAGTCTCTGGACGGGCCACGTCCATGTGGTGGGCACGTCCGCCCGTTCGAGTGAGGCGTTCGTCGCTTTCCGGGGAAACCGGTGTTAATAGCACGTGAGACACCCCTGAGCTACCACTGAAGAGCGGTAACATCTCAACGGCGTCCGCGCGATGCTTCCAGTGAGTGCAGGTTCGCGCGCCTCGGGTGACCGTCCACCCCCCACTTGCCCTACGCCGCAGGGAGTCGCATGCCGTCGAACATCGTGCTCGTCACCGGGGTCGCCGGGGAACTGGGCGGGAAACTGCTCGCCCGGCTGGGCAACAACCCCGACTTCGAACGGGTCATCGGTGTCGACACGGTCCCGCCGGACAAGGCGGTCCTGCAGCGCATGGGCCACGCGGAGTTCGTCCGCGCGGACATCAGGAACCCGCTGATCGCCAAGGTGATCAGCACAGCCGCGGTCGACACGGTGGTGCACGCGTCCTGCACCGCGCACCCGGCCGGGCCGGGCCGCCGCACGGCGATCAAGGAAGTCAACGTCATCGGCACCATGCGGCTGCTCGCCGCCTGCCAGCGGTCCCCGCTGGTCCGGAAACTGGTGGTCAAGTCGACGGCGGCCGTCTACGGCGCCGGCGCCCGCTCGCAGGCGGTGTTCACCGAGGACTCCGAGCTCATCCCCACCTCGACCAGCGGGTACGCGAAGGACGCCGTCGAGATGGAGGGGTACGTGCGCGGCCTGGTGCGCCGCCGCCCGGACATCACCACGACGCTGTTCCGCTTCGCCAACATCATCGGCCCCGAGACCGACACCGTCCTCGCGCGCTACTTCGCGCTGCCGGTGGTGCCGACGGTCTTCGGCTACGACGCGCGCATCCAGCTGCTGCACTCGTCCGACGCGTTGTCCGTGCTGGAACGGGCGACCTTGACCGACAAACCCGGCGTGTTCAACGTCGGTGCGGAGGGGGTACTCACCCTCTCGCAGGCGATCCGGCGAGCCGGCCGGGTCGAGCTGCCGATGCCGCGGAGCGTGGTGCCGTCGGTCGGCAAGGTCCTGCGCGGCGCTCGCGTCGTGGACTTCTCCGCCGACCAGGTCCGGCTGCTGAACTTCGGCCGGGTCGTCGACATCGCCAAGCTGAAGCAGGAGTTCGGCTACACCCCGCGGTGGACCACGCGTGAGGCGTTCGACGACTACATCGTGGGACGCGGGCTCCGCCCGGTGCTCGACGGCGGCAAGCTGGCCGGACTGGCCGGCAAGGTGCTCGTCGCCGCCGCGACGGGGCAGGCGAGCCGGTGACCAGGCTGCACGACTGGGACGACTTCGGAAGCGAGGCGGGAACGGTGGGCGGTGCCGAGGCGCAGGTCATCCCCCTGCACGGACCGGGCCGGGAGAAGCCCGAGGCGGTGACGGCGGAGCGCGACCTGCGCGAAGAGGAAGCAGCCCGGGCGGATGCGCCGGTCGTCGCCTTCCCCGGTGGCATCGAGCGGACGGCACCGGACGAGCCCTCGTTCGAAGAGTCACTTTCGGATGCGGCCCGCTCCGCACTCGGCTTCATCCGCGACCGGCTGACCGGTGACTACACGGTCGACGAGTTCGGCTTCGACGCCGAGCTCACCGAGGCGGTGTTCCTGCCGCCGCTGCGCGCGCTGTACAAGAAGTGGTTCCGCGTCGACACCCACGGTGTCGAGAACCTCCCGGCGGCCGGTGGCGCGCTGCTGGTGTCCAACCACTCGGGCACGATCCCGCTCGACTCCCTGATGACGGCGGTGGCGGTCCACGACGAGACCGGCGGCCGGCACCTGCGCGGCCTCGGCGCGGACCTGGTGTTCCAGGTGCCGCTGGTGGGGTCGTTCGCCCGCAAGTCCGGCCAGACGCTGGCCTGCCACGCGGACGCCGAGCGCTTGCTGCGCAAGGGCGAGCTGGTCGGGGTGTGGCCGGAGGGCTTCAAGGGCGTCGGCAAGCCGTTCGCTTCGCGCTACAAGCTGCAGCGCTTCGGCCGCGGCGGGTTCGTGTCGGCCGCGCTGCGCGCCGGCGTGCCGATCATCCCGGTGTCGGTGATCGGTGCCGAGGAGATCTACCCGAAGCTCGGTGACATCAAGGTGCTGGCCCGCATGCTGGGGCTGCCGTACTTCCCGGTGACGCCGTTCTTCCCGATGCTGGGCCTGCTGGGCGCGGTCCCGCTGCCGACCAAGTGGAGCATCGAGTTCGGCGAGCCGATCGCGACGGATTCCTACGGCCCGGACGCCGTCGACGACCCGATGCTGGTGTTCCAGCTGACCGACCAGGTGCGGGAGTCCATCCAGCAGACGCTGTACCGGCGGCTTTCGCAGCGGAAGTCGGTCTTCCGCGGCTGAACCACCCCCGGCCCGGTGCTCTATCCTCTCCGGGATGTCCACCGAGGACGCCCGTCCGTGGCACCTGGTCGTCCGCGCTCGTGCCGCGCTGGACGCGTTGGAGCGGCTCGTCGTGGGCATGGGCACCGCCGTGCTGGCGGTCGCCGCCTCGCTGTGGCTGCTCGGCACCGCGGCGCTGTGCGTGGCCGGAGTCGGCATCCTGCTGGTGCCCACTGCCCTGCGCTTGGTGCGCACCGTCGCCGATCGGGAGCGGACGCGGCTGGAGGTCCTCCGCCCGCCACCGGTGCCGCGGAAACTGCGTGCCGCCCTCGCCCAGCCCTCCTTCCGGCGCGAACTGGGCTGGCTCGTCTGCCACAGCACCCTGGGGTTGCTCCTCAGCCTGACCGCCCTCACCCTGGCCGTCGACGTCATGCACGACGCGTCGTTCCCGGCGTGGTGGTGGTTCGTCTCGCCGGGCGACGCCACTCCGGCTCAGGGGTTCTTCACGGCGACGGACTGGGGCGACGCCGTTCTGGTCTGCCTGTTCGGCCTCGCGACGCTGGTCGTCTCGGTGCTGGTCATGCCGCTGCTGGCCCGGTGCCAGGCGTGGCCGGGCCTGCGGCTGCTGGCGCCGGACCGCGGGACCGACCTCGCGTTGCGCGTGGCCGAGCTCACCGCCACGCGCGCGGCCGCTCTGGACGCCCACGCCGTCGAACTGCGCCGGATCGAACGGTCTTTGCACGACGGCACGCAGAACCGGCTCGTCGCGGTGAACGTGCTGCTGGGTGCGGCGAAGCGGGCGCTGGCGCGGGATCCCGCCGCCGCCGAGGAGATCCTCGGGCGGGCCCAGGACGCCGGCGAGCAGGCGCTCGCCGAACTGCGCGGGGTCGTGCGCAGCATCCTGCCGCCGGTGCTGACCGAACGCAGCCTCCCGGACGCGCTCAGCGCGCTGGCCGCCGACTGCCCGGTGACCTGCCGGATCGATGCCGATCTGCCCGGCAGGTCCGCGGTCTCGGTCGAGGTGACCGCCTACTTCGTGGTCGCCGAGGCGCTCACCAACGTCGCCAAGCACAGCGGGGCGAAGGCAGCCACGGTCCGGCTCCGCCACGACCGCGACCGGGTGCGCGTGGAGATCACCGACGACGGCCGCGGCGGGGCGGACGAGGAAACCGGCTCCGGGCTCACCGGCATCCGGCGCCGCGTCGAAGCCCACGACGGGACGTTCGCGCTGGCCAGCCCGGCCGGCGGACCGACGACCCTGGTGGTGAGCCTGCCGTGCGGATCGTGATCGCCGAGGACGACCTGCTGCTGCGCGAGGGCGTTGCGATGCTGCTGCGTGCCGAGGGGGTCGACGTGCGGGCCGCCGTGGCCAACGCCGACGACTTCCTGGCCGCGGTGGACGAACACGCGCCGGATCTGGCCATTGTGGACGTCCGGATGCCGCCGACGCACACCGACGAGGGGATCACGGCGGCCGTCGAGGCCCGCCGCCGGCAGCCAGGGCTCGCTGTGCTCGTGCTCTCCGCCTACGTGGAGCAGGCGTTCGCCACCGAGCTGTTCACCGACGGCGGCGCCCGGCTCGGCTACTTGCTCAAGGAGCGCGTCGGCCGGGTCGAGGAGTTCCTCGACGCCCTGCACCGGATCGTGGACGGCGGCACGGCCATCGATCCGGAAGTCGTCGCCCAGCTGCTGACGCGCAGCCGCCCGGACAACCGGCTCGAGCGGCTCAGCGCGCGAGAGCGCGAAGTGCTGGCGCTGATGGCCGAAGGCCTGGGCAACAGCGCGATCGCCGAACGGCTCGTCGTCACCGACGGCGCCGTGCACAAGCACATCCGCAGCATCTTCGCGAAACTCGACCTCGCGCCGGCCGACCGGGCCGACCGCCGGGTGACGGCGGTGCTGCACTACCTCAGGGGCACCGGCGTGGTCGGCCGGTAGCCGAGGCGGCACCGGGTCGCGACGAGCAGCACGAGCGCCACCGCGGTCGAGGCCAGCAGGAACGCGTCCGTCGTGTCGTGGATCGACAGGCCGGGGAACATCTCCGACCACGCCAGCGAGAAGAAGTTGTTCACGCTCGTGTGCAGCAGCATCGCCAGCGGCAGGCTCTGGCCGGTGCGGTTGAACACCCACGTCATGATGATGCTGAACGTGACGCAGGTGGCGATGAACTCCAGCGGCGTCAGCCAGGTGACGTCCGGCCAGCCGCCCCACTCGGTGAAGAACAGGGGCAGGTGCCACACACCCCACAGCGGGCCCAGGATCAGCGTGCCACCCAGCGGCCCGTAGCGCTGCTGGAGCCGGGGGAGGGCGAAATCCCGCCAGCCCGGCTCCTCGGCCAGGCCCGTCGTGAGCAGCTGCAGGATCAGGCCCGGCACGTAGGCCACCAGCGTCGCCACCGCCGGCACCACGGGGTTCCGCTCCGACAACGCCACCGTGGCGATCGTCAGCGACACCGGCACGCTGAGCACCACCCCGACGTACCAGAGCCAGCTGACCCGCCACTTGAACAGCCGCCCGGTCCAGCGGCGGAGCCCGGTGCGCCCGTCGGCGACCGCGGTCACGAAGAACGCGGCACCGATCGGACCGAGGTAGGCGCCGGGCAGGACACCGGCGAACTGCGCGGTGCCGAGCACCTCAGGGAAGCGGAAGTGCAGGACCCCCAGCCCGTTCTCCGACAGGATGTACGGCGCCCACGCGACCCAGCTCAGCAGGTTGGCCAGGACGAAGAACCACGTCAGCGGACGGCGGCGGATGCCGTCCCGCCAGCCGCCGCCGGTTCGTTCCTCTTCGATGTCCACACGGGTCGCCACCACACTGTCCCTTCGGGAAGGCCGCTGTTTCCGGTGGACGAAGCACACCAGTCGGCGGCGGGTGGGTCACTCCCGCGGACACCCGGAAGGCCGGTACAGCAGGCTGTACCGGAGTCAGCGGCGGCGGTAGGCCATGCCCGCCGCCACGGCACCGGCCAGCGCCCCGGCCCCGAGCACCGAAGGCACGCCGATCTTCGCCGCCTTCCGGCCGGTCCGGAAGTCGCGGATCTCCCAGCCGCGGGCCCGGGCCACGTCCCGCAGGCCGCCGTCCGGGTTGACCGCCACCGCGGTGCCCACCACCGACAGCATCGGGATGTCGTTCGCCGAGTCCGAGTAAGCCGTGCAGCGCTTGAGGTTCAGCCCCTCGCGGGAGGCCAGGGCCCGCACCGCGTGCGCCTTCGCGCGGCCGTGCAGCAGGTCGCCGACCAGGCGGCCCGTGTACACGCCGTCGCGGGTCTCCGCGACCGTGCCCAGCGCGCCGGTGAGACCCAGGCGGCGGGAGATGATCGCCGCCAGCTCGATCGGGGTGGCCGTCACCAGCCAGACGCGCTGGCCCGCGTCCAGGTGCATCTGGGCCAGCGCGCGCGTGCCGGACCAGATCTTGTCCGCCATCAGCTCGTCGTAGATCTCTTCGCTGATCGACGTCAGCTCCGCCACCGTGCGCCCGGCCACAAAGGACAGTGCGCGCTCGCGGTGGGTCTTGATGTCCTCTTTGTTCTCGCGGCCGCCGAGCCGGAACTTGATCTGGCCCCAGACGAACCCGGCCAGGTCCGACGACGTGAAGAACTTGCGCGCCGCGAGCCCGCGGGCGAAGTAGAAGATCGACGCGCCCATCATCATCGTGTTGTCGACGTCGAAGAACGCGGCCGCGGTCAGGTCCGGCGGGGCCGGCGGGGCGGGGGGCTCGGCGGCTTCGGAGACCACACGGGCGTGGGCAGCCTCGGCCGACGCCTCGCCCGCGAGCGCGGCGAGCCGTTCCAGCTCCTGACTCTTATCCCTGCCACGCCAAGCTGACACGCACACCGCCTCCACGTCTGCCCACGTCTGGCCACGTCCCTGCGAACGTCCGGGTCCTTCGCACAGCGTAGCGAGCCGCCCACCGCGCCGTCGCAGGTGTGGGCCGGACCTCAGCCGATCACGATCGGCGGCAGGCCCGGCAGCAAAGGCGGGATCGACACCAGCGGCGGCGGGGGTGTGGTGGTGGTCGTCACCGGCGGCCGGGAGGTCATCGACGGCTGGCCGAACACCGGGGGCGGCGTCACCCCGCCGGTCGGCGCGGGGATGCCCGGGGTCGCCGCGGCGTCCGACGGCGGCAGCTGCGTGCCCGTCGCGGTCGGTGACGTGCTCTCGTGCGACGAGGGCGCGACCGGGGCCGACGTCGGCTGGCTGCCGGCGGACGGGAGGGGCCGCTGCGTGCACTCGCCGGTCGCCGGGAGCGGGCCCAGCTCGTCGGCCGTGCCGGTGGTGATCTGGTAGCAGTTCATCCGGGCCACCAGGCCGCTGGTGCGCTCCTGGACCTTGCCCAGCAGATCCCGGACGTCGCCGAACACCGGCGCCGCGTCGGCCGGGAGCGGCTGCGCGCCCAGCCTCGCCGCCTGGTTGCGCGCCCACAGCCGGACGTCGGACAGCGCCTGCGTGCCGGCGCCGTCGCTGGTCGCCGCGGCGGACATCTGGGCGACGCCGGCCTGCAGGTCGGCGGCGAAGTCGTCGTACGCGGTCCGGTAGTCCGCTTCGCCCGCGCCTTCGGCGGCCAGCTCGCCGAGTTCGGTGATCCGGTTGGTGGCGAATTCGAGGTGCTTGCGCGCCTTCTCCTGGTCACCGAACGTCAGGCCCAGCGCGGTCGACTCGCCGGCGCGCTTCACGTTGTAGAGCGGGTCGCCGGGCAGCGCGGTGCGCGAGAGCACCAGCGTCAGCCCCGAGAGGACGAGGAAGAGGAAAAGCGCGGCGGCCACCAGGTCGGCGGTCCGCGGCCGCCACCTCCGACGTGGGGTGGTGGCCGCCGCCGTCTCCAGTCGGCCGGCGATCTCCGCGCGGATCCGCTGCCGGGTTTCCAGGTCCGGGGCCCCGGCCGCGCCGAGCTCGCGCAGCGCGCCGACGAGCGCGAGTTCGTCGGCGAACTCGTCGTCGCGGCGTACCGGCGAGGGCTCCAGGGCGCGCGCGAACCGCTCGCTCTCGGCTCGCTCACGCGCAAACCTCACGGTCCTGCTCTCCATCCCGGGCTTCGGCCGGTCCTGACACCGGTCTGCGTGGGGTAACGATCCAGAAGCCGCCAGGGTTACCGGTTTCGGCCGAAGAACGGAAAAGTTCGCGGGTTCAGCGCAATCCGGTGGGCAGGAGTTGTGCCAATCGGCGTACGGCGCGGTGCTGGAGCGCCTTGATCGCCCCTTCGTTGCGGTTCATGATCTCGGCCGTCTCGGCCACGGACAGGCCCTGCAGGAACCGCAGGACGATGCATTCCCGCTGGTCTTCGCCCAGTTCCGCGACGCAGCGCAGCAGCTCGGCCCGGGTGGCGCGGCTGATCGCCTCCTGCTCGGGGCCCACCTGGGCGGTCGCGCCGACGCTGAAGGGCGCCGAACCGGGCTCGGTCACCTCGTCGGTGACCACTTCGAGCTTGAACCGGCTCGACTTCACGTGGTCGAGCACGAGGTTGCGGGCGATGGTGACGAACCAGGCGCCGACGTCACGGCCCTGGTAGCTGACCGACGTGATGCGGCGCAGCGCGCGCAGGAACGTCTCGCTGGTGACGTCCTCGGCGAGGTCGCGGTCACCGAGCCGGAACAGCACGTACCGGTAGACGACGTCGACGTACCGGTCGTAGAGCCGGCCGAAGGCGGACGAGTCGCCGTCCTGCGCGGCCCGCACCAGGTCCCAGGCTTCGGCCTTCGCCGCCTCGGCGCGCTCGTCGTCGGCCGCCTGCCTGCTCAGCGGCACGGCCGACGTACGTCCGAAGACGCGCTCGGCGAACATGAAGACGGGCCCGCGGCTGACGGCGGTCGGGACGGTCATCGGGCGGCACCTCCGGCGGTGGCTTCGACCCAGCGGGCCTCGGTACCCCCGGAATCCGGACGAGCAAGGACCGGCCGGCTCGCATGCCCCACGACCTCGTGGGCAGGCAAGTTCCTCACGGCGACTCCCTCTCTCCGGTCGCGACGGTGATCAACAACACCGGCGCGACGCAGTGCAGCATACGTGTAGTTACCGCTAAGTAGGTAGTGGTTCCGGGGTTGCGCAGACGCGACGCCGGCGGTCAGCACCCATGACGTCGCTTCAGATGACAGACTTGCAACGGTTCGCGCCGGGCGAGGAGAGGTGGGTCGCGGGTGAGTGCTCCAGAGGGGACGCAGCCGGGGGTCGGCGGGCTGCTCACACGGGCCGCGGCCACCTGGCCGGAGCACCCGGCCGTGCTCGAAACCGGCACCGGACGCGGCCTGACCTACCGCCAGGTCGAGGCGGCCGCCCAGGCCCAGGCCCGCCGGCTGGCGGACGCGGGTGTCGAGCCGGGGGACCGGGTCGGGCTGCGGCTGCCGACGTCGGTGGACTTCGTGGTCGCCTTCTTCGGCGCGCTGCGGGCGGGGGCGGTCGTCGTGCCGCTGTCGCCGCAGGTGCCCGGGCCCGAGCTCGCGAAGCTGCTCGAGCACAGCGGCGCGAAGGTCGTCGTCCAGCGCGACGCGGACGAGGACCTCACGGACGGCGTGAGCGGTCTCACGCCCGTGGGTGACCCGGACGGAGGAGGCGAGTTCGCCGACGCCGGCCGGTCCGGGGAGGACATCGCGGTCGTTTCGTACACCTCCGGCACCACCGGGCCGCCGCGCGGGGTGATGCTGTCGCACCGCGCGCTGCTGGCGAACCTCGAGCAGATCAGCACGGTCGAGGGCGTCCTCGAACACGACGACCGCGTGCTGATCACCATCCCGCTCTTCCACGTCTACGGCCTCGGGCCCGGCCTGCTGCAGGCGACCGCCGTCGGCGCCACCGCGGTCCTCTCGGAGCGCTTCGAAGCCCAGCGGACGCTGGACGATTGCGCCGGGCACCGCGTCACGTCGATCACCGGCGTCCCGACGATGTACGGCGAGTTCGCCGCCCTCGGCGCCGACGAGCTCCGCCGCGGCCTGGCCACCGTGCGGCGGATGACGTCGGGCGCCGCGCCGCTGCACCCGAAGGTGCTGACCGCCATCCGCGAGGCCACCGGCCTCGACGTCTACGAGGGCTACGGCCTCACCGAATGCGCGCCGGTGGTCACGTCGACGCTGGTCACCGGCTACCCCAAGCCGGGCTCGGTCGGGCGGCCGCTGCCCGGGATCGAGCTGCGGCTGGTGGACAGCGACGGCACCGACCAGGCCGTGCCGCTCGACCCGGACGACGTCGACGACGTCTTCGAAGCCGAGGGCGAGACCGGGCTGGTGTCGATCCGCGGCGCCAACCTCTTCTCCGGGTACTGGCCCGACGGCGGCCACGGCCCGGACGACGAGGGCTGGTTCCGCACCGGCGACGTCGGCTACCTCGACACCGACGGTGACCTGCACCTGGTCGACCGGGCCAACGACCTGATCATCGTCAACGGCTTCAACGTCTTCCCGCGCGAGGTGGAGGAGGTCATCGGGCAGCTGCCCGAGGTGGCCGAGGCCGCGGTGGTCGGCGTCGTCGACGAGCGCAGCGGCGAAGCGGTCAAGGCGGTCGTCGTGCCGGCGGCCGGGGCGGCGCTGTCCGAACAGCAGGTCACCGACCACTGCGCGGCCCACCTGGCCGGGTACAAGGTGCCGCACCTGGTCGAATTCGCCGAGTCGCTGCCGCACTCGGCCACCGGGAAGCTGCGCCGCCTGCGGTTGCGGTAGGTGCGGTAGGAAGGACGGCATGGCGCACGAAGTGACGGTGATGGGCCGGGCCGGTTGCCACCTCTGCGAGGTCGCGGAGGCGGACGTCGCCCGGATCTGCGGCGAGCTCGGCGTCGCCTGGAAGGCCGAGGACGTCGACACCGACCCGGAGTGGCGCGCGGAGTACGGCGACCGCGTCCCGGTGATCCTGGTCGACGGCGCCGAGCACGGGTACTGGCGCGTCGAAGAGGACCGGCTCCGGCGCGCGCTCACCTGATCCCGGCGGACAGCCGTAACACGTCCGTAAGCCACATCGGGCAGCCGCGGCGGCCGCGCGCTCCGAAGATGGAGACGTGAGCACTCTGCAGGACGCGCCCCCCGAGGCGCCGCGCCGGCTTTCGCTGCCGGTCGCGACGCTGATCGGCCTCCTCGCGCTGGCCGCCGCCCTGGGCGTCGGCCACCTGGTCGCGGGCTTCGTCGGGTATACGGCGTCGCCGTTCATCGCGGTGGCCAACTACGTCATCGACCACAGCCCGACCGCCATCGTGAAGTGGGCCGAGCGGACGCTGGGCACCTGGGACAAGCCGGTGCTCAAGCTCGGGCTCGCGGTCGTGCTGGTCCTGTTCGCGCTGCTCGCCGGGCAGCTTTCGCGCCGGACGCCGCGGGCCGGGCAGGTGCTCGTCGGCGTCCTCGGCGCCGCCGGCGTCGCGGCCGTGTACGTGCGCAGCGACCTCGGGCAGGTTTCGCTGCTCGCGCCGGTCGCCGCCCTGGTCGCCGGGCTCGCGGTGTTCACCTTCCTGCACCGGATCGCGCTGCCGGTCGACGTCGTCGACGAGCGGGGGTTCGACCGCCGCAAGTTCCTGCGCGCCGGGGTCGGCGTCGCCGCGGGATCGGGGATCGCGGCCGTCGCCGGCCAGGTCACCGGGACCAGCTCGAACGCCGAGGACTCGCGGGCCGCCGTCGGACCGCTGGTCCCCGCGCGCACCGCGCCGCCGCTGCCCGCGGACGCCGACTTCGCGAAGCTCGGCTCACCGCCGTTCCTCACGCCGAACGCGGACTTCTACCGCATCGACACCGCGCTCGTCGTGCCGCAGCTGCGCACCGAGGACTGGAGCCTGCGCATCCACGGGATGGTCGACCGCGAGGTCACGTTCTCCTACGCCGACATCCGCAACCGGCCGCTGGTCGAACGCCGGGTGACGCTGACGTGCGTGTCCAACGAGGTCGGCGGGCCGCTGATCTCGAACGCGACCTGGATCGGCGTGGGCCTCGCCGACCTGCTCGGGGAGGCGGGCGTGCAGGCGGGCGCGCAGCAGATGTTCGCCACCAGCGTCGACGGCTGGACCTGCGGGACCCCGGCGAACGTCGCGCTCGACCCGGCCCGCGGCGCGATGCTGGCGATCGGGATGAACGGCGAGCCGCTGCCGGTCGAGCACGGCTTCCCGGCGCGGATCGTCATCCCCGGCCTGTACGGCTACGTGTCGGCGACGAAGTGGGTCGAGTCACTCGAATTCACCCGGTGGGATGCCCGGCAGGCGTACTGGCTGAGCCGGGGGTGGGCCGAGCAGGCGCCGATCAAGACCGAATCGCGGATCGACACGCCGAGCGGGTTCGCCGGCGTCACGGCGGGCAAGGTCCGGCTGGCCGGCACGGCGTGGGCGCAGCACACCGGCATCGCGAAGGTCGAGGTCCGGCTGGACCAGGGCCCGTGGCAGCCGGCGACGCTGGCGGCGGAGGTGAGCAAGGACACCTGGCGGATGTGGTGGATCGAGCTCGACGTGCCGAAGGGCACGCACCAGGCGTCCGTCCGGGCCACCGATCAGGACGGCTACACGCAGACGGAGAACCGCGCGGACCCCGTGCCGGACGGCGCCACCGGCTGGCACTCGGTCACCCTCGACGCGCACTGATAGCCGGCGGAGCTCCGCCGCCGCGATCGGTCCGGCGGAGCCGCTCACCGCGTCCGGTGGGCCGTTCGCCGCGCCCGGCGAGCGGTGCCGCCGGGCGGCATTCGATCACCCCCGGTCCGCGCCGGACGCGGAAGTGCCTGCCGGACAAGGATTCTGACGCGGTGTCGTGATCGCCGCCGCGCGAAAACCGCGCCGGAACCGCCTCCGACCAGTGACTTTGTGCGTGCGTTCACAAGTGGTCTACCGTAGGGCCATCGCCCGGAGCGAGCCGGTATCGAACCGAACTCCGGGTCCTGGGTCAAGACACAGTTCCGAATGGCGATGGCCGCCAGACGTGCACAGCGGGCAGGAGATCACGGCGTGGTGACACAGCGGGGGAGGCGCGACGCGGCGGACTCCCCGGGCCGGGCGCCCCGGCGTCCTCGCCGTCCGGCCGGCCCCGACGCCGACAACGCTCCCACCGCCGAAATGCCCGCCGTACCCGCCGGGGAGCCGGGCCGCAACGGGGATGCCCCCGAGGCCGTCCGGGCGAAGTCGATCCCCGAGGCCGCCGTCGCGCGGCTGGCCGTCTACCTCCGGGTGCTGTCCGGAATGTCCGAGCAGGGCGCGACGACCGTTTCGAGCGAAGAACTGTCGCAGGCCGCCGGCGTCAATTCCGCGAAACTGCGCAAAGACCTCTCCTACCTGGGCTCCTACGGCACCCGCGGCGTCGGCTACGAGGTCGGCGTCCTGGTCAGCCAGATCGAGCGCATCCTCGGCCTGACCCGGCAGCACAAGGTCGCCGTGGTCGGGATCGGCAACCTGGGCCACGCGCTGGCCAACTACGGCGGCTTCCCGGGGCGCGGCTTCCCGGTCGAAGCGCTGTTCGACCTGGACCCGGACCTGATCGGCGTGCCGGTCGGTGGTCTCCCGGTCTCGCACATGGACGACATCCCCCGGATCTGCGCCGAACGCGGCGTCTCCATCGGCGTGATCGCCACCCCGCCCACCGCGGCGCAGTCGGTGTGTGACCGGCTGGTGGCGGGTGGTGTCCAGTGCATCCTCAACTTCGCTCCCGTCGTGCTGCAGGTTCCTGCTCACATCGAGGTCCGCAAAGTGGATTTGGCCGTGGAGCTGCAGATACTCTCGTTCCATGTGGCCCGCCGTGCGGACAGTGAAGGTCCGGCCGCCGGCAGTCAGGGCAATTCCGGATTACCCGGTGCGCCTGCGCCGTCCGAGAATGGGAACGGCAGGCGGAACGGCGCGGGTCCGGACGGCGGACGGGAAATGGTGGTGCGCTCATGAGCGTTTTGGCGGTCGGGCTTTCGCATCGCAGCGCGGAGCTGAGCACGCTCGAGCGCGTCGCGGTGCCGGCGCCCGAGATCGGCAAGGTCCTCGACGAGCTGCAGCAGGCTGAGCACGTCAGCGAGGTCATGCTCGTCTCGACCTGCAACCGGATCGAGGTCTACGCGGTCGTCGAGACCTTCCACGGCGGCCTCAACGACGTCTCCGAAGTGCTCGCCCGCCAGGCCGGGATGGCGCCCGCCGAGCTCTACGACAGCCTGTACGTGCACTACGCCGGCGCCGCCGTCGAGCACCTGTTCTCCGTCACCTCGGGCCTGGACTCGATGGTCGTCGGCGAGACGCAGATCCTCGGCCAGATCCGCTCCGCCTACGCCACCGCGCGCGAGGCCGGCACCGTCGGCCGCACGCTGCACGAGCTGATCCAGACCACGCTGCGCGTCGGCAAGCGCGTGCACACCGAGACCGGGCTCGACCAGCTCGGCGCGTCGGTCGTGTCCGAAGCGCTCGCCGCCGCCGGGGACGTCACCGGCAAGCACGCCGTCATCGTCGGCGCCGGCTCGATGGGCGCGCTGAGCGCGTCGCAGCTGCGCAAGGCCGGGATCGGCGAGATCACCGTGGCCAACCGCACCGACGCCCGCGCCCGCCGGCTCGCCGCGAACGTCACCGAGCAGGGCGTGCCGGCCCGGGCGATCCCGCTGTCCGCGGTCACCGACGCGGTCCGCGACGCCGACATCGTCATCTGCTGCACCGGCGCGCAGGACGCCGTCTTCGGCCCGGAGCAGGTGCTGCCGCGCGGCGGCCGGCACCTGGTCGTCTGCGACCTGGGCCTGCCCCGCGACGTCGACCCGGCGGTCGGTGAGCTGGCGGACGTGCGGGTCGTCGACCTGGCCACCATCCAGCGCCGGATGCGCGAGGCCGGGACGCCGACCACCGAGCGTCAGACCGCCAAGGCCACCGGGATCGTCCTCGACGAGGTGCGCGACTACCTCGCCGGCCAGCGCAGCGCCGAGGTGACGCCGACCGTGACCGCGCTGCGCCGCCGCGCGGCCGAGGTCGTCGACGCCGAGCTGCTGCGGCTCGACAACCGCCTGCCCGACCTGGACGGCGCCGTCCGCGAAGAGGTCGGCCGCACGGTCCGCCGGGTCGTCGACAAGCTCCTGCACGCGCCGACGGTGCGGGTCAAGCAGCTGGCCGCCGAGACGGCCGAAACCGACTACGCGAACGCGTTGCGCGAACTGTTCTGCCTCGACCCGCAGGCGCCCGCCGCGGTGGCGAGCCCGAAGCCCCCACCAGAGAAGAAGTAGTAGTGACCAGAGTCATTCGCATGGGCACGCGCGGTTCGAAGCTCGCGCTCGCCCAGACCGGGACCGTCGCCGACGCCCTGCGCGCCACCGGCGCCGAGGTCGAGATCGTCAAGGTGACTACGCCCGGTGACCAGTCCTCCGCCCCGATTCCCACGATCGGGGTCGGCGTCTTCACGTCGGCGCTGCGGGAAGCCTTGCTGGGAAACGAAGTGGACGTCATCGTCCACTCGTACAAGGACCTGCCGACCGCGCCCGAACCGGGCATCACGCTGGCCGCCGTGCCGCCGCGCGAGGACGCGCGGGACGCGCTGGTCGCGCGCGACGGCCTGACGCTCGGCGAGCTGCTGCCGGGCGCGAAGGTGGGCACGGGCTCCCCGCGGCGCACCGCGCAGCTGCGTGCGCTGGGTCTCGGTTTGGAAATCGTGCCGATCCGCGGCAATATCGACACCCGCATGCGCAAGGTGACCGACGGCGAGCTCGATGCCGTGGTGCTCGCGCGTGCCGGACTGGCCAGGATCGGCCGGGCCGAGGCGATCACCGAGACCCTCGACCCGATCCAGATGCTGCCCGCGCCCGCCCAGGGCGCGCTGGCGGTGGAGTGCCGGACCGCCGACGTGGAACTGGAGCAGCTGCTGCGGTCCACTTTGGACGACGAGGGCACGCGGGCTGCGGTGACGGCCGAGCGGGCCCTGCTGGCCGCGCTCGAGGCGGGGTGCAGTGCGCCGGTGGGCGCACTCGC
The DNA here is from genome assembly GCF_030285645.1 of Amycolatopsis sp. DG1A-15b. Classification (GTDB taxonomy): domain Bacteria; phylum Actinomycetota; class Actinomycetes; order Mycobacteriales; family Pseudonocardiaceae; genus Amycolatopsis. The sequence goes on from NZ_CP127296.1 coordinate 8,607,621, forward strand.
CGAGATCGTCGAAGATCTCGACGCCGAGGGCAAGGTCGTGGAACGGATCTCGCTGCGCGGCACCGCCGCGGCCGAGGGCGAGAACGGTGCGGTGGACATGGTCCGGGCCTCCGCGCTGGCTGACAAGGACCAGGCCGCCCAGCTGGGCAAGGACCTGGCCGCCGAGCTGCTGGACCTAGGGGCCGGAACACTTTCCGGTCCCGCCGAGTGACCTGGGCGTCACACATCCGAACGTAGGAGACCTGTGGCCGGGCGATCCCGCACGGCCGCCGCAAGAGGAGAAACGCACAGATGACCCCCGCGCGAAAGACCACCGGGCGCGTAGCCTTCGTGGGCTCCGGGCCCGGCGACGCCGGCCTGCTCACCGTCCGCGCCCAGGAACTGCTCGCCAAGGCCGAGGTCGTGGTGACCGACCCCGACGTGCCGCAGTCCGTGCTGGCCATGGCCGCCGAGGGCGCCGAGGTCCGGCCCGCCGTCGGCGAGGCCACCGAGGTCGCCAAGGACCTGACCACCGAGGCCAAGGCCGGCCGGCTGGTGCTGCGGCTGGTCGCGGGCGACCCGCTGACCACCCCGGCCGTGGTGGCCGAGGTCCAGGCGGTCGCGCGCACGAGCGCCGTGTTCGACGTCATCCCGGGTGTCTCCCCGGCCGCGGCCGTCCCGGCGTACGCGGGCGTCGCGCTGGGCGGCACGCACACCGAGGTCGACGTCCGCGGTGACGTCGACTGGGCGGCACTGGCCGCCGCGCCCGGCCCGCTGGTGCTGCACGCGACGTCGGCGCACCTGGCCGAGGCCGCGTCGGCGCTGACCGGCAACGGCGTCCCGGCGTCGACCCCCGTCGCGGTCACCGCGAACGGCACCATCAACACCCAGCGCACCCTCGACACCACGCTCGAGAAGGTCGCCAACGACGCCGGCGAGCTCGTCGGGCCGCTGATCGTCACGATCGGCCAGGCCGCCGGGCAGCGCTCGAAGCTGTCGTGGTGGGAGTCGCGCGCGCTGTACGGCTGGAAGGTCCTGGTGCCGCGCACCAAGGAGCAGGCCGGCGAGATGGCCGAGCGCCTGCGCGGCCACGGCGCGACGTCGCACGAGGTGCCGACCATCTCGGTCGAGCCGCCCCGCAGCCCGGCCCAGATGGAGCGTTCGGTCAAGGGCCTGGTCGACGGCCGCTACCAGTGGATCGTCTTCACCTCCACCAACGCGGTGCGCGCGGTGTGGGAGAAGTTCGAGGAGTTCGGCCTGGACGCCCGCGCGTTCTCCGGCGTGAAGATCGCCTGTGTGGGTGAATCGACCGCGGCGAAGGTGCGCTCGTTCGGCATCATCCCGGAGCTGATCCCCTCGGGCGAGCAGTCGTCCGAAGGCCTGCTGGCCGAGTTCCCGCCGTACGACGACGTGCTCGACCCGGTCGACCGCGTGCTGCTGCCGCGGGCCGACATCGCCACCGAGACGCTGTCGGCGGGCCTGCGCGAGCGCGGTTGGGAGATCGACGACGTGACGGCCTACCGGACCGTCCGGGCCGCCCCGCCGCCCGCCGAGACCCGCGAGATGATCAAGACCGGCGGTTTCGACGCGGTCTGCTTCACCTCGTCCTCGACCGTGCGGAACCTGGTCGGCATCGCCGGCAAGCCGCACACCCGCACGCTGGTCGCGTGCATCGGCCCGAAGACCGCCGAGACCGCGGTGGAGTTCGGGCTCCGGGTCGACGTCCAGCCGGAGAAGGCGGACGTTCCGCACCTGGTGGACGCGCTGGCCGAGCACGCCGCGCGGCTTCGCGCCGAGGGTGCGCTGCCGCCGCCGCGGAAGGCGAAGCGGGCCCGCCGCTCCTGAGGTTCGTCACGACGAAGGCCGCCCCGGTTCGCCGGGGCGGCCTTCGCTCGTTTCAGCGGGCGTTGTCTTTGCGCCACTCCACGTAGTCGGCCACCGAGGCCGCGATGTCGAACTGGGGCTGGAAGCCGGTGTCCTCGGTGAGCCGGGAGATGTCCAGGTACGGGTCCTCGCCCGGGCCGTTGGCGCGTCCCGGCGGAAGGTCCACCTTCAGGGCCTCCGCGAACTCGCCGTAGGTGAACGGGCGGCCGCTCGACACGTTGTAGGTGTCGTGCCGCAGCTTCTCCGCGGTGGTGAGCAAGGCGATCGCGCGGCCCGCGTCCGGCGCGTAGCAGACGTCCCCGCCGTCGCCGGTGTGCAAGCCCGGAGACGGCGACGCCGCGTTGACCAGCCGCGGGATCGGGCAGAACGGCGAGTCCGGGTCGACCAGCGGGCCCCAGATCGTCCCGATCCGCAGCACCACCGGCTGGACGCCGCTGCCCGCGAGGCTGTGCGTCGTCAGCGGCTCGACCGCCTTCTTGTACGCGATGATCAGGTGCGGTAGGGCCGCCGTGGGCAGGGCGAGGTCTTCGGTCCACGGGATCTCGGGCCGGCCGAGGTACACGCCGAGGCTGCCGGCCACCGCGAACCGGCGGACACCCCAGGTGCGGGCCGCGTCGAGGGCGTTGAGCAGACCCGCCGTGTCCGTGCGGAAGAAGTCCATCGGGTTCTCGCCGGGGATGCTGCCCGCCAGGTGCACGATGTCGCTGATGGCGTGGCGCTCGCCGAGGGCCAGGAACGCGTCGCGGTCGGTGACGTCGAGTTGTTCGACCGTGACCCGGCCGGCCAGGAACGAGGGGACTTCGCCGCGCCGGTGGGCCGTCACGGCCACGTCGTGGCCGAGGTCGAGGAGCGCGCGGGCGGTGTGGGCGCCGATCATGCCGAGCCCGCCGGTGACGAGGATCATCGCGTCAGGCTAGGGACGGCCGGCGGCGGGTTCTTGAACGAATCGCGCAGGAACGGCAGGTAGGACGCCGAGTGGTCGTGGCCGCAGGCGCACTTCTCGACGCTTCCGCCGAGCAGCGCGCGCGGGGTGAGCCCGGTCAGGCGCAGGCACTCCCGGCTCAGGTGGGCCTGGTCGGCGTACCCGGCGTCGGCGGCGAGCCCGGCCGGGCTGCCGGCGCCCGCCTGGGCCAGCGCCAGGAAGCCCTGGAACCGCAGCGTCCGCTGGAGGGTCTTCGGCGCGACGCCGACCGCCTGCAGGCAGCGGCGGCGCAGCTGGCTGGGGGACAGCGCGAGGCGTCCGGCGACGCTGTCGATGCCGGCCGGGTGCCACGGCATCAGCAACCGCATGGCCTCGGTCACCAGCGGGTCCACCGCCCGGCGCGGCAGCCGTGCCTGCAGGACCGCGAGGGCGCGTCCGGGGCTTCCGGCGCACGCCTCCGCGAGGCGCTCGGCCCGGCTGCCCCACAGGTCCGCCAGGTCGACGTGCCGGTCGACCAGGTCATCGAGGGGCACCGGGAGCGGCGGCGCGGCACCGGGCCGGTACCGCACGCCGACGAGCGTGGTCCGGGCCGGGAGGAGCTCCAGCCGGGCCGCGGTCAGCGGGCCGAGCAGCCGGGGCCGGCCACCGACCGGGAAGTGGAGCTCGACGCCGCCGGTCGGCAGGTGGCGCTGGACGTACGGTGCGTCGCCGGTCCGCTGGACCCAGACCGTCCGCACGACACCGGCCAGCGCGGGCACGGGGAGGCGTTCGACGTACACCTTCCGCACCGAAGCGGTTCCGCGAGAGCGGCGTCAAGCGCACCCTTGCGGAACTCCGGCAAAAGCCGCGGGAGTAACTTGGTAAGGGTGTTCCCCGAGCATCGTCCCCGCAGGCTTCGCACCACCCCGGCCATGCGCAGGCTGGTGGGCGAAACGACGCTGCGGCCACGCCAGCTGATCCTCCCGATGTTCGTCGCCGAAGGGATCGACGCGCCGCGGCCGATCTCGAGCATGCCCGGCGTCGTCCAGCACACCCGCGACACGCTGCGGAAGGCCGCCGTCGACGCGGTCAACGCCGGCGTCGGCGGCCTCATGCTGTTCGGCATCCCGGCCACGCGCGACGCCGAGGGCTCCGGCGCGGTCGACGAAAAGGGCATCCTCAACGTCGCCCTGCGCGACCTGCGCCAAGAGCTGGGCGACGCCACCGTGCTGATGGCCGACACCTGCCTCGACGAGTTCACCGACCACGGTCACTGCGGCGTCCTGGACGCCGACGGCGGGGTCGACAACGACGCCACCCTGCGGATCTACGCCCAGATGGCGATCGCGCAGGTCGAAGCCGGGGCGCACGTGCTCGGGCCGTCCGGGATGATGGACGGCCAGATCGGCGTCATCCGCCGGGCGCTCGACGAGGTCGGGCACAAGGAAGCGGCGATCCTCGCGTACTCCGCCAAGTACGCCAGCGCGTTCTACGGCCCCTTCCGCGAGGCCGTCGACTCGCAGCTCAAGGGCGACCGCAAGACCTACCAGCAGGACCCGGGCAACGGCCGCGAGGCGCTGCGCGAGATCGAGCTGGACCTCGCCGAGGGCGCGGACATGGTGATGGTCAAGCCCGCGCTGGCCTACCTGGACGTCATCAAGGCGGCCGCGGACATCTCCCCGGTCCCGGTGGCGGCGTACAACATCTCCGGCGAGTACGCGATGGTCGAGGCCGCGGCGGCGAACGGCTGGCTGGACCGCGAGCGGACGGTCCTCGAGGTGCTGACGTCGATCCGCCGGGCCGGTGCCGACCTGATCCTGAGCTACTGGGCCGCGGAGGCCGCTGCCTGGCTGGACTGAGGCTTGTTCGGGTCAGGCCGCCACGCCCCGCCCGCATCCGGGACATGAGGACAAAAGGCATGTGGCGGCCGACGGCTGAACAAGCCTCACTGACCCGTTAGAGTCCACGCGTGGAAGACAAAGAGGACCTCACGGGTCTGACCGACGACGAACGGCGCAAACTCGGCCGCTCGCCCGACCCGGTGCTCCCCGGCGAGCGGGCCCCGAAGGCGGCACCGCCGCGCCCGGTGGCCGTGTCGTTCTGGCTCTGGCTGGCCGGCGGTGTCGTGCTGATCCTCGGGTACGTCCAGCTGATGGCGGGCAAGTCCGCGGTCATCAGCCGGTACGTCGAGGGCACCAAGGACCCGAAGATCACCCCGCAGATGATCGCGGACGGCGTCACGGCGATGCTGTGGTTCCTCCTCGTCGGGTCGGCCGTGTTCACCCTGTTGTTCCTGCTCTTCGCGTACAAGGCTCGCGAAGGCACCCGCTCGGCCCGGACGGTGCTGACCGTGCTGCCGATCGTGATGGTGCTGCTGATCTTCACCTTCGCGCCGGTGCTCACCTACCTGACGCTGGTCGCGGTGCTGCTGTTCGTGATCGCGCTGGTGCTGCTGTACCTGCCTTCGGTCAGCGGCTACTTCCCCAAGGTCGGCAAGAAGCTGTGAGCGACCGGCTCTACGCCGAGTCCGGCGTGAGCTGGGCGGCGATCGGGTGGGGCCCGGTGTTCGCCCTGGTCGGCGCGCTGGCGGAGCTCGCCACCGGCGGCCCGGTGCACGTGGTGGGCTGGCTGATGGTCGGCTTCGCGCTGTGCGTCATCACGATTCCGTGGGTGTACGCGCGCCGCCGGTTCCTGTCCCTGGAGGTGACGACCGAGCAGCTGCGGCAGGGCCGGGAGAAGGTGCCGGCCGCGCAGCTGGCTTCGGTCACCGACGTCGGGACGCCGGTCGGCGCACGCGTGCTGGGCGGCGGCTGGTCGGTGCCGCGGAAGTACGACTCGCTGCCGGTGGAGCTGGCCGACGGCACGGTGGTGCTGGCGTGGGCGAAGGACGTCGAGGCCCTTCAGGACGCGCTGGACCGGCTCGTCCGGGCGACGCCGCGTGAAGCATGAGAAAATCTCCGGTGTGATCGACCTTCCGCAGCCCACCGGGGCCGAGCTCTGGCCGCCGGAAGAACCCGGCCCGCGTGCGCGGCTGCACAAGCCGTGGCGGACGCTCGTCGCCGCCGTGGAGGTCGTGCTCGCCGTTGCCGCCGGCTGGGCCGCCTACTCGTGCTGGCACAGCAGCGTCGCCACCGTCGTCACCCGGACCGATGACGGAGCGGTGCTCGAGTCGCACCGGTACTTCGGCGGGCTGCTCGCCGCCGCCATCGGGCTCGGGACCGTGGCCGCGTTGCTGCTGGTCGACGCGGTGCGTCAGCTGTCGCTCGCCATCCGTGCGCGCAGCGCCAAGACGAAGGCCTGATACACAGCTCGCGCACAGGTAACCAACAGTCCATTGCTAAGCAGCGGCACCAAGGTTGCCGCATGACGCGCGTGCGTGCCTCGAAGGCATGGGTGATCAACGGAGCTCTGGTCGTACTGCTGGCCGGGGCGGGATTCGGGATATACCAGGCATTCAGCCCCGAACCGAGCTCGGCGCAGGCCCAGTCGCGCAGCACCCCGGTCCGCCGGGCGACGGTCACCGAGACCGTCTCCGCCGCCGGGACCCTCGCCAGCAGCTACACCGGCGCGGCGAACTTCGCGACGGCCGGCAAGGTCACCTCGATCGACGTCAAGGTCGGTGACGTCGTCAGCGCCGGGCAGAAGCTCGCCACCGTCGACAGCACCCAGGCGGCGAAGCAGCTTCAAGTCGCGAAGGCGAACCTCGCCGTCGCCCAGAACAACCTCGACACCGCCGAGACGGCCGAAACCACCCCGGCCACCGGGCAGAACAACCAGAACAGCCAGAACAGCGCCCAGACCGCGGCCAACAACGTCACCTCGGCGCAGGCGAAACTCGACCAGGCCCAGCTCGACGTCCAGACCGCGCAGCAGGCGCTCGACAACACGACGCTCTACGCGCCAGGCGCCGGCACGGTCACCGCGGTCAACGGCGCGGTCGGGCAGCAGTCCACCAGCGGTTCCTCGGCCACGAGCCAGTCGTCGAGCAGCGGCAGCGGCCAAGGCGGCCAGGGTTCGTCGTCGAACTCCAGCTCCGCCGCGTCGAGCAGCAGTAGCAGCAGCTCGGGGTTCATCACCATCACGAACCTGACCGGCCTGGTCGTCAACACCTCGGTCGCGGAGATCGACGTCAGCAAGGTCAAGGCGGGGCAGAAGGCCACCGTGACGCTCAACGCGCTGCCGGACAAGCCGGTCCAAGCCACCGTGTCGAGCGTCAACCTGACCCCGACCACCAGCGGCAGCGTCGTCTCCTACGGCGCGCAGCTGGCCCTGACCAGCCCGCCGGACGGGCTGCGGCCCGGCCAGTCGGCGAGCGTCGTGATCACCGTCGCCGAGGCGGACGACGCGCTGAGCGTGCCGGCCGCGGCGGTGCAGACCGTCGGCAGCACCAACCTCGTCACCGTGCAGGAAAACGGGCAGAACGTCACCCGCCAGGTGCAGGTCGGGCTGCGCGGCGAGTCGACGGTCCAGATCACCTCCGGGGTCACCGAGGGTGAGAACGTCGTGCTCACCGGGACGGCCTCGACCGGTTCGACCGGCGGAACCGGCCGGACGGGCGGCACCGGGGGCACCGGCGGCTTCCCCGGCGGCGGGACCGGTGGGTTCCCGGGCGGCGGCCAGCGCGGCACCGGCACCGGCGGCGGCTTCGGCGGACGCGGATGAACCCGGTGATCGCGGTCTCCGGACTGCGCAAGACCTACGGGGCCGGCGAGACGGCGGTGCACGCGCTGCGCGGCGTCGACCTCACGGTGTGGCCCGGCGAGTACGTCGCGATCATGGGCGCGTCCGGCTCGGGAAAGTCCACGCTGCTGAACATGCTGGGCTGCCTGGACGTGCCGACGTCCGGCCGGTACCTCCTGGACGGCTTCGGTGTCGGAAAGCTGAACGAACGGCAGCTGGCGTTGCTGCGCAACCGGAAGATCGGGTTCATCTTCCAGTCCTTCAACCTGGTGCCCCGGACGTCGGCTTTGTCCAATGTGGAGCTTCCGTTGGTCTACAGCGGACTGAAGCGGTCCGAGCGCCGCCGCCGGGCGCTCGCGGCGCTCGACATGGTCGGGCTGTCCGACCGGGCCAAGCACCTCCCGAGCGAGCTCTCCGGCGGGCAGATCCAGCGGGTCGCGGTGGCGCGGGCGCTGGTCACCGGCCCGGCGATGCTGCTGGCCGACGAGCCGACCGGCAACCTCGACCGGCGCAGCACCGAGGACGTCCTCGGCGTGTTCGACCGGCTCAACTCCCTCGGCCGCACCATCGTCGTCATCACCCACGAGGACGAGGTCGCCGAGCACGCGCACCGCGTCGTCCGCGTCGACGACGGGCTCATCGTGTCGGACGAAGTGACGCGCACGGTCGGAGCGGTCCTTTGAACCTCCTCGAAATCCTGCGGTTCGCCGTGCGCGGGCTCACCGCGAACAAGCTGCGCTCGGCGCTGACGACCCTCGGCATCACGATCGGCGTCGCCGCGGTGATCCTGCTGGTCGCGGTCGGCAACGGCGCGTCGGCGGCCATCGCCGCCAGCATCCAGGGCCTCGGCACCAACGTCGTCAACGTCTCGCCGGCGCGCGGCGGCGGGCAGGGCGCGTCGGCGCGGCCGCTGACGGTGCAGGACGCCCACGCGCTCGTCGACCCCGTCGGCGCGCCGGACGTCAAGGCGGCGTCACCGGTGGTCAACACGACGGCGACGGCGACCTACGGGCAGACGTCCTACGACATCTCCAGCGTCGCCGGCACCGAACCGGCGTACTTCACGACGACCAACCGCGAACTCGCCCAGGGGCAGCTGTTCACCGCCGAAGACGTCACGGCCGCGCGGAAGGTCGTCGTGCTCGGCCCGACGACCGCGGAGTCGATCTTCGGGACCGCCGACCCGGTCGGCAAGAACGTGCTGCTCAACAGCATCCAGTTCACCGTGATCGGCGTCTTGCAGGCCAAGGGCAGCACCGGGCTGCAGAACGCCGACGACGTCGCCATCGCGCCGATTTCGGCGGTCCAGAACTCCCTCGCCGGCTACGGCAGCCTCAGCCAGATCGCCGTCCAGGCCACCAGCGCCGACTCCGTCTCGCTGGCCCAGTCCGAGATCACCGCGATCCTCAACGCCCGCCACGGCATCCGGCTCGGCGGCACCCCGGATTACCAGATCCAGAACTCCGAGCAGCTGCTCGCGACCCGGACGTCGGCGACCGAGACGTTCACCGTGCTGCTGGCGGCCGTCGCGGCGATCTCGCTGCTCGTCGGCGGCATCGGCGTCACCAACATCATGCTCGTCACGGTGACCGAGCGGATCCGCGAGATCGGCATCCGCAAGGCCATCGGCGCTCCGCGGTCGGCCATCCTCGGCCAGTTCCTCGCCGAAGCGACCATGCTCAGCCTGTTCGGCGGGCTGCTCGGCGTCGCGATCGGGCTGATCGGCAGCCGGTTCACCATCTCCGGGATCAAACCCGTCGTGGTGCCCTCGTCGATCCTGCTCGCCTTCGCGGTATCCGCCCTGATCGGCCTGTTCTTCGGCAGCTTCCCGGCGAACCGGGCCGCCAAGCTCCGGCCCATCGATGCGTTGCGTCACGAATAAGGAGTTCCCGCATGTCTTCCTCCACCCAGACGCCGCCCGTCCCGGGTGACGAGCCGACGGCGATCCTGCCCGCCGTCGAGCCGACCGCGGAGCAGATCGTCGCCAGCCCGGCGGTCGACGGTGACCTCAACGCCGAAATGCGCCGGGCCGCGAAGCCGTTTTCCCGCACGACGCTGGTGCTCGCCGGGCTCGTCGTGTTCGCGATCGCGTTCGGCGGCGGCGCCTGGACGCACGCGGCGTTCGGCTCCGCCACGCCCACGCGCCCCGGCGGCACCGCCGGGGGCAGCCAGGCCCGCGCCCAGGGCGGGACCGGCCAGCCCGGCGGCACCGGCCAGCAGGGCGGCGGGTTCCGCGGCGGCCGCGGCACCACGGGCACGGTCGACCACGTCGACGGCACCACCGTCTACGTGAAGACCGCGCAGGGCGCCGACGTCAAGGTGTCCACATCGGACTCGACCACGGTCGGGGTGACCCAGCAGGGCAAGCTGTCGGACCTCAAGCCGGGCGCGACGGTCGTCGTCCAGGGCCAGGCGGGCAGCGACGGCACGGTGACCGCGCAGGCCATCACCCAGGAGGCCGCGCGCTAGTTCAGGACGAGGACCGCGGTGTTGAGCGCCGTCGCGTAGAGGATCCAGGCGAGGTAGGGCACCAGGAGCGCGGCGGCGGCCTTCGACCGGCGGCCGAACAGGACGATCGTCACCACCACGACGACGTCCAGCAGCACGATGTCGGCCAGGGCGAGCCCGGCCGCGCCGCCCTCGAAGAACAGCGGGGTCCAGAGCAGGTTGAACAGCAGGCCGATACCGTACGCGGCGAACCCGCGCGTCTCGCCGTCCGTCCGCCAGTACAGCCAGCCCGCCACCGCGATGGTGATGTACAGCACCGTCCACACCGGACCGAACAGGGTCGCGGGCGGCGCCCACGCCGGCTGCTCGAGCCGCGCGTAGACCTCCCTCGCCGACGTCGCGGCCAGGCCGCCGACCACGGCCACCACGGCGACGACGCCCAGGAACCCGGCCAGCATGAGCCACTGGTTGCGGTGCGGGGCGCGTTCGGTCACCGGCTGTTCCCCTCCCGGGCGGCTGCCCGCCATCTTAAGCGGGTTTGCGAGGATGGGAGGGTGAGCACTGGAACCGAGCAGTCCAAGGCATGGTTCGAACGCGCGAAGACGGCCATCCCGGGCGGGGTGAATTCGCCCGTCCGGGCGTTCAACTCGGTCGGCGGCACCCCGCGGTTCATGGTCCGCGGCGAGGGCCCGCACCTGTGGGACGCCGACGGCAACCGCTACGTCGACCTGGTGTCGTCCTGGGGCCCGATGATCCTGGGCCACGCGCACCCGGCGGTCGTCGAGGCGGCGCGCACGGCGGCGACGTCCGGGCTCTCGTTCGGCACGCCGACGATCGGCGAGGTCGAGCTGGCCGAGGAGATCATCAACCGCGTCGGGCCCGTCGAGCAGGTCCGCCTGGTCAACTCGGGCACCGAAGCCACGATGAGCGCGATCCGGCTGGCCAGGGGCTTCACCGGCCGGTCGAAGATCGTGAAGTTCGCCGGCTGTTACCACGGTCACGTCGACGCGCTGCTCGCGCAGGCCGGCTCCGGCGTCGCGACGCTCGGGCTGCCCACCTCGCCGGGTGTCACCGGGGCCCAGGCCGCGGACACGCTGGTGCTGCCCTACAACGACCTCGACGCGGTCCGGAAATCCTTTGTGGACAACCCGGGGGAGATCGCCGCGGTGATCACCGAGGCGGCGGCCGGGAACATGGGCGCGGTCGCGCCGGACCCCGGCTTCAACGAAGGGCTGCGCGACCTGGCCCACGAGCACGGCGCGCTGCTGATCATGGACGAGGTGATGACCGGGTTCCGCGTCTCCCACGCGGGCTGGTTCGGCCTCGAAGGCGTGGCCGGCGACCTCTACACGTTCGGCAAGGTGATGTCCGGGGGGCTGCCGGCGGCGGCCTTCGGCGGCCGCGCCGACGTGATGGCCAAGCTCGCCCCGGGCGGGCCGGTCTACCAGGCCGGGACGCTCTCCGGGAACCCCGTCGCGGTGGCCACCGGCCTCGCGACGCTGCGCGCGGCCGACCACGCCGTGTACGCGGCTCTCGACGCCAACGCGAAGCGCCTCGGCAACCTCTTCCACGCCGCCCTCATCGAGGCCGGGGTCGCGCACAACGTCCAGTACGCGGGCAACCTGGTGAGCGTGTTCTTCGGGGAGACGCCGGTCCGCGACTACGCCGGCGCGCAGGCGTCCGAGACGTGGCGCTTCCCGCCGTTCTTCCACGCGTTGCTCGACGGAGGCGTGTACGCGCCTCCGAGCGCGTACGAGGCGTGGTTCGTCAACGCGGCCATGGACGACGAAGCGTTCTCCGTGATCGAAGCGGCTTTGCCCGCGGCGGCGCGCGCGGCGGCCGGGGCTGTCCAGTGACCACCGTCGTCCACATGCTGCGGCACGGCGAAGTGCACAACCCCGAGAAGATCCTGTACGGCCGTCTCGAGGGCTACCGGCTCTCCGAGCGCGGGCAGCGTCAGGCGCTCACGGTCGCCGAGGCCGTCGCCGGCCACGACCTCGTCCACGTCGTCGCGTCGCCGCTGCAGCGGGCGCAGGAGACGGCGGCCCCGATCGCCGCCGCGCACCGGCTCGACATCGCGACCGACGAGGGCCTGATCGAGGCGGGCAACCAGTTCGAGGGCCTGCACGTGGCGGTCGGCGACGGCGCGCTGCGCGAGCCGAAGCACTGGCCGAAGCTGGTCAACCCGTTCAAGCCGTCGTGGGGCGAGCCCTACCTCGAGATCGCGCACCGGATGCTCGGTGCGGTCCACCGGGCGCGCGAGGCGGCGGCCGGTCACGAAGCTCTCTGCGTGTCGCACCAGCTGCCGATCTGGACGCTGCGGCGGTTCCTCGAGGGCAAGCGCCTGTGGCACGACCCGCGGCGCCGCCAGTGCTCGCTGGCGTCGCTGACCAGCCTGGTCTTCGACGGCGACGAGCTGCGCGAGATCGTCTACAGCGAGCCCGCGGGCGCGACCGACCCGAAGGTGACGGGGGCATGAAGCTTTTCTGGGCGGTGGTCGCGGTGCTGGCGCTGGCCGGGTGCAGCGCGGGCAAGGACGCGGTGGTGCAGGGGAGCAGCTTCAGCTTCGTCTCCCCGGGCGGCAAGGTCGACATCGCCTACGACGCCGCCGAGCGCCAGACGGTCCCGGTGCTGGCCGGTGAAGACCTTATGAACGAGGGCAAGCAGCTGTCGCTGGCGGACTACGCGGGCAAGGTCGTCGTCCTGAACCTGTGGGGCCAGTGGTGCGGGCCGTGCCGCACGGAGGCGCCCGAGATGGAGTCGCTGGCGAAGCAGGGCGTACAGGTGGTGGGCATCGACGTCCGCGACCCGGCGCGCGAGGTGGCCCAGGACTTCGTGCGGGACCGGCAGCTGACGTACCCGTCGATCTACGACCCGGACGGCCGAGTGCTGCTCAAGCTGAGCGGCTACCCGCGCAACATCATCCCGTCGACGATCGTGCTGGACAAGCAGCACCGGGTGGCGGCGGTGTTCCTGCGGCAGGTGCTGGCCCAAGACCTGCTCCCGGTGGCCCAGCGGCTGACCGCGGAAGCTTGATCGGGGGTTCCGCCGGCGGTGGGGCTGGTGGGTGCGGGTGAGCCGGGTTCCCCAGCCGGTCGCGAGCGACGGTCGGCCTCGGGGTGGGCGACCGGCCACTGGCAGGATTTGCCGGGCCGGGGCCACCGGCAGGACTTGCCGGGCCGGGGGCCACCGACGGGATTTGCCGGGCCGCGCGGCTGGCCGGCTCCGGCGGCGCGGGCGCGGCGCCCGCCCTTCCCTTGGGGGGACCTCCCTGGTCCAGTCTATCGACGGGCTACGACAGAACCCCGAATTCGCCGGTCGGAAAGCGGAGTCATCCACAACTCGGCCGTGCTGTGGATGACTCCGTGCTGTGGAAGCCGTGCTGTGGATGAATCGGCCGGTTCGGATGCCGGTCGTGCCGGGTGGGCCAGTCGGGATCGAGGGCTCCGGTCTTGCCGCGTGGGATCGGCCGCAACCGGGCCCGGTCATGCCGGGTGGGACAGGACCGGGCCACCCCAGGCGCCACCTCGGCGAAGCAGCGGGCCGCGACTGAACCGCGCCCCAGGGAACCGTGCCCCGGGAACCGGCCGCGCGGGCCGAAACCGCCGAAACGCCCGGGACCAAGGTCCTGAACTGCTGTGACCGAGGTCCTGTGAAGCGGCCCCGGCGTTCTCACCGGGACCTCACTGCCTACCCTCAACGGGGTGAACTCCGTGACCGAGCTGGCGATCTCCGGACCGCTGCTGCTCGCCGCGGGTGTCGCGCTGCTGGCCGGGGCGATCTCGTTCGCCTCGCCGTGCGTGGTGCCGCTCGTGCCGGGGTACCTCGCCTACCTCGCCGCGCTCGTCGGGGCGGAGGCGCCCGCCGTCAGTGCCGATGAGGAGCGCAAGCAGGGGCGGTGGGCCGTCCTGGGTGCCGCGCTGCTGTTCGTGGCCGGGTTCACCGTCGTGTTCGTCGGCACGTTCGGCACCCTCGTCTGGCTGACCGCCACCCTCACCCTCAACCAGGACCTGCTGCAGCGCCTCGGCGGCGTGCTGACCATCGCCATGGCGCTGGTGTTCCTCGGCTGGATCCCCGGCCTGCAGCGCGAGGTCCGCTCGCACCGCGTCCCGCGCGGCGGCATCTGGGGTGCCCCGCTGCTCGGGGCGATCTTCGGGCTCGGCTGGACGCCCTGCATCGGCCCGACGCTGTCCGCCGTCACCACCCTGGCCAGCGCGACCGGCGGCGCCGAAGCCCGCGGGTACCTGCTGATCGCCGTCTACTGCCTCGGCCTGGGGCTGCCGTTCCTGCTCATCGCGCTCGGCGCCCGGTGGGCCGTGCGCGCCACCGACTGGGTCCGCCGGCACGGCCGCCAGGTGCAGATCTTCGGCGGCGTGCTGCTGCTGATCGTCGGCCTCCTGCTGGTCACCGGCGTCTGGGGCGACCTGATGGGCTGGCTCCGCAACGAACTCGCTCTCGACCTGAGGCTGCCGCTGTGACGACGACCGAGGCCCCGCCGACGACTCCGCCGAGCCCCCGGCGCACCACGCCGGTGAAACGCGTCCTGGCCTTCCTGCGCAACACCTGGCGCGGCCTGACGTCCATGCGCACCGCGCTCGTCCTGCTGTTCCTGCTCGCCCTGGCCGCCCTGCCGGGCGCGCTCCTGCCGCAGCGGAAGCTCAACGCGCCCAAGGTCGCCGAGTACATCGCCGCCCACGGCTGGTGGGGGACGCTGCTCGACAAGCTCGAGTTCTACGACGTCTACTCCAGCATCTGGTTTTCGGCCATCTACCTGCTGCTGATGATCTCGCTGATCGGCTGCCTGACGCCGCGGAGCTTCGAGTACGTCCGGGCGATGCGCGCCAAGCCGGTGCTGACCCCGCGCAACCTGGCCCGGATGCCGCACTACCGGCTCGGCCGCGGCGAAGCCGATACCACCGCCGAGATCGCGGCTGTCCACAAGCAGCTCTCCGGCTGGCGCCGCGTCGAGCGCGAGGAAGCCGACGGCGTCCGCACGATTTCGGCCGAACGCGGGTTCCTGCGCGAGACCGGCAACCTCGTCTTCCACTTCAGCATGCTCGGCCTGATCGTCTTCTTCGCCCTCGGCAAGCTCTTCGGTTACGAGGGCCAGGTCATCGTCCAGGCCAACGGCAGCACGTTCTGCAACGGCGGCATCAACCTCTACGACTCCTTCAACGCGGGCCTGAAGGTCGACGGCACCCGGCTCGACCCGTTCTGCGTGAAGGTCAACGACTTCACCGCCCGCTACACCGAGTCCGGCCAGCCCGACTACTACCACTCGAACATCGAGTACCAGTCCGGCCAGGACCTCGAGACGAACACCTGGCGCCCGTACGGCCTCGAGGTCAACTCGCCGCTGCGCACCGCGGGCGACCGCGTCTACCTGCTCGGCCACGGCTACTCGCCGAAGTTCACCGTCACCTTCCCGAACGGCGCGCAGCGCACCCAGAACACCCAGTGGCGCACGGTCGACCCGACCACGATGCTCGCCGAGGGCGCGACGAAGTTCGACCAGCCCGGCCTGACCAGCGAGGCAGAGCGGCGGACCCGGCAGCTGGCCATCACCGGCCTGTTCGCCCCCACCGCGTTCCTGCACGGCAACGTCCTGACGTCGTCGGCTCCCGAGGCGAACGACCCGGCCGTCGCCGTCGACGTCCTGCGCGGCGACATCGGCCTCGACGCCGGGCGCGGCCAGTCGGTGTTCGAGGTCGACCAGTCGCTCATCGACGACGGCAGGCTGAAGAAGGTCGCCCGCGAGAACCTGAAGGTCGGCCAGGAGATCAAGCTCGACGACGGCACGAAGGTCCGCTTCGACGGCGTCGGCGAGTGGGTCTCGCTGCAGGTTTCGCACGACCCGACGCAGGGGTTCGTGCTCGGCTTCGCCATCGCGATGTTCCTCGGCCTGGGCGCGTCCCTGCTGGTCAAGCGCCGTCGGCTGTGGGTGCGGGTGAAGCCGGGAACTCCCGCCGACCCGGGTACCGTGATCGAGGTCGCCGGGCTGGCCCGCACCGACCAGGCCGGGTACGGCGAAGAGTTCCACCGGGTCAGCGAACGCCTGATCAGTGGGCAGAAGGGCTGAGGCATGCCGATCAACGAAACGCTGTCGACCTACAGTGACTGGCTGTACACCACCGCCGCGGCGATCTACGTCGTCGCGCTGATGTTCACCCTGATCGAGCAGGGCTTCGGCGCCAAGGGCCGGCTCGCCACCGAGCGCGCCAAGCTCCGGGCGCGCGAGCTCGTCGGCGCCGGCGGGCCACCGGTCGAAGAGGTGCCGGCTGCCCAGCGTGAGGTCGGCCGCCCCGAGCGGATCGGCCGGATGGGCGCGTCGCTGCTCGTGCTCGGCGCGCTGCTGCAGCTCTCGGCGATCGTGCTGCGCGGCCTCGCCGTGCACCGCGCGCCCTGGGGCAACATGTACGAGTACGGTATGGCCGTCACCTTCATCACGGTGCTGACCTGGCTGATCGTGATGTGGAAGTTCCCGGTGCGGCACCTCACCGGCTTCCTGCTGCTGCCCGTCGTGATCCTGATGTTCGTCAACGGCACGCTGCTGTACACGACCGCCGCGCCGGTGCAGCCCGCGCTGCAGTCGTACTGGCTGGTCATCCACGTCTCGGCGGCCATCATCGGCTCCGGCGTCTTCCTGGTGCCGGGGGTCGCGAGCGTGCTGTACCTGTTCCGCGCGGCCTACGACAAGGATGAAACCAAGTTCGCCCGGTTCGCCTCGAAGCTGCCCGCGGCCGACGTCCTCGACCGGATCGCCTACCGGACCACCATCTTCGCCTTCCCGGTGTTCACCTTCGGCGTCCTCTGCGGCGCGGTCTGGGCCGAGTCGGCGTGGGGCCGGTTCTGGGGCTGGGACCCCAAGGAGACCGTCGCCTTCATCGCCTGGGTGGTCTACGCGGCCTACCTGCATTCGCGGGCGACGGCGGGCTGGCGCGGGGCCCGGGCCGCGGCCATCAACATCGTCGGGTTCGCCGCGATCGTCTTCAACCTGTTCTTCGTGAACCTCGTGACCGCGGGCCTGCACTCCTACGCCGGGGTGGGCTGAGCAGTCCGCGCGTCCGCCGACTACCGTCGACACCGGGGGCGGAGTTTCAGGCGGAGCGTGGAGGTTTTCACCGGTGACCGGACCCAGCGAAGAATCGGCTCCAGGCCACCCCGAACAGGCTGAACCGGCCGCTGCCGCGCCGCAGCCGGGCCTGTTCGCCGACGACCGGACGGACTCGCACCCGCACCCCGAGACGTCGGGGGCGTTCGACGTGCAGCCGACGCAGGCGGTGGCCCCGCCGGTCAACCCGGCGGTGTCGGGGCCGCACCAGGTGCCCAATCCCGCCGTGTCGGGGCCGCACCAGGTGCCCTACGGCTACGACCAGAACCTCCCGCCGCTGCAGCCGCAGTACGGCGACCCGGCGCAGCCGTACCAGGCCCACGCCCAGTACCCGCAGCAGCCGCCGCCCGGGCCGCAGCAGCCGCAGCAGCCGTCGGGCCTGCCGCAGCCCCAGGGCGGCCGGCACGCCGCGCCGCAACCGCAGCCGGGCCACGGCCACGACCTGTCGACCGCGCACCTGGTCAAGCAGACCAAGCGGCCCCCGCAGTCCGGCTGGCGCAAGGCGGTCTACGTCGGCACCGGGAAGCTGGTCAACCCGGGGGAGAGCCCGGCGGACACCCGCCGCCGCGAGCTCATCGCCCGCGTCAACCAGCCGCTGCGCGGCTGCTACAAGATCGCGATGCTGTCGCTCAAGGGCGGCGTCGGCAAGACCACGGTGACGACGACGCTCGGGGCGACGTTCGCCTCGCTGCGCGGCGACCGCGTGGTGGCCGTGGACGCGAACCCGGACCGCGGCACGCTGTCGCAGAAGCTCCCGCTCGAGACGACGGCGACGGTCCGCCACCTCCTGCGCGACGCGGCTCGCATCACGCGTTACAGCGACGTCCGGTCCTACACGTCCCAGGGCGCCAGCCGGCTGGAAATCCTCGCGAGCGAGCAGGACCCGGCCGTCTCCGAGGCGTTCTCCGAGGAGGACTACCGGCGCACGGTCAACCTGCTGGAGCACTTCTACAACATCGTGCTCACCGACTGCGGGACCGGGCTGATGCACTCGGCGATGAAGGGCGTCCTGGACGTGGCGGACGCGCTGGTCGTGGTCTCGTCCGGCTCGGTCGACGGCGCCCGCAGCGCCTCGGCGACGCTGGACTGGCTCGAAGCGCACGGCTACGGCGAGCTGGTCAAGCGCTCGGTGGCGGTGATCAACTCGGTCCGGCCCAAGGGCGGCTCGGTCGACCTCGACAAGCTGTCGGCGCACTTCGGCGCCAAGGTCCGGGCGGTCTGCAAGGTGCCGTTCGACCCGCACCTGGAAGAGGGCGCCGAAATCGAGCTGGACCGCCTCTCCGGCGACACCCGCCTGGCCCTGCTGGAGCTGGCCGCGACCGTCGCCGACGGCTTCGCGACCCCGCTCTCCCAGGGCTACCGCTGACCCGTAACCCGCGTGATCAGAGCCGGAACTCGCGTGATTGAAGCCGGAACTCGCGAGTTCCGGCTTCAATCACGTCGGTGACGGGCCGGATCACGCGAGTTACGGGTTCGGCGAAGGTAAAGGCCTGCCTAAAGGTCTTCATCCCGGCGTTTGCGCTGCTGTTCGGCCAGCTGGCGCAGGAAGTCGGGGTCGTCGTCCGGGGCGAGCGGGGCGCGGCGTGGAGCCGAGGGCACCCCGATCCGCTGGCCGGCGAACGACCGCCACAGGAGCAGGGCGACGACCAGCGCGCCGACCGCCGCGAGCAGAGCGAGCATGCCGGATCCTTCCGTATGGCTGCCTGTCCCCCGAGGTTAACCGTTCGGACCGTGTGGTGGGCCTGAAGCGGGTCATCGAAGCACGAAGGCCGTGTCGGGACGGGGTGGTTCCCGTACCCGACACGGCCCTGGCGTCCGGATGGTTCAGGCGGTGCGCGTCGGTTCGCTGGCGTCGGTGGTCAGCTCGGCGAGGAGCTCGTTCACCTCGGACTCCCGGAACCGCCGGTGCCCGCCCGGGGTCCGGATCGAGCCGATCCGGCCGGCGGTCGCCCACCGCGTCACCGTCTTGGGGTCCACTCGGAACAGCGCTGCCACCTCGCCTGGGGTGAGCAGGCGTCCGCCCATCGTCGCGGTCATTTTCCGCCTCCTTAACGAACTCACTGCTATACCGGAGGCGTCCGGGCCTTCTGCCCGTCGCGCCGGGGTAGCCAACAAGGCAATCGTTGCACTTCACCCGTCGGGTACTCGAACGGTTGTCCGCGAGTAAAGAGCCCTTAAAGGTCAAAACGGACAGAATGTCCACCGTGGCGACTACCGTCCGGTGACCTGACGTGCGGAGACGTCCCCGACGTGGCCACCGGCGGCGGGGCGTGGTGCCAATGGGGGATTGTCCAACCGCATAGAGTGATCCCCGTGGATCAGTTGGACCGGAAGATCATCGCAGCGTTGCGCATCAACGGACGGGCCACCTACGCCGATCTCGGACGAGCCGTCGGGCTGTCCGCGTCATCGGTGCACGAGCGCGTGGGCAAGCTGGAGGCGGCCGGCGTGATCACCGGCTACCACGCGGTCGTCGACCCGAGCTCGGTCGGCCTCGGCGTCACCGCCCTCGTCAGCATCCACCCGACCGACACGGCCACGGAGGACGACGTCGCCGACGCGCTCGCCGAGCTCGACGAGGTCGAGAGCTGCTACGCGGTGGCCGGCGACGAGGCGTTCGTCGTCAAGGTGCGCGTGTCGACCGTCGACGAGCTGGAACGCACGCTGGGCCGGCTGCGCCGCATCCCCGGCGTCGGGCGGACGAACACCACCGTGGTGCTCTCGACGCGGTTCGAGGGCCGCCCGAACAACGCGGGCCTGCAGAAGGACCGGTCAGGTGGGGCGTAGCCTGCGTTGATGTGAGCGACGTGAAGGCCCACCACCTGCCCCGTGACCTGACGCTGTACCTGCTGGCGCGGTTCGTGCTGGTCGGGGTGATCGCGTGGGGGCTGTCCCTGACCGGGGTGCCGCTGCTGGTCGCCCTGGTGATCGGCCTGGTCGTCGGGCTGCCGCTCGGCCTGCTGCTGTTCCGCCCGCTCAACGCCCGCGTGACCGCCGGGCTGGCGAAGCGCAACGAAAAGCGGGCCCGCGCCCGTGCCGAGCTGCGCGCGCAGCTGCGCGGCGAGGGACAGCCCGAGTGAGCCGCCCGCACAACCGCAGCTGGGTCCGCGAGGCCGTCCGGATCATCGAGGCCGACGCCAACCGCAGCGCCGACACCCACCTGCACGTCTTCCCGCTGCCCCCGGAGTGGGGCATCGACCTGTACCTCAAGGACGAGTCGGTCCACCCGACCGGCTCGCTGAAGCACCGGCTGGCCCGGTCGCTGTTCCTCTACGGGCTCGTCAACGGCCAGATCGGGCCGGACACCGTGCTCGTCGAGGCCTCCAGCGGGTCGACCGCGGTGTCCGAGGCCTACTTCGCCCGGATGCTCGGCCTGCGCTTCATCACCGTCGTGCCGCGGCGCACGTCGAAGGAGAAGGTCGCGCTCATCGAGTTCTACGGCGGCGAGTGCCACTTCGTCGACCAGGCCCCGGCGATGTACCCCGAGGCGGAGCGGCTCGCGGCCGAATGCGGCGGGCACTACCTCGACCAGTTCACCTACGCCGAGCGCGCGACGGACTGGCGCGGCAACAACAACATCGCCGAGTCGGTGTTCGCGCAGATGCGTTCGGAGCGCCACCCGATCCCGGCGTGGATCGTCGTCGGCGCGGGCACGGGCGGCACGAGCGCGACCTTCGGCCGGTACGTCCGCTACAAGCGCCACACGACGAAGGTCTGCGTCGTCGACCCGGAGAACTCGTCGTTCTACGGCGCTTGGGAGACCGGGGCACTGGACTACGGCACCGGCATGCCGTCGCGGATCGAGGGCATCGGGCGGCCGCGCTGCGAGCCGTCCTTCGTGCCGGGCGTCATCGACGAGATGTTCCAGATCCCCGACGCCGGCTCGCTGGCGGCGATCCGGCTGCTGCGCGAGCGGACCGGCCACTGGGCGGGCGGCTCGACCGGCACCAACCTCTACGGCGCGTTCCGGCTCATTTCCCGGATGGTCGAGGACGGCCAGGCGGGCAGCGTCGTGACGCTGCTGTGCGACGGCGGCGAGCGGTACGCGCACACCTACTACAACGACGAGTGGCTGGCCCAGCAGGGCTTGGACCTGGCGCCGCACACGGCGTTGTTCGAGGAGTTCCTGGCGACCGGGAAGTTCGTCCCGGAGAGCTAGAGGTTCAGGCCGACCGCGGCCAGCACCGCCCACGCCAGCATCGCGAGCCCGGTGTCGCGCAGGGCGGGGATCAGGTCGCGGCCGGTCGCGTCGTGGCGGATCGCGCTCACGGACTGGATCAGCAGCGGGGCGCTGAGCAGGGGAAGCCCGGCGAGCGAATGCGTGGTGAACGGCAGGACCACGGCGAGCGCGAACGGCACCGCCACCAGCGCCAGGTACAGGCGGCGGGTGCCTTGGTCGCCGAGGCGCGTCGCGAGGGTGCGCTTGCCCGCTTCGACGTCGGTCGGGATGTCACGCAGGTTGTTGGCCGTCAGGACCGCCGTCGAGAAGCAGCCGACCGCGACCGCGCACGCCAGCGCCGCCCAGCTCACCCGGCCCGCCTGGACGTACACCGTGCCGAGGACGCCGGCCAGGCCGAAGAACACGAAGACCGCGATCTCGCCGAAGCCGTAGTAGCCGTAGGGCTTCTTGCCGCCGGTGTAGAACCACGCGCCGAGGATGCACAGCGCACCCATCCCCAGCAGCCACCAGTGCCCGCTGACGGCCACGAGGACCAGCCCCAGCACGCCGGCGAGGCCCAGGGAGATCAGCGCGGCGGTGAGCACGGCTTTCGGGGCGGCGACACCGGAGCCGACCAGCCGGAGCGGGCCGACGCGGTTTTCGTCCGTGCCGCGGATGCCGTCGGAGTAGTCGTTGGCGTAGTTGACGCCGACGATCAGCGAGAGGGAGACCAGCAGCGCCAGCGCCGAACGCCACCACGAGAACGCGTCCAGCGCGATCGCCGCGCCGACGCCCGCCACCACCGGCGCCACCGCGTTGGGCAGCGTCCGCGGCCGGGCCCCTTCGATCCACTCGCTCAAGCTCGCCATGGCGCCATTCAACGCCATGTCGATCAGTGGCAAGCGGGAACCCGCGAAGTCTTTCGGGGGTCCGGGTGGCGGAGCCTCCGGCCCGGGGCGAAGCCCCGGATGTCACAGTCAGTCGGAGGTCGGCAGCTGCCAAACGATCGACCCGCTGTTGGGGTCCACCGTGGGACCGTCCGCCAGCGCCGTACCCGCGGGAATGAGGATCCCCAGCGCGACGGCGGTACCGACGAGAGCAGTGCGAATCCAGCGCGTCATGGTGAGTAGCCAAGCGGGCGCACCCTGTGCGTGTCAACGAAGTACCGCCATTCAGCCGCTCGACTACGGCCGGAGCCGGGTCCGCACGGCCGCCCGGTCGACCTTCCCCGGCCCGCGCAGCGGCAGCTCGGAGCCGAATTCGATGCGTTTCGGCGTCGCCGCCGCGCCCAGTTCCGCGCGGACCGCCGCGCGCAGGTCGCCGTGCTCACCCTGCGAGACGACCAGGGCCGCCACGGCCTCGCCCCACTCCGGGTCCGGTACCCCGACCACGCAGGCGTCCCGCACCCCGGGCTGGGCGCAGAGACACCGCTCGATCGCGTTCGCCGACACCTTCACGCCACCGGTGTTGATCATGTCGTCGGCCCGGCCGAGGACCTCGATGCGGCCGTCGGCGTGCCGGACCCCGCGGTCGGACGTCGTGAACCAGCCGTCCGCGAAGGACTCGGCCGTCAGATCCGGCCGGAGCCGGTAGCCGTGCGCGAGGACGTCCCCGGCGATCCGGATCCGGTCACCGGAGAGGTCGACGCGGACGCCGTCGAGGGGGAAGCCGTCGTAGACGCAGCCGCTGGCCGTCTCGCTCATGCCGTACGCGGGCACGATCCGCACCCCGGCGTCCGCGGCGCGTTCCCGCAGGGCCGGCGAGGTCGCCGCCGCACCGACCACGATCGCGTCGAACGTCTTCGCCGCGGCCAGCCCCGCGCCGCCGTCGTCGAGCAGCCGGACCAGCTGGGTCGGGACCAGCGCCGTGTACCGCGGGCCGCCCTTCAGCCGGGCCGCCGCGGCCGCGAAGTCGTCCGGCCGGAAGCCGGTGCCGGTCAGCAGCACCGGGGTCGTCCCGGCCAGCAGCGACCGGACCAGCACCTGGAGCCCGCCGATGTAGTGCGCCGGGGTGGCCAGCAGCCAGTGCCCCGGCCCGCCGAGGCGCGTGTGCGTCGCCTCGGCGGACGCGGTCAGCGCGCGGGCCGAGAGCAGCACGCCCTTGGGGGCGCCCGTCGAGCCCGACGTGGCGATGACCACGGCGGTGCCCGGTTCGGCGGGCTCGGCCGGCGCCATCGCGTCGCGCAGAGCGGGGTCGGTGAACGGCAGGACCGCCGGGCCGCCGCCCAGCGCGTCCGCGACGGCTCCGTTCAGAGCGGCGAGTGCCTCGGGCGAGCCGTCGAGGTGGACCGGGAGCAGCTCAGTAGTAATAGGGGACGTCCTTGAAGTCGGGGTCGCGCTTCTGGAGGAAGGCGTCACGGCCTTCGACGGCCTCGTCCTGCATGTAGGCCAACCGGGTGGTTTCCCCGGCGAACAGCTGCTGGCCGACCAGGCCGTCGTCGGTGAGGTTGAACGCGTACTTCAGCATCCGCTGCGCCGTCGGCGACTTGCGCGTGATCTCCCACGCCCAGGTCAAGGCCTCTTTTTCCAGGTCGGCGTGCGGGACCACGGCGTTCACCGCCCCCATGTGGTGCATCTGCTCGGCGGAGTACTCGCGGCCGAGGAAGAAGATCTCCCTGGCGAACTTCTGCCCGACCATCTTCGCCAGGTAGGCCGAGCCGTAGCCGCCGTCGAACGAGCCGACGTCGGCGTCGGTCTGCTTGAACTTCGCGTGCTCGGCCGAGGCGAGCGTGAGATCGCACACCACGTGCAGGGAGTGCCCGCCGCCCGCGGCCCAGCCCGGCACCACCGCGATCACCGGTTTCGGCATGAACCGGATCAGCCGCTGGCACTCGAGGATGTGCAGCCGGCCGGCCCGTGCGGGGTCCACCGTGTCGGAGGTCTCCCCGCTCGCGTACTGATACCCGGAGCGTCCGCGAATACGCTGGTCACCACCGGAGCAGAACGCCCACCCGCCGTCCTTCGGCGACGGGCCGTTCCCGGTGAGCAGGACGCAGCCGACGTCCGAGCTCATCCGGGCGTGATCCAGCGCCCGGTAGAGCTCGTCGACGGTGTGCGGCCGGAAGGCGTTGCGAACCTCCGGACGGTCGAACGCGATGCGCACCACGCGTTTGCCACCGCGGTTCTCGGCGGAACGGTGGTAGGTGATGTCGGTGAAGGCGAAACCGTCGACCTCGGTCCACGCGGCCGGATCGAACAGCTCGGAAACTCGGGCGTCATCCACGTTTGCGAGGATAGGACCTGTGGACACTTGTGATCTCGATGAGTCTGGAGCCTGCCGGAGATGAACCCATCCACCGCGCAGGCCAGGGTCATCGTCGACGAACTCGTCCGCAACACCGTTTCGCACGTCGTCCTCTGCCCGGGTTCCCGCAACGCGCCGCTGTCGATCGCGCTGTATGACGCGGCCGCGGCCGGGAAGCTGCGGCTGCACGTCCGCATCGACGAGCGCGGGGCCGCCTTCCTCGCCCTCGGCATCGCCGCGCGCACCGGCCGCCCGGTGGCCGTGCTCTGCACGTCCGGCACCGCGGCCGCGAACTTCCACCCGGCCGTGCTCGAGGCCGACCGGGCCGGTGTCCCGCTGATCGTGCTGACCGCCGACCGGCCGCCCGAACTGCGGGCCGCGGGGGCGTCGCAGGTCATCGACCAGCACCAGCTCTACGGCGACGCGATCCGCTACTTCGACGAGCTGGCCGTCGCCGAGCGGCGGGCCGGCCAGAACTCGTACTGGCGCAGCCAGATCTGCCGGGCGTGGAACGCCGCCTACGGCGAGTGGCGCTGTGGGCCGGTGCACCTGAACATCCCGTTCCGCGAGCCGCTCGTGCCCGATTTGGACGACGACGGCGAATGGTACGAATCCCTCGACGGCCGCGCGGACGGGTCCCGCTGGACCGAGCTGCCGGACTTCGGCGCGCTCCCGTCGTTCGTGGTGCCTTCGGCGCGCCACGGCCTGGTGATCGCCTGCGACACCGGCGTCCAGGCGGCCAGCGAGTGGGCCGAGCAGCACGGCTGGCCGGTCGTGTCGGAGACCGGCGGCCTGGGGCTGTCCGGCGGCACGGCGATCTCGTCCGGGGTGTGGCTGCTGGCCGTCGAGGAGTTCATCAGCAGGCACAAACCGGAGCAGGTGCTCTGCCTCGGCCGGCCGACGGTGTTCCGGCAGATCCAGAAGGTGCTCTCGGACGCCGACGTAGAGGTGCTGCTGGTGCGCCCGGACTCGGACTGGCCGGCGCCCGCGCACAACGTCCGCCAGGTCGGGCAGTGGTTCGACGAGCCGACGAAGCCCGCCGACCCGGAGTGGCTGGCCAGCTGGCGCCGGGCCGACGCCGCGGCCGCCTCCGCCGTCGCCGCGACGCTGGCCGACGAGCCGTGGCCCAGCGGGCTGCGGGTGGCCACCGAGCTGGTGGACGCGCTGCCCCCGGACTCGCTGCTGGTGGTGGGTTCGTCCAACCCGACCCGGGACGTCGCACTGGCCGGCCGGCTGCGTCCGGACGTCCTCGTGCACCGCAACCGCGGCGTCGCGGGCATCGACGGCACGGTTTCGACGGCCATCGGCGCCGCGTACGTGCACCGGGGCCCGTCGTACGCGCTGCTGGGCGACCTGACGTTCCTCCACGACGCGTCGGGCTTGCTGACCGGGCCCGCCGAGCAGCGACCCGACCTGACGATCGTGGTCCTCAACGACGATGGCGGCGGCATCTTTTCGCTGCTGGAGCAGGGGGCACCGGAGCATTCGGCCAGCTTCGAGCGCGTCTTCGGCACTCCGCACGGCGCCGACCTGGGCGCGCTGTGCGCCGGCTACCGCGTCCCGCACGTCGTCGCGGAGACGCTGACGGAGTTCCGGGCGGCGCTGACGCCCGTCCCGGGGTTGCGGGTCGTCGAGGTGCGGGTGGACCGGTCTCGGCACCGCGACCTGCACGCCCGCCTGCGCGCGGCGGTGTCCTCGGCTGTTTCCGCGGCCTGACGTCAACCGCTTTCCGGGTGCAATCCCAGCAGGCAAGAAACCTCCCTTCGGCTGTTCCTGGGTGCTCCTTGGCTGGCTACGTTCGAGCGCGCTGCTTCTCACTCCTCTGGAGGAATTCGAATGCGTGCAAGAACGCGCACCGGTCTCGGCGCGCTCGCGGCCGGCGTCGTCTCGGTGCTGCTCGCCGGCACCGCGAGCGCGGCGCCCGCGCCCGGCGCCCCCGGTGCCGGCGACCCGTACTACCCGAACGCCGGCAACGGCGGCACCGACGTGCTGCACTACGACATCCGGCTGACCTACCAGCCCGCGACCGACCTCCTGTCGGGCACCACGACGCTGCTGCTCACCGCGACGCAGGACCTCTCGCGGTTCGACCTGGACTTCGCGCTGAAGGCGTCGAGCGTGCGGGTGAACAACCGGCCGGCGCAGTTCACGAACCAGACCGGCAACGGCGAGCTCGTCGTCACGCCGGCGCAGCCGCTGCTCAAGGGCCAGACCGCGACGGTCGTCGTCGCCTACGCGGACACGCCGTCGACCGAGACGGTCGACGGCATCAACGCGTGGAAGAAGGGCTCCTTCGGCGCGCTCGGCATCGACGAGCCGCAGAGCTCGGCGTGGTGGTTCCCGGCCAACGACCACCCGACCGACAAGGCGACCTACGACGTCTCCATCGAGGCGCCGGACGACAACGCCGCCATCTCCAACGGCACCCTGGTCCGCAAGACGAAACAGCGCGCCGGCTGGACCCGCTGGCAGTGGCGGAGCACCAAGCCGCAGGCGACGTACCTGACGTCGTTCATCGTCGGCAAGTACGAGGTCATCGAGTCCACGACGCCCGACGGCAAGCCGTTCGTGACGGCGTACGGAGCCGACCTCGGCGACTCGCTGTACGCGGCGAAGGCCAGCGTCGAGCGGACGCCGGAGATCGACGAGTTCCTGGCGACGCAGTTCGGGCCGTACCCGTTCGAGGCCGAGGGTGGCGTCGTGACCAGCGGGATCACGTTCTCCCTGGAGAACCAGACCCGCCCGACGTACGGCGCCCGCAACTTCCGCGCGGGCTCGAACACCACGCTGATCGCGCACGAGAACGCCCACCAGTGGTTCGGCGACAACGTGTCCCTCGGCCGCTGGAGCGACATCTGGCTGAACGAGGGCTTCGCGTCCTACGCGGAGTGGCTGTGGTCGGAGCACGAGGGCGAGGGCACGGTCGCCGAGCTGGCGCAGTACACGTACGACTCCAACCCGGCCGACGGCGACCTGTGGAAGCTCGTCCCCGCCGACCCGGGCGCGGACAACCAGTTCGACAACGCGGTCTACGACCGGGGTGCGCTGACGCTGCAGGCGCTGCGGACGGCCGTCGGTGACCAGGCGTTCTTCGCCATCTTGAAGGCGTGGCAGGCGCAGAAGGGCGGGAAGGACGGGCGGATCCTGGAGTTCATCGCGCTGGCGGAGAAGATCTCGGGCAAGCCCCTGCACGACCTGTTCCAGACGTGGCTGTACACGGCGGGCAAGCCGGCGGTGGGCCCGAACGGCGCTGCCGCTCCGGCCGCGGTGGCCGCCCGCTCGGCTGCTCCGGCTCCGGCCAAGCCGCGCTCGTACGACCAGATCCAGGCGAACCACCGGTTCCTCGCCGCCGAACACGCGGGCTGAGCAAGACCGCTACGCTCGCGGCGTGAGCACGAAAGGTGAGCGGGCGAGGCGCGTCGGGTGGTGGACCACCCTCGGCGTCGCCTCGCTCCTCACGGTGATGTGCGTGTGCCTGCTGTTCGCGGCGATCCGCAACGACAGCGCGATCTCGGCCCAGCTCGGCACGGCGACGGCCACGGTGGATTCGGTGGCGTTCGACCGCACGATCATCCACTTCGAGACCCCGGACGGCATCGTCCACAGCCCGGCGAACGGCGTGCTGTACCCGGACGGCCTGGCGGCGGGCCAGCTGGTCCGCATCGAGTACGACGCGTCCGACCCGGAGCTGGCCCGGGTGGCCGGCCGGTCGGCGACGCTGACGCTGCTGCCGCTGGGGAGTTTCGTGTTCTTCACGTGGCTGGTGGCCGGTCCGGCGCTGTGGTGGATCCGGCGGCAGAACAAGCGCGTGAAGGCGGAGGCCGCGGCTTAGCCCGCCGTCTCCAGCCAGCGGCGCCGCGTGATCTCGTACTCGACCTCACCCTGCTCGGTGCCTTCGATCGGGTCGTCGTACTCCCCGGCCGAGATGAACGCCCGGGCGAACGTCAGCCCCGCCGACACCATCGTCGCCCGCGAGGGCGTGTTGACCGCCATGGTCTGCGCGAAAATACGATCGAGGCCCAGCTCCTCGAAGCCGTAGCGGAGCAGCTCGAGCGAACCCTCCCGCGCGTACCCCTGCCGCCACTGGCGGCGCAGCAGCCGATATCCCAGCTCCGCCTCGCCGTCCACTTCCGGCTGATCCGGGCCGTGAGGCGGCCGCAAAAGCCACCACCCCACGAAGTCTTCCCGCGCGAAGCCCATCCAGAAGCCGAACCCGGGTTCGGTGGCCATCCGCCGCGCGTGCGCCCGCTCGACTTCGGCCCGGGTCGCGGCGCGTCCGGTGAGGTAGCGCATCACCTCCGGGTCGGAGTCCAGCTCGTACTCCAGCTCGAGGTGCTCGTCGCGCAGAGGCACGAGGGTAAGCCGCGGGGTGCGAAGGGTCGGCATGTCCCGATCTTCACAGCTCGCGCAACTCGATTAGCCCGCCGTCTCCTGCCACCACCCGAGCACCTCGTCCGCGACCCCCGGCGCCGCCACCAGCAAGCCGTCCGTCGGCAGCGCCGTGTCCTCGCCGTGCTTGTCCAGCACCACCGCGCCCGCCTCGATGGCCATCGCCACCGATCCGGCCACGTCCCACTCGTGGTAGCTGTGCAGCACCGCCGCCGCCGCGTGGCCCAAGGCCACCTGGGCGATCGACAACGCCGCCGACCCGAGGACGCGCACCCCGGCGTGGGCCGCCGCCGCTCGCTCGATGAAGCCGCCCATGCCCGGCCACGGCCCGCTGCGGGCCAGCTCGGTGCACACGAGCGCCCCCGCCGTCACGCAGCGGTCCACCAGCTTGATCGGCTTGCCGTTCGCGCGGGCCCCCCGGCCGCGCGCCGCGGCGTAGATCTGGGCCCGGTACGGATCAGCCACCACGCCCACGACCGGGCCCGCCGCGTCCACCAGCGCCAGGCTGTACGCGCACCACGGCACCCCGGCCACGTAGTTCGCCGTGCCGTCCACCGAGTCGACCACCCAGCGGTACTCCGCGACGTCCGCGCCGTGGTCGGCGCCGAACTCGTGGCCGACCACCGGGATGCCCGGGAACTCCGCCGTCAGGACGCGCCGCGTATGGCGCTCCAGGATCCGATCCGTGTCGGTGACCCAGTCGAACGGCGAGTCCAGCGTGGAAGGGTGGGCGCCGCGGCCGGCGGTCGCGGTGATCACGTCGGTGGCGTCGTTGGCCAGCCGCCCGGCCACTTCGAGCGCCCTCGACAGCAGGCCGGGCTCGACGGGCCGCGGCGGCCGTGAGGACAAGAGGGTCATGCCTGCTTAGCCTGGCTTACCGTGGTTTCCAGGACACGACCTTGAGATGACATGTCGTAGCCGATCTGTTCCGGCACCGTTGGCCGCAGTGTCACGCGAGCGCCAGCCTCGGGTGCGATCGTCCAGGACGTGCGAGTCGCCATAGTCACCGAAAGTTTCCTGCCCCAGGTGAACGGCGTGACCAACTCCGTCCTGCGGGTCGTCGAGCACCTGCGCGAACGCGCGCACGACGTGCTGATCATCGCCCCCGGCCCCGGCCCGGACTCCTACCGCGGGGCCCCGGTGGTCCGGATTCCCGCGCTGGACGTCCCCGGGGTCAGCTCCCTGCCGATCGGCCTGCCGACGCGCACGGTGCTGAACGCGCTGGCGGCGTTCGGCCCGGACGTCGTGCACCTGGCGTCGCCGTTCGTGGTCGGCGCGCGTGGGCTCGCCGCGGCGAGACGGCTGCGCGTCCCTTCGATCGCCGTCTACCAGACCGACATCGCCGGGTTCGCCGCCGCGTACGGCTTCGGACTCGGCGCCCGCGCCGCGTGGCGCTGGGTGCGGCGGCTGCACTCGCGCGCCGACCGGACCCTCGCCCCGTCCAGCGATTCCGTCGAGCAGCTGGAGCTGCACGGCGTCCCACGCGTGCACCGGTGGGCCCGCGGTGTGGACATCGACCGGTTCTCCCCGGCGCACGCCGACCCGGCGCTGCGGGCCGAGCTGGCCCCGGACGGTGAGCTCCTCGTCGGGTTCGTCGGCCGGCTGGCCCCCGAAAAGGAGGTCGACCGGCTGGCCGCGCTGGCCGCGGTGCCGGGGATCCGCGTGGTCGTCGTCGGCGACGGGCCCGAACTCGAAAACCTCAGGGGACAGCTGCCGGACGCGGCTTTCCTCGGCGCGAAGTACGGCGAAGACCTCTCGAAGGCGTACGCAAGCCTCGACGTCTTCGTCCACACCGGACCGCACGAGACGTTCTGCCAGGCGGTGCAGGAAGCGATGGCCTCCGGGCTGCCGGTGCTCGCCCCGGACGCGGGCGGCCCGAAGGACCTCGTGCTGCCCGGCCGCACCGGGTACCTGCTGCCCGCGGACCGCGAGCGGTTCGGCCCGGCACTCGTCGAAAAGGTCGACGCCCTCCGAGACGCCGCGTTGCGCGCGAGGCTCGGCGAGAAGGCGCGCAAGGTGGTGCTGGGGCGCACCTGGCCCGCCGTCTGCCACGAGCTGGTCGGGCACTACGAAGCCGTGCGGGGCCGGGCCGCCCGCGCGGCCTGACGTGCACATCGTCCAGGTCGCGAACTTCTACGGGCCGCGCTCGGGCGGGCTGCGCACCGCACTGCACCACCTCGGCGCCGGCTACGTCGCGAGCGGGCACGAGGTGACGCTCGTGGTGCCCGGCCGCCGGTACGCCGACGAGGTCCTGCCGACCGGCGTGCGCCGGTTTTCCCTGCGGGCGCCGCGGATCCCGGGTACCGGCGGCTACCGGGCCGTCGACCCGCACCGGGTCCGCGCGGTGCTGCGGAAGCTCGAGCCGGACCGCCTGGAGGTGTCCGACCGGCTGACGCTGCGGGGGATGGGCGGCTGGGCGAGCCGCCGCGGCGTGCCCAGCACGGTCATCTCCCACGAGCGCCTCGACCGCTTGCTCGAGCAGTTCCTGCTGCCCGCGCCGGTGGCCCGCCGCGTCGCCGACGCCGCGAACCGGCGGATGGCCGCGAGCTACGACACGGTCGTCTGCACGACGGCGTTCGCGCGCGCGGAGTTCGACCGGATCGCGGCGCCGAACGTCCGCCACGTCCCGCTCGGCGTCGACCTCACGACGTTCCGGCCCGCCATGCGCGACGACGGCAGGCGCGCCGGCCTGGCCGGCGGAGCGGACGTCCTGCTGGTCCACTGTGGACGCTTGTCGCCGGAGAAGCACGTGGAGCGCAGCGTGGACACCGTCGCCGAGCTGGCGGCGTCGGGTGCGCGCGTGCGGCTGGTGGTGGCGGGTGACGGGCCGCGACGGCGGGCGCTGGAGCGCCGGGCGCGCGGCCTGCCGGTGACGTTCCTGGGTTTCCTGCCGGGCCGCGGCGACGTCGCCCGGCTGCTGGCCAGCGCGGACGTCTCCCTCGCCCCCGGCCCGCACGAGACGTTCGGGCTCGCGGCGCTGGAGGCACTGGCGTCCGGGACGCCGGTGGTCGTCTCGGCGTCGTCGGCGCTGCGGGAGATCGTGCGGCCGGGCTGCGGGGCGGCGGTCGACGACCACGCGCCCGCGTTCGCGGCCGCCGTCACGGATCTGCTGGACAGCCCGGAAGACCAGCGGCGGGCGGCGGCGCGGGCCCGTGCCGAAGAGTTCACCTGGCCCGCGGCGGTGGCCGGGATGCTCGCCACGCACGGCTGAGCCCGGTTTGCCCGGTTCTGTACGGGATTTGTACACCGGCCGATCAAGGTCAACTTCTCGACACGAGGAGGGACCTTCCGGTGGAGTTCGAGGTTCTCGGTCCGATCACCCTGGTTTCCGGCGCACGGGCGATCCCCGTGCCCGGCCGGCTGCGGCGCGTCCTGCTCGGCGTGCTCCTGGCCGACGCCAACCACTTCGTCCGGGCCGACGTGCTGGCCGACGCGCTGTGGGACGGCGATCCCGACCGGCGCGCGGCGCGGAAGCTGCACTGGCACGTGCACAAGCTGCGGTCCGTGCTGCCCGACCGCGAGCGGCTGGACTCCGGGCACGGCGGCTACCGGATCGTCGTCCGGCCGGGCGAACTCGACGCCGAGCGCTTCGAAGCGCTCGCCGGGCGGGTGGCGGGGGAGCCGCGCCCCGCCGAACGGACCGCGTTGATCCGCGAGGCGCTCGCGTTGTGGCACGGCACGCCGTACGGCGGTCTGGACGTCCCGGTACTGGCCGACGAAGCCCTGCGGCTGACCGAACGCCGCCTGGTCCTGCTCGAACAGCTGCACCAGGCCGAACTGGACCTCGGGCGGCACGCGGCGGTGGTGGTCGAGCTGACCGGCCTGGTGCGGCGGTATCCGCTGCGCGAACGGCTGCACTACCTGCTGATGGTGGCGCTGTCGCTCGACGGGCGGCGGGCGGAGGCGCTCGACGCCTACCGCGGCGCCCGCCGGGTGCTGGTCCGGCAGCTCGGCCTGGAACCGGGCCGCGCGCTGCGGGACCTCGAACGCCGGATCCTGGCGGACGGGCCCGCGGCCTGGCCGGCCACGGGCCCGTCCGGCGGGGATCAGATGACGCGCAGGTAGAGGTACACGTGCGAGCCGGCGTGGGTCTTGTTGAACTCCTTCTTCGTGCCCTCGCCACCGGCGCGGACGGTGCCGAAGTTGCTGCCGTCCTCCCAGGTGCCGTAGACCTCGGCGGCCTTGCCGTCGGCGTCGGTGTCCTTCACCCAGCCCTGGACCGAGACCTTGCCGCTGGTGCAGGTGATCGTCCACGCGGCGGCGCCACCGCCGACCGAGGGGTTGAACTTGTCGCCGCAGGCGCCCTGGATCGTCACCACGCCGTCGGTGGCCGCCATCGCGGGCGCCGAGCTGATCAGGGAACCACCGACGACGGCGCCGGTCAGCGCGGCCACGGCCGCCGCCTTCTTGACGAAGCTCATCTCGTAGTGCCTTTCTCGTGGGCCGGCTGTTCGCCTGCCGTGAGGAAGACACTGCCGAGGTGAGCTTTGTTGTGGCTTTGTCACCGCTTAGCTCCTGGTTTGCCGGTCCAGGTCCACCTCGCCGCGACCTCCGGGGCCCGGCTGTCTACATTCAGGTCATGTCACGCGCAAGCCTGGACAAGGACCCGCACGAGGTCGCGGCAATGTTCGACGGCGTCGCGTCCGGGTACGACCGGGCGAACTCGTTCATGACCTTCGGCTTCGACCGGCGCTGGCGCACCACCACCGCCCGCGTCCTCGACGCCCGCCGCGGCGAAAAGGTCCTGGACCTCGCCGCCGGCACCGGGGTGTCCACCGTCGAGTACGCCCGCGGGGGCGCGTGGTGCCTGGCCGCGGACTTCTCGTTCGGCATGCTGAAGGCCGGGCTGCACCGCCGGGTCCCGATGGTGGCCGCGGACGCGCTGAACCTCCCGTTCGCCGACGAGAGCTTCGACGCCGTGACGATCTCCCTGGCGCTGCGCAACTTCGTCGACACGAAGGCCGCGCTCACCGAGATCGCCCGCGTGGTCAAGCCGGGTGGCCGGCTGGTGATCTGCGAGGTCTCGACCCCGCCGTTCGCCCCGATCCGGTTCATCCACCGGCGGTTCATGCTGAAGCTGCTCACCTGGGTCGGCAAGCGGACGTCGTCGAATCCCGAGGCCTACTCCTACCTGGCCGAATCGATGCTGGCCTGGCCCGACCAGCGCACCCTCGGCGAGATCATCGCGAGCGCGGGCTGGACCGACGTCGAGTGGTTGAACCTCACATTCGGGGTCGTGGCGATCCACCGCGCGCGAAAGCCTGCCTAACCCCGCCTTCCTCCCCGCCGCCACCCTCAAAGGAGGGGCTTCGCCCCGCTGTAGATTCGACGTATGAGTCGACGCACCGCAGACCAGGACGCCGAAGTCATCGTCGTCGGCGCCGGACCCGCCGGTTCCACCGTGGCCACCTACCTGGCCCGCGCGGGCGTCGACGTGCTGCTGCTGGAGAAGACCGAGTTCCCCCGCGAGAAGGTCTGCGGTGACGGCCTGACCCCGCGCGGCGTCAAGCAGCTGATCGACCTGGGCATCGACACCAGCGAGGACGCGGGCTGGGTGCACAGCCGCGGCCTGCGGATCCTCACCGGCGACCTGACGCTGGAGCTCGACTGGCCGGACCTGACGAGCTACCCGCCGTACGGCGTTTCCCGCACCCGCCACGACTTCGACGACCTCCTCGCGAAGCTCGCCGTGAAGGCGGGCGCGCGGCTGTACGAGCGCACCACCGTCACCGGCGCGATCACCAACGCGAGCGGGCGCGTGGTCGGCGTCGAGGCGAAGGTCGGCCCGGAGCGGACGCCGGTGAAGTACTCCGCGCCGCTGGTCCTGGCCTGCGACGGCGTCTCCGCGCGGCTCGCCCTGAGCGTCGGCATCCAGAAGAACGAGAAGCGCCCGATGGGCGTGGCGGTGCGCCAGTACTACAAGAGCCCGCGCCACGACGACCCGTTCATCGAGGGCCACCTCGAGCTGTGGGACCGCTCGGACCCGCGCGACCCGAAGCTGCTGCCGGGCTACGGCTGGGCGTTCCCGCTCGGCGATGGCACGGTGAACGTCGGCCTCGGCATGCTCTCGACGTCGGCCTCGTTCCGGAACACCGACTACCGCGCGCTGCTGCGCCAGTGGCTCGACGGGACGCCGGAGGCGTGGGGCTACCGCGAGGAGAACGCGATCGGCAAGGTCGGCGGCGCCGGTCTCCCGATGGGCTTCAACCGCACCCCGCACTACCGCGACGGCCTGCTGCTGCTGGGCGACGCGGGCGGCATGGTCAGCCCGTTCAACGGCGAAGGCATCTCGGCCGCGATGGAGTCCGCGCAGATCGCCGCGGAGGTCGTCGTGCAGGCGCTGGCCCGGCGTGAAGGGCCTTCGCGGGAGCGGGCGCTGGAGGCGTACCCGCGGGCCGTGGGCGAGCTGATGGGCGGCTACTACCAGCTGGGCAACGTCTTCGCGAAGATCATCGGCAAGCCGAAGATCATGCACGCGTGCACCAAGTACGGGCTGCGCATCAACAAGCTCCTGCCGCTGGTCTACAAGGGCCTCTCGGGCTGCTACGACGCCAAGGGCGGCGACGGCGTCGACCGCCTGATCTCGGCTCTGGCGAAGGTGACCCCGAGCCCGCGCTGACCGGATTTCCCGAGAGCCCGGCACGGTTCCCGTGCCGGGCTTTCTCGCACGGACACACGAGTGGCCTAGCAAGTTGGCCGTGCGGCCAGTGGGATAGATCACAGGTCAGCGCCCGTTTTGTCCGTCCGGAACGCGATCTTGAACGCCCTTCGCGCAGGTCGCGCGCGCGGTGTTGCCGACCCGTGACAACGATGGCGCCGAAACTTAGGCCACCCTCATAACACGGGGTACTAGGGACAAGAGTGTGAGTCGCGTCCTAGACTCCCCCCATGCTTTGTGAATCCCTTCACATCCGCGACGAGTGGCTTGTGAACTATTTCACAAGCACCTTGAGGTCCAGCCACGGGCCGTAAGGAGACCCTGACCCTCGGCGGTGTGACCCAGGTCCCTTAGGGTGCCGACGAGGCTCAAGCGGTTCCCCACCACAAGCAAAACCGCAGCGGCGCGGAAAGGATGGCGAAGACCCCGTGCTGACGTTGCTGACCCGAACCGAGACGGTGCAGCTGGCTCAAGAGGCCCCGAGCCTGAAGCCCTACCTGCCCCTGGTCCTGTTGTTCGTGCTGGCGCTCGGGTTTGCCGTGCTGTCGGTGCTCCTGGGCCCGCTCGTCGGTCCCAGTCGCTACAACAAGGCCAAGCTCGAGGCCTACGAGTGCGGCATCGAACCGTCCCCGCAGCCGCTCGTCGGCGCCGGGCGGATGCCGGTGGCGTACTACATCACCGCAATGATGTTCATCCTGTTCGACATCGAGATGGTCTTCCTCTACCCGTTCGCCGTGCAGGCGGACGCGCTGGGCACGTTCGGCCTGGTGGAGATCCTGCTGTTCATCGCGACGGTCGGCTTCGCGTACGCCTACGTGTGGCGGCGCGGCGGCCTGGATTGGAACTAGACCCATGGGCCTCGAAGAGAAACTCCCCAACGGCATCCTCCTGGCCAGTCTCGAAGGGCTGGTCAACTGGTCGCGGAAGAACTCGATGTGGCCGGCCACCTTCGGGCTCGCCTGCTGCGCGATCGAGATGATGACCGTCGGCGGTTCCCGCTACGACATCGCCCGCTTCGGCATGGAGCGCTTCAGCGCGACGCCGCGCCAGGCCGACCTGATGATCGTCGCCGGCCGGGTCACCCAGAAGATGGCCCCGGTCCTGCGCCAGATCTACGACCAGATGGCCGAGCCCAAGTGGGTGCTCGCCATGGGTGTCTGCGCCTCCTCCGGCGGCATGTTCAACAACTACGCCGTGGTCCAGGGCGTCGACCACATCGTGCCGGTCGACATGTACCTGCCCGGCTGCCCGCCGCGGCCGGAGATGCTGCTGGACGCGATCCTCAAGCTGCACGCCAAGATCCAGGACGAGCCGATCAACGCCCGCCGCGCCGCCATCCGCGCCGCCAGCGGGGCGCGGACCGAGCTCGTCGCGTCGTCGATCAAGTACGCGAAGAAGTAGAGCGATGACTGAGAACCCCCAACCCGGCGAAGAGCAGTCGAGCGCCGAACGCGCCGAAACCGGCCTGACGGCGAAGGGCCCCGGCTCGGCCGAACCGGTCGTCACCGGGCGCGAACGCCAGGGCATGTTCGGCGTCCACGGCACCGGCGACACCTCCGGCTACGGCGGCGTCCGGCTCCCGGCGTACAGCCCGGCGCCGGCCGAGCGCCCGTACGGCGGCTGGTTCGACCAGTTCGCCGACGAGTTCTACGCCGCGCTGGCCGAGCGCAAGATCCCCGCCGAGGCGATCCTGCAGACGACGGTCGACCGCGGCGAGATCACCTTCTACGTCGCCCGCGAGCACCTGCCCGCCATCGCGAAGACGCTGCGCGACGACGGCGGCCTCCGGTTCGAGCTGCTGTCGTCGGTGTCCGGTGTGGACTACGGCGTCGACGTCCCGCAGCGGCTGCACGCGGTCTACCACTTCACGTCGCTGACCTACCGGCGCCGGATCCGCCTCGAGGTCACCCTCGACGTCGAGGACGCGCACGTGCCGTCGCTGGTGGAGACCTACCCGACCGCCGACTGGCAGGAGCGGGAGGCCTGGGACATGTTCGGGATCGTCTTCGACGGCCACCCGGCGCTGACCCGGATCCTGATGCCGGACGACTGGGACGGCCACCCCCAGCGCAAGGACTACCCGCTCGGCGGGATCCCGGTCGAATACAAGGGCGCGGAGATCCCGCCGCCGGACCAGCGGAGGTCGTACTCGTGAGCACCGAGAACCTTTCCGACGTCACCACCGGGACGGACACGAGCGCGCCGGGATCTGACAGCACGGACAACGTCAACTACGCCGATTCCCGTGACACCACCGAAGGCCGCGTCTACTCGGTCTCCGGCGGCGACTGGGACGACGTCATCGCCGACGCGGCGCACGACGAGCGCATGGTCATCAACATGGGCCCGCAGCACCCGTCCACGCACGGCGTGCTCCGGCTCGTGCTGGAGATGGAGGGCGAGACCGTCACGCAGCTGCGGTCGGTCATCGGCTACCTGCACACCGGCATCGAGAAGAACTGCGAGTACCGGACCTGGACCCAGGGCGTCACCTTCGTGACGCGCATGGACTACCTGGCCCCGCTTTCGACGGAGATGGCCTACTGCCTCGGCGTCGAGAAGCTGCTGCAGATCGAGGCCCCGCGCCGCGCGCAGCTGCTGCGCGTGATGCTGCTGGAGATCAACCGGATCGGCTCGCACCTGGTCTACATCGCCACCGGCGGCATGGAGCTCGGCGCCACCACGGCGATGACGCTCGGCTTCCGCGAGCGCGAAGAGGTGCTGCACCTGCTGGAGCACCTGACCGGCCTGCGGATGAACCACGCGTTCATCCGCCCCGGCGGCCTCGCGCAGGACATGCCGGCCGACTACGTCGAGGTCGTCAAGGCGTTCATCAAGACGATGAAGGAACGTCTTCCGCTGTACGACAAGCTCTTCACCGGGCAGCCGATCTGGCG
Organism: Amycolatopsis sp. DG1A-15b; assembly: GCF_030285645.1. Classification (GTDB taxonomy): domain Bacteria; phylum Actinomycetota; class Actinomycetes; order Mycobacteriales; family Pseudonocardiaceae; genus Amycolatopsis. The sequence continues at coordinate 8,645,970 of NZ_CP127296.1, forward strand.
CAACCGGCTCAAGGGCGTCGGCTACCTCCCGGTCGACGCGTGCCTCGCGCTCGGCGTCACCGGCCCGGTGCTGCGGTCCGCCGGCCTCCCCTGGGACCTGCGCAAGACCGAGCCGTACTCCTGCTACGACGAGTTCGACTTCGACGTCCCGGTCGACAACGGCGCCGACTGCTGGTCGCGCTACCTGATCCGGGTGCACGAGATGCACGAGAGCCTCAAGATCATCGAGCAGTGCCTGGAGAAGCTCGAGCCGGGCCCGGTCATGGTCGAGGACAAGAAGGTCGCGTGGCCCGCGCAGCTGTCCATCGGCAGCGACGGCATGGGCAACTCGCTCGAGCACGTCAAGAAGATCATGGGCCAGTCGATGGAGTCCCTGATCCACCACTTCAAGCTGGTCACCGAGGGCTTCAAGGTCCCGCCGGGCCAGGTCTACACGTCGGTCGAGTCGCCGCGCGGCGAGCTGAGCGCGCACCTGGTGTCCGACGGCGGCACCCGGCCGCTGCGGGTCCACGTGCGCGAACCGAGCTTCGTGAACCTGCAGTCGATGCCCGCCATGGCCGAGGGCGGCCTGGTCGCCGACGTGATCGCCGCCATCGCCTCGATCGACCCCGTCATGGGGGGAGTGGACCGATGACCACAGCAGTTCCCGAGCCGGGCCCGAACTACGCCGCGGCAACGCACGCCGCGGCGGGCCCGGACACCGACGTCGTCGCCATCGCGCCGGACCCCAATGTGGCCGCCGGCATCATCACCGAGACGCCGCTGGAAGACCTCTTCGACGCGGACATCCACGCCAAGGCGCAGGACCTGATCGCGCGCTACCCGATGTCCCGCTCGGCGCTGCTGCCGATGCTGCACCTCGTGCAGTCGGTGCAGGGGTACGTCAGCCAGGAGGGCATCGCGTTCTGCGCGCGGCAGCTCGACCTGTCCGACGCCGAGGTCAGCGCGGTCGCGACGTTCTACACGATGTACAAGCGCAAGCCGTGCGGCGAGCACCTCGTGAGCGTCTGCACCAACACGCTGTGCGCGGCCATGGGCGGCGACGCGATCTACAAGAAGCTCCAGACGCACCTCGGTTCCGAGGCGGAGCCGCTGGGGCACAACGAGACCGCGGGCACGCCGAACGAGCCGGGCTCGATCACCCTCGAGCACGCCGAGTGCCTCGCGGCCTGCGACCTCGCGCCGGTCATCCAGGTCAACTACGAGTACTTCGACAACCAGACCGAGGAAAAGGCCGTCGCGCTGGTCGACGCGCTGCAGGCGGGCAAGAAGCCGGCCCCGACGCGCGGTGCGCCGCTGACGAACTTCAAGGGCGCCGAGCTGCAGCTGGCCGGGTTCTTCCCGGAGGACGAGCGGACCTACCGCACGAACGTCGACGGCCCCTCGCAGGCGGTCGAGACGCTGCGGGGCGCGAAGCTCGCGCAGGACCGCGGCTGGGTCGCCCCGGTGGCTCAGGACGTCCCCTTGCCGGAAGTGGAGAAGAAGTAATGGCCGATCCCATTACCCCGGTCCTCACGAAGCGCTGGCTGTCCCCGAACTCCTGGCAGATCGGGACGTACGAGGCACTCGAGGGCTACACCGCCGTCCGCAAGGCACTGGCCGGGACGCCGGAGCAGCTCGTCCAGCTGGTCAAGGACTCCGGCCTGCGCGGCCGCGGCGGCGCGGGCTTCCCGGCCGGCATCAAGTGGTCGTTCATGCCGCCGAACTTCGACAAGCCGCACTACTTGGTCATCAACGCCGACGAGGGCGAGCCGGGCACCTGCAAGGACATCCCGCTGATGATGGCGGACCCGCACTCGCTCATCGAGGGCTGCATCATCGCCTCGTACGCGATGCGGTCCAACCACTGCTTCATCTACGTCCGTGGCGAGGCGCTGCACTGCATCCGCCGCCTCAACGCGGCCGTGCGCGAAGCCGAGGCGGCCGGTTACCTGGGCGAGAACATCCTGGGCTCGGGCTTCGACCTCAAGATCACCGTGCACGCGGGAGCAGGCGCGTACATCTGCGGTGAGGAGACGGCGCTGCTCGACTCGCTGGAAGGCCGTCGTGGCCAGCCGCGGCTCAAGCCGCCGTTCCCGGCCGCCGCGGGTCTCTACGCCGCGCCGACCACGGTCAACAACGTCGAGACCATCGCGAGCGCGCCGTTCATCGTCAACGGCGGCTCCAGCTGGTTCCGCGAGATGGGCCGCGAGAAGTCGCCCGGCCCGAAGATCTACTCGATCTCCGGCCACGTCGAGAAGCCCGGCCAGTACGAGTGCGCGCTCGGTACCACGCTGCGCGAGCTGCTGGACATGGCGGGCGGCATGAAGGACGGCATCCCGCTCAAGTTCTGGACCCCGGGCGGCTCGTCCACCCCGATGTTCACCGCCGAGCACCTCGACGTTCCCCTGGACTTCGAAGGCGCGGCGGAGGCGGGCTCCATGCTCGGCACCACCGCCGTCCAGGTCTTCAACGAGACCGTGTCGGTGCCGTGGGCCGTGATGAAGTGGACGCAGTTCTACGAGCACGAGTCCTGCGGCAAGTGCACGCCGTGCCGCGAAGGCACGTACTGGCTCGCGCAGATCCTCGAGCGGATGGTCGAGGGCCACGGCACCGAAGAGGACATCGACACCCTCCTCGACGTCTGCGACAACATCCTCGGCCGGTCGTTCTGCGCCCTCGGCGACGGCGCGGTGTCGCCGATCCAGAGCGGCATCAAGTACTTCCGCGAGGAGTTCCTCGCGCTGTGCGAGAAGAACCGGCACGAACAGACCAAGCCCGAACTCGTGGGAGCGCAGGCATGACGATCGCGCCCGACAAGCCAGAGACCCAGGAGACGCCGGTCCCCGAAGGCCACGTCAAGCTGGTCATCGACGGCGAAGAGGTCATCGCCCCCAAGGGCGAGCTGCTGATCCGCACGGCCGAACGCCTCGGCACGGTCATCCCGCGGTTCTGCGACCACCCGCTCCTCGACCCGGCGGGCGCCTGCCGCCAGTGCCTGGTCGAGGTCGAGATGGGCGGCCGGCCGATGCCGAAGCCGCAGGCGTCCTGCACGATGACCGTCGCCGACGGCATGGTCGTCAAGACGCAGCTGACGTCGCCGGTCGCGGACAAGGCCCAGCAGGGCGTGATGGAGCTGCTGCTCATCAACCACCCGCTGGACTGCCCGATCTGCGACAAGGGCGGCGAGTGCCCGCTGCAGAACCAGGCGCTGGCCCACGGCCGCGCGGAGTCGCGGTTCGTCGACACCAAGCGGACGTTCCCCAAGCCGCTCCCGATCTCGACGCAGGTGCTGCTCGACCGCGAGCGCTGCGTGCTCTGCCAGCGCTGCACCCGGTTCTCCCGTGAGATCGCCGGCGATCCGTTCATCGAGCTCCTCGAACGCGGCGCCCACCAGCAGATCGGCACCGCGGAGACGGCGGACGTCCTGGACCTGGCTTCGCGGACGACGTCCGGCCAGCCGTTCCAGAGCTACTTCTCCGGCAACGTCATCCAGATCTGCCCGGTCGGGGCCCTCACGAGCGCGGCCTACCGGTTCCGCTCCCGCCCGTTCGACCTGGTGTCCGCGCCCAGCGTGTGCGAGCACTGCTCGTCCGGCTGCGCCGAGCGCACCGACTTCCGGCGCGGCAAGGTCCAGCGCAAGCTGGCCGGCGACGACCCCGAGGTCAACGAGGAGTGGATCTGCGACAAGGGCCGCTTCGCCTTCCGCTACACCGGCGCCGAGGACCGCATCCGGCGTCCGCTGGTCCGCAACCGCGAGACCGGTGAGCTGGAAGAGGCGTCCTGGACCGACGCGCTGCGCATCGCCGCGGCCGGCCTCACCGAGGCTCGCGGCAACGGCGGTGTCGGCGTCCTGACCGGTGGCCGGCTGACCGTCGAGGACGCCTACGCGTACTCGAAGTTCGCCCGCGTCGCCCTGCAGACCAACGACGTCGACTTCCGCGCCCGCCCGCACTCGGCCGAGGAACTCGCGTTCCTCACCTCGCACGTCGTGGGCGTGACGCCGGAGTCCGGCGTCACCTTCGGCGAGATCGAGCGGGCCCGCACGGTGCTGTGCGTCGCGTTCGAACCCGAGGACGAGGCCCCGATCGTGTTCCTGCGGCTGCGCAAGGCGGCCCGCCGGAACCGGACCCGGATCGTCCACTTGGGACAGTGGACGACGTCGTCGGTGCGCAAGACGTTCGGTGAGCTGCTCGCCTGCGTCCCCGGCCAGGAAGCCGCGGCCGTCGAAGGCATCGCCAAGCACGCGCCGGACGTCGACGAGGCCCTGCGCGGCGAAGGCGCCGTCGTCCTGGTCGGCGAGCGCGCCGCCGCGATCCCCGGCCTGTTCGCCGCTCTGCACGACCTGGTCGAGCGCACCGGCGTCCGGCTCGCGTGGATCCCGCGCCGCGCCGGCGACCGGGGTGCGCTGGAAGCCGGCTGCGTTCCGTCGCTGCTGCCCGGTGGGCGGCGCGTTGGCGACGACGCCGCCCGCGTCACCGTCGAAAACGCCTGGGGCGTCCCGCTCCCGGCCACCCCGGGCCGCGACACCACCGACATCCTGCTGGCCGCTTCGGCCGGCGAGCTCGGCGGCCTGGTCGTCGGCGGCGTCGACCCGGACGACCTGCCGGACCCGGCCCTCGCGCGGCGAGCGCTGGACACCGCCGGGTTCGTCGTCAGCCTCGAACTGCGGCACAGCGCGGTGACCGAGCGCGCGGACGTCGTGCTCCCGGTGGCCGCGTCGGACGAGAAGGCGGGCAGCTACCTCAACTGGGAGGGCCGCACCCGCCCGTTCGACGTCACCCTCGAAGGCACCGGCACCCTGCCGGACTGCCGGGTGCTCGACACCCTCGCCGTCGAGATGGACGTGGACCTGTTCACGCAGACGCCGGCCGCCGCGCGCGGTGACTTCGAGAAGCTGGGCCACGCCTCGGCGCTGCGCTGGAGCCACGTCGCCGCCGAGGTTGCGCCGCCCGCGACGCCGGGTGCCGGCCAGGCGATCCTGTCGACCTGGCGCCAGCTGATCGACAACGGCTCGCTGCAGGACGGCGAGCCGCACCTCAAGGGCACCCAGCGCACCCCGGTCGCGCGGCTGTCCGCGAAGACCGCGGAAGGCCTGGGCGTCACCGTGCAGGTGAGCACCGAACGCGGTGCGATCACGCTGCCGGTGGAGATCGCGGACCTGCCCGACGGCGTCGTGTGGCTGCCGGGCAACTCCGACGGCTCCGCCGTGGCCAAGACGCTCGGTGCCGGACACGGCGCCGTCGTGAACCTCGCTGGAGGTGGGCAATGACCCCGCTGCTGACCGAAGCTGCTGTCGGGAGTGTTCCGGACGCGGCCACGCGGGCGGCGCTGCTGGCGGACGACCCGTTGTGGCTGATCCTGCTCAAGTGCGTGGTCATCCTGCTGATCGGGCCGATCCTGACGATCTTCCTGATCGTCTGGGAGCGCAAGGCGGTCGGCCGGATGCAGAACCGGCCCGGCCCCAACCGCGTCGGCCCCGGCGGCTACCTGCAGTCCCTGGCGGACGCGATCAAGCTGCCGTTCAAGGAACAGATCATCCCGGACACCGCCGACCGCAAGGTGTACTTCCTCGCCCCGGTCGTCTGCGTGGTGCCTTCGCTGATCGCGCTGTCGGCCATCCCGTTCGGCCCGGTGGTGTCGATCTTCGGTGAGCGGACCGTCCTCCAGCTGCTCGACCTGCCGGTCAGCGCGCTGGTGATCCTGGCCTGCTCCTCGATCGGCGTCTACGGCATCGTGCTGGCCGGCTGGTCGTCCGGCTCGCCGTACCCGCTGCTCGGCGGCATGCGCAGCGCGGCGCAGGTGATCTCCTACGAGATCGCGATGGGCCTGTCGATCGTCGCGGTGATCCTGCAGGCCGGGTCGCTGAACCTGGCCGACATCGTCGCCAAGCAGCAGCCGGCGTGGTTCCTCTACCTGATCCCGAGCTTCGTGATCTACCTGATCTCGATGGTCGGCGAGACCAACCGTGCCCCGTTCGACCTCCCCGAGGCCGAATCGGAGCTGGTCGGCGGCTTCCACACCGAGTACAGCTCGATGAAGTTCGCGATGTTCTTCCTCGCCGAGTACGTCAACATGGTGATCGTCTCGGCGTTCGCGACGACGCTGTTCCTCGGCGGCTGGATGGCCCCGTGGCCGCTGTCGCTGATCGGGAACAACGTGCTCAACACCGGCTGGTGGCCGGTGCTGTGGTTCTTCGCGAAGATGTTCGTCCTGCTGTTCGGGTTCATCTGGCTGCGCGGCACGCTGCCCCGCCTGCGCTACGACCAGTTCATGCGCCTGGGCTGGAAGGTCCTGGTCCCGCTGAACCTGGTGTGGATCATCATGGTGACCTTCGCGAAGGTCATCACCTGGAACACCGCGTCCATCATCATCGCCGCGGTCGCGATCTTCATCGTCGTCGCGCTGTTCTTCTACGTCCGCGCCGCGGGCCGGGAAGAGGAGAGCGAGAGCGTCCCGGTCACCGGCGGTGGCTTCCCGGTTCCGCCGCTGGACCTCAAAGTCCCGCAGACCACCCCGCGTCAGAAGGCTTTGGCCAAGGCCGAAGCCAAGGCGGCCCGCCGCAAGCCGGCAGTCGTCGGTACCGCAAAGGAAGGAGCGCAAGATGGGGTTTCTTGATCCCGTCAAGGGCTTCGGCGTCACCTTCGGGATGATGTTCAAGAAGGTCGCCACCGAGGAGTACCCGGAGGCCGGCGCCCCCGCCGCCCCGCGTTACCACGGCCGGCACCAGCTGAACCGCCACCCGGACGGCCTCGAGAAGTGCGTCGGCTGCGAGCTGTGCGCGTGGGCGTGCCCGGCGGACGCGATCTTCGTCGAAGGCGGTGACAACACCGAGGAAGCCCGGTTCTCGCCGGGCGAGCGGTACGGCGCGGACTACCAGATCAACTACCTGCGCTGCATCGGCTGCGGCCTCTGCATCGAGGCGTGCCCGACCCGGTCGCTGACGATGATCAACTTCTACGAGCTCGCCGACGACGACCGTCAGCGGCTGATCTACACGAAGGAGGACCTGCTCGCCCCGCTGCTGCCCGGCATGGAGCAGCCGCCGCACCCGATGCGGCTCGGCGAGAACGAGCAGGACTACTACGTGAACGGCCCGCAGCTCGAAGCACGCTTCTCCGCTGAGAGCTCATCGACACAGCTGGCGCGCGGGGAGGGGATCAAGTGATCACCGCCCTCTTGGCCGCGGCGCCGAACGCTTCCGCGGGTGTCTCCACCGGCGAAGCGATCGCGTTCTGGGTCCTCGGCCCGGTCTCCCTGCTCGGTGCGCTCGGCATGATCTTCTCCCGCAACGCCGTCCACTCGGCGCTGTGGCTGGTGCTGACCATGCTGAGCCTGGGTGCGCTGTACATGATCCAGTCGGCGCCGTTCCTCGGCTTCACGCAGATCATCGTCTACACCGGCGCGATCATGATGCTGTTCCTGTTCGTGCTGATGCTGGTCGGCCGGGAGAGCTCCGACTCGGTCGTCGAAGTCCTGCGTGGACAGCGGCTGGCCGCGACCGTCCTCGGCATCGGGCTGGCCGCGCTGCTGGCCACCGGCATCTACCGCGCGCTGGAGAACGTCACCCCGGCGATCCCGCTCGACTCGGCCACGCCGGCGGGCGGCGGCCCCAAGGGCCTGGGCCGGCTGATCTTCACCGACTACCTCTTCCCCTTCGAGCTGACGTCGGCGCTGCTCATCACCGCCGCCATCGGCGCGATGGTGCTGGCCTTCACCGACCGGCACGGCAAGGGCGGCAAGCTCACGCAGAAGGAGCTCGTGCTCCTGCGCTTCCGCGGCGAGCACGACCGGCCGTCGCCGCTGCCCGGCCCGGGTGTCTTCGCCACCGCCAACTCGGTGGCCACCCCGGCGCTGCTGCCGGACGGCTCGGTCGCCCCGGAGTCGCTGTCGGCGATCATCGAGTCCACCTCGGCGATCGAGCTGGCGAAGGAACGCAAGCTCGTCACGGACGAGGGCCCGCACCCGGACGCGCACGCGCTGGTCGGCACGGAATCCCCTGCCGGGGCAGCTTCGGAAGGGGAGAAGGAATGACCCCCACGTACTACCTGCTGCTGTCGGCGCTGCTGTTCGCGCTCGGCGCGGTCGGCGTGCTGGTGCGGCGCAACGCGATCGTCGTGTTCATGTGCATCGAGCTGATGCTCAACGCGGTGAACCTGTCGCTGGTCACCTTCGCCCGGATCAACGGCGGGCTCGACGGCCAGATCATGGCGTTCTTCGTCATGGTCGTCGCGGCCGCCGAGGTCGTGGTCGGCCTGGCGATCATCATGGCCATCTTCCGCACCCGGCGCTCGGCTTCGGTCGACGACACCAACCTGCTGAAGTACTAGGAGACCTCCGAGTGACCGCATCATCGTGGCTGCTGGTGGCCCTGCCTGGCCTCGGCGCCCTGATCCTCCTGCTGGCCGGGAAGCGCGCGAAGGCCTGGGGGCATCTGCTCGGCTGTGCCACCGTCACGCTGGCCTTCGTCTACGGCCTGATCCTGTTCTTCACCGCCGACACGGGCACCACGACCGACACGAAGGTGTACTCGTGGATCCCGGTCGGCCAGCTGCAGGTGGACTTCGGGCTGCGGATCGACGCGCTGTCGCTGACGTTCGTGCTGCTCATCACCGGCGTCGGCATGCTGATCCACTACTACTCGATCGGCTACATGGCCGACGACGAGGGCCGGTACCGCTTCTTCGCGTACCTGAACCTCTTCGTCGCCTCGATGCTGATCCTGGTGCTGGGCAACAGCTTCGTGACGCTGTACCTCGGCTGGGAAGGCGTGGGTCTCGCCTCCTACCTGCTCATCGGCTGGTACCAGGGCCGCCCGTCCGCCGCGACCGCGGCGAAGAAGGCGTTCCTGATGAACCGCGTCGGGGACGTCGGGCTCGCGCTGGCGATCTTCATCATGTTCAAGTACGCGGGCTCCACCGGCTACGCGCAGGTCTTCCAGGCGGTTGCCGACGGCAAGTTCTCGACGGGCGCGATCACCGCGATGGCGATCCTGCTCCTGCTGGGCGCCTGCGGTAAGTCCGGCCAGTTCCCGCTGCAGGCGTGGCTCCCGGACGCGATGGAGGGCCCGACCCCGGTGTCGGCCCTGATCCACGCGGCGACGATGGTGACCGCGGGTGTCTACCTGGTGGCCCGCTCGAAGGACATCTTCAACGCCACCGAAGACGGCCGCCTGATCGTCACGCTGGTCGGCACGGTGACCCTGCTGCTCGGGTGCATCATCGGCTGCGCGTACGACGACATCAAGAAGGTCCTCGCGTACTCCACGGTCAGCCAGATCGGCTACATGATGCTGGCCGTCGGGCTCGGGCCCATCGCCTACGCGCTGGGCATCATGCACCTGGTCGCGCACGGCTTCTTCAAAGCCGGGCTGTTCCTCGGGGCCGGGTCGGTCATGCACGGCATGAACGACGAGGTCGACATGCGGAAGTTCGGCGGGCTGCGCAAGCACATGCCGATCACCTTCATCACCTTCGGCCTCGGCTACCTGGCCCTGATCGGCATCCCGCCGCTGTCGGGCTTCTTCACCAAGGACGCGATCATCGAAGCGGCGTTCGGCCAGGGCGGCTGGCGTGGCTGGGTGATGGGCGGCGCGGCGCTGCTCGGCGCCGGGCTCACCGCCTTCTACATGACCCGCCTGATGATGATGACGTTCTTCGGCAAGGAGCGCTGGAAGGACATCAAGTCTTCCGACGGTCGTGACTTCCACCCGCATGAGTCGAAGGCGATCATGTGGATCCCGATGGCGGTCCTGGCGGTCGGCTCGGTCGGCGCCGGCGCGTTCTTCGCCCTCGGCGATCGCTTCTCCGAGTGGCTGACCCCGTCGGTCGGCAAGCTGGAGGAAGCCCACCACGCGCCGTTCGACGCCTGGGTGATCTCCGCCGCCGCGATCGTGTTCTCCGTGCTGGGCGTGGTGATCGCGGCCCTGATCTTCCGCCGTGACGTCCCGGTCGAGCAGCCCCAGCGGGTCTCGTTCGTCACCCGGGCCGCGCGCAAGGACCTGTACGGCAACACCCTCAACGAGACGCTGGTCGCCCGCCCGGGCACCTGGCTCTCGCGGGCGCTGGTGTTCGTCGACAACCGCGGCGTCGACGGCGCGGTCAACGGCCTGGCCGCCTCCCTCGGCGGCGGCTCCGGCCGGCTGAGGCGGCTCCAGACCGGGTTCGTCCGGTCCTACGCCCTGTCGATGCTGGGCGGCACGTTCCTGCTTCTGGCGGCTCTCCTGCTGGTGAGGTTCTCCTGATGACCTGGTTGCTCATCCTCATCCTGGTGCCGCTCGCCGGCTCCCTGGTGCTGGCGTTCCTCAAGGGGAACGACCGCGCCGCGGTGCTGGCCGCGCTGGCGTTCTCGATCCTCGAGTTCCTGCTGATCATCCCGTTCTGGCTCAGCTACTCGCCTTCGGGCGCGCGGCTGCAGATGACGTCGAGCTTCGACTGGATCCCCAGCTTCGGCGTGCACATCGCGTTCGGCACCGACGGCATCTCGCTGATCATGATCGCGGTGATCGCGCTGCTGGTGCCGATCGTCGTCGGCGGGCTCGGCACGCTGGACAAGCTCCCGGCGGGCCGCAGCGCGGGCGGGTTCCTCTCGCTGATCCTGCTGCAGGAGGCGCTCACGATCGGCGTGTTCGCCGCGACCGACGTCTTCCTGTTCTACGTGCTGTTCGAGATCATGCTGATCCCGATGTACTTCCTGATCGGCGGCTACGGCGGCGCGAACCGGCAGTACGCGGCGGTGAAGTTCTTCCTCTACTCGTTCCTCGGCGGCCTGATCATGCTGGCGTCGGCGATCGGGGCGTACTCGCTCGCGAAGGACAAGCTCGGCAAGGGCACGTTCGACTGGGAGACGCTGGTGACGGTGGTGCGCGACGCGCCGCTGTCCACGCAGATCTGGCTGTTCCTCGGGTTCTTCCTGGCGTTCGCGATCAAGGCGCCGCTGGTGCCGTTCCACACCTGGCTGCCGGACGCGGCGGGGGAGGCGCCGATCGGCGTCGCCGTCCTGCTGGTCGGCGTGCTGGACAAGGTCGGCACGTTCGGGTTCCTGCGCTACTGCCTGCCGATGTTCCCGGACGCGAGCCGGACCCTGGCGCCGCTGGTGCTGGTGCTCTCGGTGATCGGTGTCCTCTACGGATCGATCCTCGCCGCGGGGCAGCGGGACATGAAGCGGTTCATCGCCTACGTCTCGATCGCGCACTTCGGCTTCATCTCGCTGGGCATCTTCGCGTTCAACGAGCAGGCGATGGTCGGCTCGGCGACGTACATGCTCAACCACAGCCTCGCCACCGGCATGCTGATCGTGGTGATCGGCCTGGTGATCGCGCGCGGCGGGTCGTCTCGCATTTCGGACTACGGCGGCATGGCGAAGGTGACGCCGCTGCTGGCGGGCCTGTTCCTCCTCGCCGGTCTGTCCACTTTGTCCCTGCCGGGCACCAACTCGTTCGTCTCGGAGTTCCTGGTGCTCATCGGGTCCTTTGTGGACCAGCCGGTGTACACGATCCTCGCCACGGTGGGCATGGTCCTGGCCGCGGCGTACGTGCTCTGGCTCTACCAGCGGGTCTTCCAGGGCCCGGTCCGCGGTGACGCTCTCGTCGGCGTCGGCGGCGGCCCGGGTACGGCGATTGCGCCGGAACTGGGCGCCAAGAAGGCCATCACGGACCTGAACGGCCGGGAGATCGCGATCCTCGCGCCGCTGGTCGTGCTGATCCTCGTCCTCGGCTTCTACCCGAAGCCGGTGCTCGACACAGTCATCCCGACGGTGCAGCAGACGCTGTCCGCGGTCCAGGGAGGCAAGTAAAGGTGCTCGACATCCTCCTGACCCAGGCACCGGAGCCACCGATCCAGGTGCCGTCGGTCGACTACAACGCCGTCCTGCCGGTGCTGATCATCTTCGGCGCGGCGTGCGTCAGCGTGCTGGTCGAGGCGTTCGCGGCGAAGCGGTCCCGGTTCGGCATCCAGGTGGGCCTGAGCCTGGCGGCGATCGTCGCGGCCGGCGTCAGCCTGGTCATCTACGCGACGGGCAACGCGCCCGCGGGCGGCGTGACGACGTTCAGCGGCGCGATCTCGATCGATCGGCCGGCGCTGTTCCTCTGGGGCACGCTGCTGGCGCTGGCGGTCGGCGCGGTGCTGCTGATCTCCGACCGCGTGGTCGAGCCGGGCGGCGCGCTCGTCGCCCAGGCCGGCATCCGCCCGGGCACGGTCCAGGACCGCGCCCAGACGGCGACGGTCATGCAGACCGAGGTGTTCCCGCTGACGCTGTTCGCGCTCGGCGGCATGATGGCGTTCACCGCGGCGAACGACCTGCTGACGATGTTCATCGCGCTGGAAGTGCTGTCGCTGCCGCTGTACCTGATGTGCGGCCTCGCGCGTCGTCGCCGGCTGCTCTCGCAGGAAGCGGCGGTCAAGTACTTCCTGCTCGGGGCGTTCTCGTCGGCGTTCTTCCTGTACGGGCTGGCGCTGCTGTACGGCTACGCGAACTCGGTGAAGCTGGGCGACATCGCGGCCGCGGCGGCGGGTTCGGACCGGTCGGACACGCTGCTGTTCGCCGGGCTGGGTCTCCTGGTGGTCGGCCTGCTGTTCAAGGGTTCGGTCGGCCCGTTCCACACGTGGACCCCGGACGTGTACCAGGGAGCACCGACGCCGGTGACGGCGTTCATGGCGGCGTGCACGAAGGTGGCGGCGTTCGGCGGGATCCTGCGAGTGCTGTCGGTGGCGTTCTCGTCGACTTCGTGGGAGTGGCGCGGAGTTCTCTGGGGCGTGGCGATCATTTCGATGGTGATCGGCGCGGTGCTGGGCCTGACGCAGACGGACGTCAAGCGCATGGTGGCGTACTCGTCGATCGCCCATGCGGGCTTCCTGCTGGTGGGCGCGATCGCGATGACGCGCGACGGGTTGTCGAGCACGCTGTTCTACCTGCTGGCGTACGGCTTCACGACGCTGGCGGCGTTCGGCGTGATCAGCCTGGTCCGGGATTCCTCGGGCGAGGCGACGCACCTCTCGGCGTGGGCCGGGCTGGCCAAGCGGTCGCCGCTGGTGGCGGGCGTCTTCACGTTCTTGCTGCTGGCGCTGGCCGGGATTCCGCTCACTTCCGGTTTCGTGGGGAAGTTCGTGGTGTTCTCCGCGGCGCTGTCGGACGGCATGGCCCCGCTGGTGGTGATCGCCCTCGTGTTCAGCGCGGTGGCGGCGTTCTTCTACCTGCGGGTGATCGTGCTGATGTACTTCTCCGAGCCGGCCGCGGACGGTCCCACGGTCACCATCCCGGGCTTCGGCACGGGAACGGCGATCTTCCTGGGCACGGCAGTGACGCTGGTGCTGGGCCTGGTCCCGGCGTTCGCGCTCGGCTGGGCCGGTTCGGGCGGTTTCGCTTTCTGATGCTGTTTCCGGCCGTCACCCCTTTTACCCAGGGGTGGCGGCCTTCAGCTTTTGGCTGAGGTTTTTGTTCTCCCCGGGCACGACGCTGATGTAGCCATCGGCGACGGCGATCCCGACGCGCCCGGCTTTCAGGTCGAGGTAGCTGACGGTCTTGTCATCGGCGTGCAGTTGCCCGACGCCGAAGTGGGGTTGCCGGAAAAGGGTATCGAGTTCCTGCGCTTCCCGGCTGCGCTCTTCGTCGAAGACGTCACTGACCTCGGGCGTCCGGAAGTCTTCTTGCGGAAGCGAGAAGGGTTTGAGGTCGGCGGGCCGGTAGTCCGGCAGCTGTGCGACGAGGGCGTCGGCGGGGTGGACGTCGACCTCGCTGAGTTCGACTCGGTCGCCCCGGCAGACAACGCACACCTTGTCCAGGCCGGTTACGGCGACGAGAACGTTCCGCTGGCCGGCGGTATCCCGCGCGTAGGCGACGTATTCCCGGGCGGGGTGGCCGATGAGGTGCAGCAGATCTTCGAATTCGGGGGTGAAGCCGTGCCCTTGCGTGAAGCCGTATCGACTGAGTTCTTCGAAGGCATCCCGGTTTGTCCGTTCCGCGGCCGACGGCGGGATGTAGCGCAGTCCGTTGGCCAGGACGGGGTGCGGATCGCCGCAACCGACGTTGCGCATGGCGGTGAGCAGGGTGGTCAGCGAGAGGGCGGCAATCATCGTTTCTTGTTCTCACCGATGACCGGCGGCATGGGCTTTTCGGTGAAGCCGCCGAAGGTTTCGTCGGGATCGGGGTTTTGCAGGTAGGAGGCTTTTTTCTTTTCGCGGTCTTCTTCTTTGCCACCGCGCCCGGCCATGGGGGCGCCCATGGGCAGGCTGTTGGCACCCCGGGGGCCGGCGGAGCCGCGGGCGGGGTTGGCGCCGGGGAGGCGTTCCTGGGGGAGGCGGGCGCCGGTGCTGCTTCCGGGGCCGGGTTGGTTTAATCCGGTCCTTGGCGTCCCGGGCCTGTTTCCTGGTGTTCCCGGCCCGGTTCCTGGCGTCCCTGTGCCGGTTCCTGGCGTTCCTGGCCCGGTTCCTGTACCGGCTCCTGGCGTTCCGGGTCCCGGTTGGTATCCGACGCCGGTGTACGGCCCGGTCCCTGGCCCGAATCCGCCGGGCCAGTTCGTCCCGGTACCGGTCAGATTGCTGACGGGCTGCCCGGTGGGCCCGAACTCGTAACCGCCCTGAGCGGCGGGCAGGACGGGTTTGGGGAGGTAGCTGTTGGCGTGAGTGTTGTCGGTGTTCGTGGTGCCGGGCCGAACCTGGTTCTGCTGGGTTTGCCGATCCTGCTGGTTCTGCCGATCCTGCTGGTTTTGTTGGTTCTGCTGGGTCGTCGCCTGGGTCCGGTCCCCATCGGTGCCTCGGGTTTGCCCGGGCCGAACGGTCTGCCGATCCTGAGCGGGAACCTGCGTGTCCCGGGGATTCCGAGCCCATTCCCCGGTATCGGTAGGTTCGCTCTTCCACTCGGTGGAGGTGCGCATGGAGACGGGAGCCCCGGAGTCGGCAAGCTGCGCGTATTGGGAGGGCATTTGCCCACCGTTGGCGGAGCTGGCGGAGTGGTAGGCGCTGAAGGCATCGATATTGGCCTGGCTATCAGCCTGCCACCCGGCAACTTTGGCGTGGTAGGAACCCCACCCGTCACCGCTGACGGCGTGAAGAACATCATCAACCTGCAATTCCGGCGGCTGGGCGGCAACAGGCTTGACGGAGTTCTTGGCAGTACCAAAGGCATCCATTTGAGCCCCAACAGCAGCCTGAGCATTCTGAAGATGAACAGCATCATCAGCGGCGGCTTGAACAAGAGGCCGAGTAGCATCGGCGGCGGCTTCTCCGGCGTCTCCGCGCCAGCCGGACATGGTCTTGGCCCGGAGCGCGCTGATCCGCTGGGCCCGTTCAACCATCCGAGTGGTGAGGTGATCGGCATCGCGTTGTGCGTCGGAGAGAGAACTGGAGCCTTCACCTCCTGTGATTTGTGCGTAGATCTCGGCTGCGGTCAGCGGCGATTCTGCAACCATCACTGCGCCCCTTTGATGTTTTCGACAATTTTCTCGGCGACTTCATGCGCAGCTGCACAAGGATCGGTCTTGCCGACGTTCGCTTCAGACTGAGTGATGGAGACATCGATCATCTCGTGGTCGCTGGTTCCAACAGCGATCGCGCATCGGCCGCTCGTGGCACGCTCGTCCTTCAGTCCGTACGCGACGGCTGGCAGACCTTCCACCGGGGCGACCGGCATGAAGAGACGAAATGTCGACCCTTGCTGCTCGTAGATCGCGGTCAGGCCCGCCTGGTTCACCTTGTTGAAGATGATGCCGACAGTTGCCTGCGTGGTTCCTGCCGGTTGCCAGTTGCACGTAGGGCCACCCGGTGCGCTCAGCTCCTCTTTGGCTGTTGCCCCTGAGCCGAGAAGTGTCGTGACTTCTTCAGTGGGCAAGGATTCGCATGGCGTTCGCTTGAATCGGGCGGTGTCCACTGGTGAATCGACCTTGGGTACGCCGGGACCGGGTACGGCATCCGTGGGGATTGATGAAGTGGTCACGGGTGAAGCAGTCCCGGTTTTCGTGTCCGAGCACGCCGTTAGGACCAGCAGGGATGCGCCGAGCAGTGCAAGTGAGCGGCGCATCACAGCGTTCCTTCTGTTTGTTTGAGCTCGGAAGCGTGGGACTCCTCGGTTGCTGCGTACTTGCCAAGCGCCTTCGCGAACTTCTCCGCCATCGCTCGGCAGTACTCCGCCCGTTGTTGAAGGGCGGTATCGAGGGCGTCACCCGAGGCGCGGATCCTTTCGGCGTTGCCGGCACTTGCATACTCGAGGCCGGGACCGTGCGTTGTCGCGATGGCTCGGGCTTGCTCGCGGTCCTCTTGGAACTCGCGGGCCAGGTCGTTCCACTCGTGCATCAGCTCACGAAGCGTCTCCTCGTCATACTCGAATCCCGCCCCCGAGACACCCCCGCCCCCATACGACCCCGCGCGCGGCACCCCGTTCGGCCCCGGCAGCTCCCAATCCCCGCCCGGGTCGTAAATCGGTCCTTCAGGCATGACGCCTCACCGGAACAGTCGTCATCAGCTCTCCCCTAGCTTGCAGTGTGCTCCACCCCGAGCACCCTGCGTATCCGACGCTTCGCACCCTACCAAAGTTCCCACCCCGGAAAAGCGAGGTCACAAGGGCCGCGGCGGTCCTCTCGGTGCGCTCCCACGCCGCGGCCCTCGTGACGTCTATGGGGTTGGGGAACAGCTGGTGCGGCCCAATTCCACCGCTCCGCTGATGCCCGATGGCGGGAGGAAATCAATGCGCAGCATCGTCAAGCCGATACTTCCGTCGCCCGGCAGGCTCTGGGTGTTGAACACCGCGTTCGCCAGGACCGTTCCGTCCGGTTTCCGGAGCGGCGACACGTACCCCACCGGTACCGGGCTGGGCGGGTTCGTGATTCCCGACATCCCGCTGTACGTCCAGTTCGCGTTCGTCTGCGTCGGCGTCCTCTCGCACGTCACCGTGAAGCTCGACAGCTTCACCCGGGGCCCTCCCGACCTCAGCAGCGCCGACAATTCGAAGTCCTTGCCCGTTGCCGTCACCTTCGTGTCCGTGCACGATGATGTGCCGCCGCCGAAGGTGATTCCCGGTTTCGAGACCTGCTGGGCCGTTGCGCTCGCCGGGCCGCCGATCGCGCAGTGGCCCTGGGGTGGGACCTCGACCGCCGTGAACGACGCCGAGCCGATCTCCGCCGCGCCCGGTGGTGGCGAAGATGCAGCCGAACCGGCCGAAGCGGCCAGGCCCGTCACCACCAAAGCCGTGACGATCATGCTGCGCATCTCGCTGTCCTCCTCGCCGCCGGAGAGCGGCCGTGCCGGCGGCTCTTCCACGCTTGAATATCCGCCCGGCGGAGACGTCCGTTGCGCCCGGAATCTCCGATCACCCTTCCGAGGATCACGAACCACCCGGTGGGTGACCGTGGCCGGTGTCATGTTCGTCACCGTTTCCGCAGGACAGCGGGTAAACGACCGCGCGGCGTAGCCACTACGCTCAAGGGGCAACCGACCGGTGCACGAGTAGAGCGGAGCCGACGTGTCTGTGCCTTCCCCAGCCCCCGGGGCGGGATCCCTCCCCGCTGCGCCGGGCGGCGCCCTCGACGACCTGCGGGCGTCGGTCGGGCTGCAGATCGCCGACGAAACCCTGCTGCGCTCGATCGCCGGCGGGCTGACCGAGGTCGAGAAGCTGCTGCGCGAGGTCGTCCGCAGTGACGTCCAGGCCGTCAACGACGCCGCGTTGCACCTGGTCGAGGCCGGGGGCAAACGCTTCCGTCCGCTGTTCACGCTGCTGTCCGCCCAGTTCGGCCCCAAGCAGGACGACCACGTGGTGATCGCCGCCGCCGCGGTCGAGCTGGTGCACCTGGCCACGCTCTACCACGACGACGTCATGGACGAGGCCACCATGCGGCGCGGCGCCGAGAGCGTCAACGCCCGCTGGGACAACACCATCGCCATCCTCACCGGCGACTTCCTCTTCGCCCACGCTTCGCGCCTGGTCGCCGACCTCGGCACGGACGCCGCGCGGATCATCGCCGAGACCTTCGGCGAGCTGGTCACCGGCCAGATGCGCGAGACCGTCGGCCCCGGCCCGGGTGACGATGCCGTCGCGCACTACCTCACCGTGATCGCGCAGAAGACCGGCTCGCTGATCGCCACCTCCGGCCGGTTCGGCGGCATGATGTCCGGCGCCGCCGAGGAGCACATCGAGGCGCTGCGCCGGTTCGGCGACATCATCGGCACCGCGTTCCAGATCTCCGACGACATCATCGACATCGCGTCGCCGTCGGACGAGCTCGGCAAGGCGCAGGGCACCGACCTGCGCGAAGGCGTCCGGACGCTGCCCATGCTGTATGCGCTGGCCGACCCGGGCACCGACCCCCGGCTGGTGGAGCTGCTGTCCGGCCCGATCGCCGACGACGCGCTCGTGCAGGAGGCACTCGAGCTGCTGCGGGTCAGTAGCGGACTCGATCGAGCACGCGTCACCCTTGCCGACTACGCTCAGCGCGCGCGAGCCGAGCTCACCGCGCTGCCCGCATCACCCGCCCGGGACGCGTGCGAGTCGGTCGCCGACTACCTGGTCGCGCGCACGCGCTAAGCACTTAACAGGGGCAGGAAAAGATGTCCATATTCGGACAGGTCTGGCTGTGGAGCCTCGCCGCGTTCTTCGTCGGCGTCCTCCTCACCTGGCTGGTGCTCGTGCTGCCGCTCCGCAAGAGCGTCCGCCGGCTCGAGAGCTCGCTGGCGCAGGCCCACGCCGACGCCGCGCGCACCCCCGCGAACGCCGCCGCGATGGGCGGTACCGAGGCGTTCCGGCGGCCGGAGCCGCGGCCCGAGCCGGAGCCGACCCGCCAGGAGACGTCCTACCCGGGCACCCTGGTCGCCGCGCCGCCGATCCACCGCGACGACATCCACGACGACATCGACGAGGACTTCGCCGAGCTGGACGCGCAGGTGCCGTTGCGGATGCCGCCGACCGAGCCGTTCGTTCCCCCGCCGGGAGCAGAGCTCGCGGGAGACGACTCGTACCGGAGCGCGGCCACTCAGTTCCTGACGACGGACGACGAGCCGGAGCCGGAGCCGGAGCCGGAAGACCCGGATCGCGCCACCGCGACCCAGTACCTGACCCCGGTCGGGGATTCGTTCGAAGACGAGGCGGAGCTCGAGTCGCCGGCGTTGTCGCGGCTGGAGCCGGACCCGGCGGCCTCGCTGTTCCAGCCGCCGTCCGCCGAAGCGACCCCGGACTGGTTCGACCACGAGCCGCCGTCCGAGCGGTCGGCGTTCGAAGAGCCGGTGGAGCGCACGCGCTACATCGGTGAGCACCCCGGTTCGGTGCGCGAAGAGGAACACAGCGCCGACGTCGAGCCGCAGTACGCGTTCGGCGGCGACGTCGCCGAAAGTGAGCTGGACGTGCCACCGGAGACCCCCGCCGAAGCGACGCAGGTGCTGCCGAAGCGGCAGCCGCGGGAGGCGGTGCGCGGCGGCTTCGACGCGCCGCAGCCGATCCAGCCGTCGATGCGCACGGTCGAACGCCGCGAGCCCGACCTGTCCGGCGGGCACAGCGGCTCGCTGTTCGAGCCGTCGGTGCAGCCGAACCAGGCGGCGGCGGCCGCCGGCGTCGCGGCGCCGGAGCCGCCCCCGGCCCGTCAGGCGGCGGGCGACTCGGTCCCGCCGGGCCCGTTCGGCCCCGGTTCGGCGATGCCGCGCCCGGGCGGCGGGGCACCCAGCGACAGCTTTGCGGTGAAGGCCAGCGTGACGGCTTTGCGGTACTGCACCGAGGAATCGGCGCAGTTCCCGAAGATGGTCGCCGAGGTCTGGTTCCGGACGGCGGAGGACGCCGAACGCGTCGGGTTCCGGCCGCTCAGCTGAGTTCCTGGAACAGGACGAGGGCCGCGCCGCCGGGATCGGTGACCACCACCAGGGAGCCGAACGGCAGATCGGTGCGCTCGCGCACGAGGGTTCCGCCCAGCTCCAGCGCCTTCGCCGCGGCGGCGTCCACATCGGACACCGGCGCGTAGGGCAGCCACTGCGGGGCCCGGTCATCGCCCGGGGTCAGCTCGGTGAGGCCGCCCCAGGGCGCGCCGCCGGCCGTCAGCAGCGGGCCGTCCGCTTCCCAGCCCAGCAGGTCGGCGAAGAACCGCTTGCTGCCCTCCGGATCGGCGGTGCGGACATCGAAGAACACGAAAGGTGATTCAGGTCGCATGGCCTAAAACTTAGGACACTTGTCCCAAGTGGGCAACCCCGGAAACGCCGAAGGCCGCCATGCACCGGGCATGGCGGCCTTCGGGAGCAGCGAGGGTTACGCGACCGTCCAGGTGTCCTTGCCGCGCAGCAGGCCCTGCAGGTCCGGCTTGCGGGCCGCGCGGGCCTCCTCGACCTGGGCGCGGGCGCCGTCGTCGTACGTCGGGCGCTCGACCTGGCGGAGGATGCCCGTCGGGACGTGGTTGAGGTTCTGGTCGCCCAGGCGCGACAGCGCGAACGCGTACGACGTGTCCGTGATCGACGGGTCGTGCACGACGATGTCGTCCTCGCCGATGTCCGCGACCTTGGCGACGTCCAGGCCGCCCCAGTCGCCGCGCTTGACGCCGAACTCCTGGTTGGGGCCGAAGCGGATCGGCTCGCCCGCGCGCAGCGGGATGAGGCGCGCCGCGGCCTCGTCGGCGTCCTTGAGGACGTCGAACGCACCGTCGTTGAAGATCGGGCAGTTCTGGTAGATCTCGACCAGCGCCGAACCGCGGTGCCGCGCCGCCGCCTCCAGGACCTCGGTCAGGCCCTTGCGGTCGGAGTCCATCGCCCGGCCCACGAACGACGCCTCCGCGCCGATCGCCAGCGACAGCGGGTTGAACGGCGTGTCCACCGAACCCATCGGCGTCGACTTCGTGACCATGCCCTGCCCGGACGTCGGGGAGTACTGGCCCTTGGTCAGCCCGTAGATCCGGTTGTTGAACAGCAGGATCTTGATGTTCACGTTGCGGCGCAGCGCGTGGATCAGGTGGTTGCCGCCGATGGACAGCGCGTCGCCGTCACCGGTGACGACCCACACCGACAGGTCCGGCCGCGTGGTGGCGAGCCCGGTCGCGATCGACGGCGCGCGGCCGTGGATCGAGTGCATGCCGTAGGTGTTCAGGTAGTACGGGAACCGCGACGAGCAGCCGATGCCCGAGATGAACACGATGTTCTCGCGCTTGAGGCCGAGCGTCGGCAGGAAGGACTGGACCGCGTTGAGGACGACGTAGTCGCCGCAGCCGGGGCACCAGCGGACTTCCTGATCCGACTTGTAGTCCTTGGCCTTCTGCGGCTCCTCGCTGGTGGGCACAAGGTCCAGGCCGCCGAGATTGGGTATCCCCAGATCAATCGCGGTCATTTCGCCGCCTCCGTAGTAACGCCGGTGATGATCTCCGAGAACAGGTTCTGCAGCTCTTCGGCCTTGAACGCCATTCCGGCGACCTTGGTGTGCGAGTGGACGTCCACCAGGTACTTCGCCCGCAGCAGCAGCGACAGCTGGCCGAGGTTCATCTCCGGCACCACGACCTTGTCGTAGCTGCGCAGGATGTCGCCTAGGTTGGCCGGCAGCGGGTTGAGGTGCCGCAGGTGCGCCTGCGCGATCGGCAGGCCGAGCTTGCGCACGCGGCGGCAGGCCGCGCCGATCGGGCCGAACGAGCTGCCCCAGCCGAGCGCGAGCACGCGGGCCTTGCCGCCGCTCGGGTCGTCGACGACGAGATCGGGGACGTCGATGCCGTCGATCTTCGCCTGCCGCAGCCGGACCATCTTGTCGTGGTTGACCGGGTCGTAGGAGATGTGGCCGGTCTTGTCGGCCTTCTCCAGCCCGCCGATGCGGTGCTGCAGGCCGGGGGTGCCGGGGATCGCCCAGGCGCGGGCGAGGGTCTCGGGGTCGCGGACGTACGGCCAGAACTCGCCGGAGTCGTTGTCCGCGTTGGGTTCGGCGGCGAACTCGACCCGCAGGTCGGGCAGCGTCTCGACGTCCGGGATCAGCCACGGCTCGGAGCCGTTCGCAATCGCGCCGTCCGAGAGCAGCAGCACCGGGGTGCGGTACTTCAGCGCGATCCGGGTCGCCTCGACGGCCGCGTCGAAGCAGTCCGCCGGCGACAGCGGTGCGACGATCGGGACCGGCGATTCGCCGTTGCGGCCGAACATCGCCTGCAGCAGGTCGGCCTGCTCGGTCTTGGTCGGCAGCCCGGTGGACGGGCCACCGCGCTGGACGTCGATGACGACGAGCGGCAGCTCCACCATCACGCCGAGGCCGACGGCTTCGGACTTCAACGCGACACCCGGCCCGGACGTCGAGGTGACGCCGAGCGCGCCGCCGTAGGACGCGCCGAGCGCGGCGCCGATGCCGGCGATCTCGTCCTCGGCCTGGAAGGTGATGATGCCGAAGTGCTTGTGCTTGGACAGCTCGTGCAGGATGTCCGACGCCGGGGTGATCGGGTACGTGCCGAGCAGGATCTGCAGGCCGGAACGCTGCCCGGCGGCGACGATCCCGTAGGCCAGCGCGGTGTTGCCGGTGATCTGCCGGTAGGTGCCCTGCTTCAGCTTCGCCGGGGCGACCTGGAACGTCGTTGCGAACGACTCGGTGGTCTCGCCGTAGTTCCAGCCCGCGCGGAAGGCCAGGATGTTCGCCTCGGCGATGTCCGGCTTCTTCGCGAACTTCTCGCGCAGGAACCGCTCGGTGCCCTCGGTCGGCCGGTGGTACATCCACGACAGCAGGCCGAGCGCGAACATGTTCTTGCAGCGCTCGGCGTCCTTCTTGCCGAGGCCGGTCTCCGCGAGCGCGCCCTGGGTCAGGGTCGACATGGCGACCCGGTGCACCTGGTACGCCTCGAGCGTGTCGTCCTCCAGCGGGTCGCTCGCGTAGCCGACCTTGGTGAGGTTCCGCTTGATGAAGTCGTCGGTGTTGAGGATGATCGTCCCGCCGTGCGGGACGTCGGCGAGGTTCGCCTTGAGCGCGGCCGGGTTCATCGCCACCAGCACGTCCGGCCGGTCGCCGGGGGTGAGGATGTCGTAGTCGGCGAAGTGCACCTGGAAGCTGGAAACGCCGGGGATGGTGCCCTGTGGCGCGCGGATCTCGGCGGGGAAGTTCGGCATCGTCGACAGGTCGTTGCCGAACGCGGCGGCTTCGGACGTGAAGCGGTCGCCGGTCAGCTGCATGCCGTCACCGGAGTCGCCGGCGAACCGGATGACCACCCGGTCCAGCTTGCTGACCTCGGTCGGCCTGGTTGCGGCGAGCGAGCCGTGACCAGCGCCGTTGCCGTTCGCACTCGTGCTCATGGGTCAGGGATTCCCTCTCTCCCGACGGTACGGCTTCCGTTGGCCTGCCGGTGCCGCGGCTGCGTTCACCAGGTCTACTCCCGAGGTTAGCTCGCCCTCAACACCGATGTTGGTAGTGTCCCGGCTGTTGGGCGACCTCATCGGTGCTCTTCAATGTCTCTTTTGCAGGTACGCCAGATACCTGTAACTCATGGTAACGGTTAGCTGCTGTGCCGCGTTGTGATGCGCGTCTCCCGCAGGGTAGGGCCGCCGGCTCGAGTCACGGCCGTGAGTGGATCCGGTCTCGCAGCAGGGAAAGCCGCTCGGCGAACTCCGGTGACGCCAGCGAGGCCAGCTGGGGCCGGATCTCGGCGTCGACGGCGTCGCTGTGCTCGGCCAGGCCCGCGGTGGCGCGGAGACTGCGCTTGGTGGCGATCAGCGCTTCACGCGGCGCGGCGACGGCGGGGTGAGCGAGCTCACGCGCGGCTGTCAGTAGTTCGTCATGGCCGCCGTCGACCACGCGCAGCGCCAGCCCGGCGCGCACGGCGGCTTCGGCGTCGAGCGGCTGCCCGAACAACGTCATGGCGGCGGCCTGCTGCGGGCCGGCCAGCCGCTGCGCCATCCAGGTCATCCCGCCGCCCGGGTGCAGCCCGAGTTCGAGGAACCGGGCGACGAACTTCGCCCGCGGCCCGGCCAGCCGGACGTCGGCGGCGAGGGCGAGGTTCAGCCCGGCCCCGACGGCGGCACCCCCGACCGCGGCGATGGTCGGCAGCACGCACCGCGCGACGGCGAGGAAGCCTTCGTAGATGGCCCGCAGGCCGGGCTCGTCGGCCGCGGCGAGCGCGGACAGATCGGCACCGGCGCAGAAGGCGGGCGGCGTCCCGGTAACGACGACGGCGTGCACGGACTCGTCCCGTTCCGCGGCCTCGACGGCGGCGGCGAGCTGCGCGGAGAGCTCGAGCGTCAGCGCGTTCCGGCTGCCGGGCGCGTCGACGGTCAGCAGGGCGACGCCGCCGGAGTGCTCGCTGACAATGCTGTCGGTCATGGGCCCAGGGTGGCACGGTGCGGTATTACTGAGGTCATGGGGGAGCTGGTCGGGGTGCTGGTCAAGGGCATCATCGTGCTGGTGGGCAACCTGCTGACGACGATCGACACGGTCGAGCTGTTCGGAGGACGCCGCCGCCGGGCGCGGGCCGCGGCTGGGGCTCGCGGCGAGCGGGTGGAGTACCCGTGTGTGCTGCGGGACTTCGAGCTGACGGCGGGCCGCGAGCGTCGAGGGTGGCTGGTGGTCGGGGACGGGCCCGTGCGGTGGCGGTCGTTGCGCGAGGAGCCGGTGGCGTTCGAGCCGGGGGAGCTGACGATGCAGGCGGTCGACCGCCAGGCGGTGACGTTCCACGCGGCGGGCGGCCGGACGGAGCTGCGGCTGCACCCGGACGAGGCACCGGCGGTGCTGCGCGCGCTGGCTGGCTGAGGGCGGGCCTCCGGCTCCCCGGCGACCAGCGTATCGGCGGGGGCCGACAGTTTTGGCGCCCGTCTTGCCTCCGCTGCCCGAGGATCCACAACTGGTCGTCCATCGCCCGACGATCCACACGTGGCCGCTACAGGATCCGGCATTGTCGGCCCGCCCCGATACGCTGGAGACCGGGGGCCGGAGGCGTCACTGCTCCGGCGTCGGCGGCCGTTCCAGCAGGCGCGAGAGCACCACCGTCGACACCGTCCGGTCCACGATCTCCAGTCCGCGCAGCCGCTCCAGCGCCGTCTCCAGGTGGTGGATGTCCGCCGCTCGCAGGTGCACGATCGCGTCCGCCGCGCCCGACACCGTGTACGCCGCCACCACCTCCGGCAACGGCTCCAGCCGCGCGCGGATCCGGGCCGGCGTGATGTTGCCCTGGCACGTGACCTCGACGAACGCCTCCGTTCCCCAGCCAAGGGCCTCCGGGTCGACCACCGCCGTGAAGCCCCGCAGGATGCCCGTTTCGAGCAGGCGGTCGACCCGCCGTTTCACCGCCGGCGCCGACAGGCCGACCACCTTGCCGATCTCCGCGTAGCTCGAGCGGGCGTTCGCCACTAGACACGAAACGATTCGCTGGTCGATGGTGTTCACACGCAACATCTAGCACAGATGTGCGCAGCGAACAGCGATTGATTGCGATATTGGGCTGTCTTACCCTGCAATCATGCAGGGATCACTGCCCACCCGCGTACCGACCACCCGCCGATACCTGATGTGCCCGCCGCGCTTCTTCGCGGTCGACTACGTGATCAACCCCTGGATGGACCCGACCCAGCCGGTCAGCGCCGCCGTCGCCGTCGCGCAGTGGACCGAGCTGCGCGACACCTACCGCCGCCTCGGCCACACCGTCGAGGAGATCGAGCCCCAGCCCGGCCTGCCCGACATGGTCTTCGCCGCGAACTCCGGCACCGTCGTCGACGGCCGGGTGCTCGGCTCGCGGTTCCGCGCCCCGCAGCGCGCCGCCGAGGCCGAGCACTTCCGCCGCTGGTTTGTCGAACACGGCTACCGCGACATCACCATGCCGGAGAAGATCAACGAGGCCGAAGGCGACTTCGCCTGGACCGGCGCCCTGCTGCTCGCCGGCACCGGCTTCCGCACCGACCCGGCCGCGCACGCCGAGGCGCAGGAGGTCCTGGGCGTCCCGGTCGTCTCGCTGCAGCTGGTCGACCCGCGCTACTACCACCTCGACACCGCGCTGTTCGTGCTCGCCGAGGCGACGGACTCGACCCGCGCGCAGATCGTCTACTACCCCGAAGCGTTCTCGGCCGGCTCGCGCCGCGTGCTGGAGCGGGTGTTCCCGGACGCGGTACTCGCCACCAAGGAAGACGCGGAGTGCTTCGGCCTCAACGGCGTCTCCGACGGCCGCAATGTCGTCCTGCCGGTGGAGGCCACCCGTTTGGGTGAACTTTTGTCGGAGCGGGGGTACGAGCCGGTCTACGTCGACATCTCTGAGCTGCGGAAAGCCGGCGGCGGCCCGAAGTGCTGCACGCTGGAGATTCGCAAAGGCTAAATAACGGCAAAAATGTGTAACTCACCCGTTTGCCATCGCGATTAATCGAAGTAACAAATCGACTACTCGCGGTGGCAGGCGGTGGGAGTGGTGACGGTGATCCTCGCCGTGCACGGGGTGGGCCGGCCGGCGCGCCAGCTCGACCCCGGTGAAGACGAGCGCTGGCTGACCGTGGAGCAGTTCGAGCGCGTGCTCGACGTCGCCGCGGAGCGCGAAGACGTCCGCCTGACCTTCGACGACGGCAACGAATCCGACGTCGAGATCGTGCTGCCGCGGCTGGCCGACCGCGGCCTGACGGCGGAGTTCTTCCCCCTCGCCGGCCGGCTCGGGCAGCGAGGCTACCTCGATCGCGACGGGCTGCGCGAGCTCGCGCGCTCCGGGATGGAGATCGGCTCGCACGGCTGGGAACCCCGCGACTGGCGGCGGCTCGACGACCGGCACGCCGACCGCGAGCTGAAGGACGCGCCGAAGCTGCTCGGCGACCTGTGCGGCCGGCCGGTGCGGCGGTACTCGCTGCCCTTCGGCGCCTACGACCGGCGCGTGCTCGCGCGGCTGCGGCAGGCGGGCGCCACCCGCGTGTACTCGAGCGACGGCGGTGCGGCCCGCCGGGACGGCTGGCTGCAGGCGCGCACCGAGCTCCCGCACGACCTCGACGGCGACTGGCTCGACAGCGTGCTCGCCGGGTCGCGGCGGGCCGCGCACTGGGCGAACCGACTGTTCCGCCGCGCCCTCCGTTAGGGCGCGGCATCTCGTAGCGGGCGGCCCGTCTCGTTCGCCGCGCGGTCCGGCCCCTAGTAGCGGCGGCCCGGCCCTTCGCCGCGCCGTCCGTTGGGCCGCGTTCGCCGGATCCGGGCCGGCCGGCCGCGTCCCGGCGAACGGGACACCGCGGGAGCCGGTTTCGCGCGTCCCGGATCGATGAGCAGCCTTTTCGTCAATTTCGGCCACCTGATGGGAAATTCCCGGACCCGGAGGTCTTGAACGCGCTCGTGCCCGGGTGCATCCTGGTGCCCCGCCGCCGTAAGGAAAGTTTCCTAACTAAAGGGAGCCCCAGGAATGCGGAAACTGATCCTGCTCGCGACCCTCGCGCTGGCGTCGGCCGTGATGCCGTCGGCCCTCGCGTCGGCGTCGCCGGCCCCGGCCGCCCAGTCCGCCACCGCCGAAGCCGCCCCCACCGCGGCCCAGCTGCTCGCCAAGACCACCGGCTGCAAGCAGGTCTCGAACGGCAAGTACAAGACCGACGAAGACGTTTCGAGCAAAACGGTCGCGATCTGCGACGCCAACGGCGCGGTCTTCTGGAAAGCCGACATGGACATCGACTGCGACGGCCAGCGCAGCTCGCAGTGCAACGAGAACACCGACTGCTGCTATCAGGACGACACCGCCTTCCACCAGTCCGACGGCAAGCCGCTCAACGCCGCGAAGCTGCCCTACATCGTCGTGCCGAGCTCCAGCAGCATCTGGAAGTACTCCTCCTCCGGCCTCAAGGGCGGCGGCTCCTGCGCGGTGATCTACAACGGCAAGGTCGAGTACACCGTCATCGGGGACACCGGGCCGTCGCAGATCATCGGCGAAGCCTCCTACGCGACGGCGAAGGACCTCGGCATCAACCCGGACCCGTCCAACGGCGGCACCGACTCCGGTGTCACCTACATCTGCTTCAAGAACTCGACCGTCTCGCCGATCGAGAACCACTCCAACGCGGTGAGCAAGGGCCAAAGCCTGGCCACCACCTTCGTGAACAACAACTGACACCTATTTTCCGCCCGGCGGCGGACCGTGGTTCCCGGCCACGGTCCGCCGCCGGTCCGCGTACCGGATCGAGACGCAATTCTCACTCGGATCCCTTGCGTCTCACCGCAGTCTCACGCCGTCCCCCGTTCGCCCACCCCGCGGTAACGATCCAGGGGCGCCCGCCGACCAACTTGAGGGTCGCGTGGAATAGCGGAGGTTTTGGCGTGAAGATCAGTGTCTTCGGGCTCGGTTACGTCGGTTGTGTCTCCGCCGCGTGCCTGGCGGGGCAGGGACACCGGGTGGTCGGCGTGGACGTCAACCCGGTGAAGATCGACCTCATCACGCAGGGCAACGCCCCGGTGGTCGAGGAGCGGATCGGCGAGCTGACCGCCGAGGTCGTCGCGAGCGGCGCGCTGAGAGCCACCACCGACGTCGCCGAAGCCGTCGCCGACAGTGAGATTTCGCTGGTCTGCGTCGGTACGCCGTCGGCGTCGAACGGCAGCCTTTCCACGGTCTACCTGGAGCGCGTGGCCGAGGAGATCGGCGAGGCGATCGCCGGGAAGACCGAGCGGCACACGGTCGTCTTCCGCAGCACGATGCTGCCCGGCACCTGCCTCGACCTGCTGGTCCCGATCCTGGAGAAGGCTTCGGGCCGCACCGCCGGGGTCGACTTCGGCGTCGCGGTGAACCCGGAGTTCCTGCGCGAGGGCACCAGCGTCCGCGACTTCTTCGACCCGCCGAAGACGGTGATCGGCGAGATCGACGAGGCCAGCGGCGA
The DNA here is from genome assembly GCF_030285645.1 of Amycolatopsis sp. DG1A-15b. Taxonomy (GTDB): domain Bacteria; phylum Actinomycetota; class Actinomycetes; order Mycobacteriales; family Pseudonocardiaceae; genus Amycolatopsis. The sequence continues at coordinate 8,674,655 of NZ_CP127296.1, forward strand.
CGTCGTCGCGGCGTTGTACGAGGGCCTGCCCGGTCCCGTTTTCCGGGTGCCGATCCCGGTCGCGGAAATGACGAAGTACGCCGACAACTCCTTCCACGGCCTGAAGATCGGCTTCGCGAACGAGCTCGGTTCGATCTGCCGCGCGCTCGGCCTCGACTCGCACCAGGTGATCGACGTCTTCCTCGCCGACACCAAGCTCAACATCAGCCCCGCCTACCTCAAGCCCGGATTCGCCTTCGGCGGCTCGTGCCTGCCGAAGGACCTGCGCGGGCTGGTCTACGCCGCACACCGCGCCGACGTCAGCGTGCCGATCCTGTCGCACGTGCTCGCGTCCAACGACGACCACCTGCAGCGCGCGTTCGACCTGGTCGCGCGCACCGGCAAGCGCAAGGTCGGGCTGTTCGGGCTGTCGTTCAAGCCGGGCACCGACGACCTGCGCGAGTCGCCGCTGGTCGAGCTGGCCGAGAAGCTGCTCGGCAAGGGGTACGACCTGAAGATCTACGACGCCAACGTCAGCCTTTCGCGGCTGATGGGTGCCAACCGCGAGTACATCGAGGGCCGGCTGCCGCACCTCGGCCAGCTGCTCGCCGGGACCGTCGAAGAAGTCATGGACCACGCCGACGTCCTGCTCGTCGGCACCAAAGACCCGGACGTGCTGGCGGCCCTGCCGCACGACCGGGAGATCGTCGACCTCGTCCGCCTGCCCGACGCCGCGACGCGTCGCCTTGAAGAGGGATACGCCGGCCTTGCCTGGTAAAGCGCTCATCCTCGTCGAAAATCTCTCGGTTCCCTTCGACCGGCGGGTCTGGCAGGAGTCCACGACCCTGCGCGACGCCGGGTGGGAAGTCCACGTGATCTGCCCGCAGGGCACGAAACGGGACACCGAGGCCGAAGCCGTCGTCGACGGCGTCCACATCCACCGCTACCCGCTGAAGGCGGCGACCGGCGGGCCCGCCGGCTACCTGCAGGAATACGGCAGCGCGCTGTGGCACACGCTGCGGCTGGCCCGCAAGGTCGGGCCGGTCGACGTCGTGCACGCCTGCAACCCGCCGGACCTGCTCTACCTGGTCGCGAAGTACCTGAAGCGCCACGGCGCGAAGTTCATCTTCGACCAGCACGACCTGTGCCCGGAGCTGTACCTCTCGCGGTTCGACCGCGGGCAGGACCTCCTCTACCGCGGGGTCTGCGCGCTCGAACGCGCCACCTACCGCGCCGCCGACGTCGTGATCTCGACGAACGAGAGCTACAAGCAGGTCGCCCGGATCCGCGGCGGCAAGCGGCCCGAGGACGTCTTCGTGGTGCGCAGCGCCCCGGTCGTCGAGCGGTTCCACGAGGTGCCGGCCGAGCCCGAGCTGAAGAAGGGCAAGCCGTACCTGCTCGCCTACCTGGGCGTGATGGGCCCGCAGGACGGCGTCGACTACGCCCTGCGCGCGCTGGCGAAGCTGCGTGACGAGGTCGGCCGCACCGACTGGCACGCGGTGTTCGTCGGCTCGGGCGACGCGTTCGACGACATGGTCGCGCTGTCGGCGAAGCTCGGGCTGGCCAACCAGGTCGAGTTCACCGGCCGGATCTCCGACGAGGACCTGGTCCGCTACCTGTCCACCGCCGACGTCTGCCTGTCGCCGGACCCGCTGAACCCGCTGAACGACGTCTCCACGATGAACAAGGTCATGGAGTACATGGCGATGAGCAAGCCGATCGTCTCGTTCGAGCTGCGGGAGGCCCGGGTGTCCGCGGGCGACGCGGCGGTCTACGCCCCGGCGAACGACGAGACGGAGTTCGCGGCGCTGGTGTCCCGGCTGCTCGACGACCCGGAGGAGCGGATCCGGATGGGCAAGCTCGGCCAGGCCAGGGTGGCGGGCCCGCTTTCGTGGGAGAACTCGGCGAGGAACCTCCTCGCCGCGTATGAGCACGCTGTGAAGTCTTGATCGCCTTCCGGTCAAGAACCTACAGAACGTGTAACCAATGTCCCCTGTCCGACGACGGTTGGGGTAACCGGCCGATCCACTGAACCCGTTCGGCGTACCCGGCTCAGGAATGGAGACCCGCCGTTGACTGACGACACGGTGCGCCTGGCCCTCGTCGGGCAGGTCCTGAGACGACGCTGGCGGCTGCTGGCCGCCCTCGCCGTCCTGGGCGCGCTGGTCGGCGCCGGAGCGTCGATCCTGTTCTCGCCCGGCTACAAGACGACCTCGGGCGTGCTGCTCCAGGGCCCGCGCCAGGCCGACGAGCTGCTGACCCAGGCCGAGATCGCGACCGCTTCGGTCGTCCTCGACCGCGCCGCCGCCATGCTGCCGTGGCACCCCAGCGGCATCGACCTGAAGAAGCAGGTCAGCGCGTCGGTGGCGCAGAGCAACGTGGTGACGATCACCGTCTCCGCCGACACCGCCGAGCACGCCCAGCAGCTCGCCGACCAGGTCGCGCAGCAGTACGTCAAGTACTCCACGCAGCTGGCGAGCAACTCCGCCGACGCCTCGGTGCAGCTCGCCCAGGAGCAGCGCGAGTCGCTGCGCCAGCAGGTCAAGCTGACCACGGACAAGATCAGCGACCTGGCCAAGAACGTCGGTGGCGGCCTGACCGTGGAGAGCGTGCAGGTCCGCACCCAGCTCGAGGGCCTGAAGACGTCGCTGGAGCAGGCGATCAACGACCTGAACCAGGCCGACCTGGCGACCGGCGTCGGCAACACCGTGGTGCTCGGGCCGTCCCAGCGCCCGACGTCGCCGGCGGCCCCGACGATGACGCAGTTCGTCGCCGGGGGCGCGGTGCTGTTCTTCCTCGTGGGCGTGTTCGGCCACCTGTTCACCGCCCGCACCGACCGGCGCCTGCGGGGCGAGCCGGAGATCGCGTCCGCCCTCGGCGCGCCGATCCTCGCCGGCGTCGACGTCACCACCCCGCCGGGCGAGCGCGCCCCGGCCACCGGCTTCCTCGGCACCGTGCGCCACCTCCTCGGCGGGGACCGGCCGTGGGTGCTGCCGCCGGTCGCCACCTCGGCCGACGAGGTCAACCGCGACATCCGCTACCGCCGGGTGCTGGCCCGGCTGGCCACCGGCCCCGCCGACGTCCTGCTGCTGGTGGCCGACGACGACGAGACCGGCCGCCTGGCCGCCGCCCAGCTCGCCGAGCTGGCCGACCGGCTGTCGGTGCCGCTGCGGGTCTTCGAGTTCTCGCCCGACCGGCCGACGGTGCCGGACGCCACCGCGAGCTCCGGGGTCCTGGTCGTGCTCGGCGCCGGCACGCGCACCGCGTGGCAGCTCGTCCAGCTCGCCGAGGCTTGCGCCGACGGCGGCCAGGAGATCGTCGGTGCCGTCCTCACCCACGCCGTCCGGCCGTCCGAGCCGCAGAAACCCGAACCCGCGGCGGAAGCCCCCGAGAAAGCCCTGGCAGGTTCGGCGTGACGACTCCTCCTTCGCAGGCTCCGGCTGCCCCGCTCGTCGACCTGCAGCGGCTGTTCATCGCGATCCGCCGCCGCAAGCGCGTCTGGCTGGCCACCGCGCTGCTCGGGCTCATCGCCGGCACCGCGCTGGCCTTCGTGCTGCCCGCGCCGCCGACCGCGGTCGCCAAGGTCATCGTGGTCCACCAGGACGACTCGCCGACCGACAGCGGCACGCTGATGCGCACCGACGTCGCCGTGCTGCAGACGACCCAGATCGCCGGGGCCGCGCTGAAGAAGCTGGGCAGCACCGACTCGCCCGAAGACTTCATGAAGAACTACGCGGGCCTCGGGCTGACCAACAACGTCCTGCAGATCACCGTCAAGGCCAAGAGCAACGAAGAGGCCGTGGCGCGGGCCCAGGCGCTGGCCGAAACGTTCATCGCCGACCACGTCAAGCGCAGCCAGGCGGCCGCGGCCGCCCAGTCGCAGGCCATCCTCGACCAGCGCAAGAACGCCCAGGACGAGCTGGCCAAGGTCGAGCAGCAGATCGTCGTCGAGGAGGGCAAGGGCCGCCAGGCCAGCCAGCCCACGCTCGAGAACCTCTACAGCCGCCGGGCCGCGCTCACCGCGCAGATCACGGACTTCACCTCGCGCGCCCAGCAGGCCGGTATCGGCAGCCCGCAGGTCACCGCGGGCACCCAGGTCGTCGACGCGGCCCGCGCGCTGCCCAAGGCGGTCCTCAAGACCACCGCGACCAACGCCGGCATCGGCTTCGCCCTCGGCCTGGCCCTCGGGCTCGCGTTCGTCGCCGTCGGCGCGGTTTCCCGCGACCGGCCGGTGCTGCGCCGCGAAATCTCGACGCACCTCGGCGCGTCCGTGATCGCGCAGCTGCCGTCGAAGCCGCGCGGGCCGGCCCGGCTGTGGCGGCGCTCGCGCGCGGTCTCCGAACGCAAGCGCGTCGCCACGACGCTGGTCCGCCTGATCAAGCAGGATCCGCGCGGGGTGTCGCTGCTCGAGCTCGGCGCCCCGAAGGTCGCCGCCGCGCTCGGCCTGGACATCGCCGAGGAGCTGGTCGCCGAAGGCGCTGCCAGCGTCGTCGACGACCTGCCGGGCGAGGATGTCCGCAAGCTCGTGCAGGAGACCAAGAGCGATGTCTCCGTGGTCGGCGCCGGTGACCCGCCCGGGACGCCCGAGGAGCGCCGCGTCGGCGTCGGCACGGTGTCGCCCGGCACGGCGTGGACCGACCTGGAGCATCTCGGCAAAGAGACCGTGCTGGTCGTGAAGGCCGGGCACGCGAACACGCTGTGGCTGCACACGGTCGCACGGCAGCTGGCCGACCAGGAGATCCCGATCATCGGTGTGGTGCTGGTCGACCCGGACCCGCGTGACAAGTCCGACGGCACGCTGTGGGACGGCCTGCACACGGCCCTGCGGGGACGCGGGCGCCAGGCTCCCGCGGCGACGCCGGCCCCGGCCGAGCGCGAGGACCGCCTGGACGAGCTGGTCGCCCGCGTCGCCGAGCGCGTCGCCGCGACCGAGCAGCCGACGCGCCGGTTCACCCCGGTCCGGCCGGTGCTCCCGCCCGCCCTCGCCACACCCAGGCCACCGGCGTCGCCCCTGCCGCCACCCGGTGGCGTGAGCGTCCCGGACCACCTGAACGCACCGACGAAGAAATTCGCCCCGGTCAAGCCCACGAAGCGGCCGACGCCGTTCAAGCGCGATCACGGCGAACCGGCCCACAAGGGCGAACTGAACGCCGGACTCGAGCCAGAAAAGAGCGCAGTAACAAACGGGGCGTCGCCCCGGGTCGGGGGCTCCGCCACCCGGACCCCCGAAAAGAGCGCTGAGGTCTCCTGACCCGCGCCGAAACCGAAGGGGAACGCACCCGAGATGTGCGGCATCGCAGGCACTTACCTCTGGCCGGACGGCGGGCCGCTCACCGACCGGCTGACCAAGACGCTGGCCCACCGCGGCCCGGACGGCTCCGGCCGCTACGAGCACCGCGCCGGTCCCGGTGAAGTCCACTTGGGACACCGGCGGCTCTCGATCATCGACCTGTCCGAAACCGGCGCGCAGCCGATGGTCCTCGACGGGCTCGCGCTGAGCTACAACGGCGAGCTCTACAACGCGCCCGAGCTGCGGGCCGAGCTTTCCGCGGCCGGCGTGCGCTTCCGCGGGACGTCCGACACCGAGGTGCTGCTGCAGGCGTGGCGGCGCTGGGGCACGGACTGCCTGCCCAAGCTGCGCGGGATGTTCGCCTTCGCGCTGTTCGAGGAGGGCACCGGCGAGCTGTTCCTGGTCCGCGACCAGCTGGGCATCAAGCCGCTGTTCTTCGTCCAGCGCAACGGCGGGGTCGCGTTCGCGTCCGAGCTGAAGGCGCTGGCCGGCGAACTCGGCGGGTCGCTGCAGGTCGACAACGGGGCCCTGATCGCGTCGCTGCTCTACTACTGGGTGCCGGACAGCCGGTGCGCCTACCAGGGCGCGGAGAAGCTGCAGCCGGGCACCTGGCTGCGCTGCCGCCCGGACGGCCAGGTCGACCGCGGCCGGTTCTGGTCGCTGCGCGAGGTCGCCGAGGAGGGCGCGGCCTTCGACGGAGAGGTCGACCTGCACTCCGTGATCTCCGAGTCGACGGCCAAGCACCTGCTCTCGGACGTCCCGGTGGCGACGTTCCTTTCGGGCGGGCTGGACTCCAGCTACCTGACGGCGTTGGCCGCGCGGTCGCAGCCGGGGATCTCCGCCTACACGATCGGGTTCCGAGCCGAGGACGCGAAGTTCGAGGCCATGCCGGACGACCTCAAGTACGCCCGGATCGTGGCGCAGCAGTTCGGCGTCGACCTGCACGAGATCGAGATCGCGCCGCAGGTGCTCGACCTGCTGCCGAAGATGACCTATCACCTCGACGAGCCGATCGGCGACCCGGCGGCGATCAACTCGTTCCTGATCTGCTCGGCCGCGCGCGAGGCCGGCGTCAAGGTGATGCTGTCCGGGATGGGCGCCGACGAGCTGTTCGCCGGGTACCGCAAGCACCTCGCGAACCTGATCGCGCTGCGCTACCACAAGGTGCCGGGGGCGGTCCGCCGTCCGGTCGAGTCCATTGTGGACCGGCTGCCGGTGGCGTCGGCCAAGCGCGGGTACCGGTCGGTGCGGTTCGCCAAGCGGTTCCTGTCCTTCGCGGGCCTGCCCGAGGAGACGGCGTTCCGGCGCAGCTACACGATGTACGACCGGACCGAGTTGCTCGACCTGGTGAACCCCGACCTCGCGCCGGTCGTCGACGACGTCCTGACCGAGCACGCGGACACCTACCACGACCAGGCTTTGGACGACTTCGTCAACCGCATGTGCCTGGCCGATTCGCGGATGTTCCTCCCGGGGCTCAACCTGACCTACACCGATCGGTCGACGATGGCGGCGTCCACCGAGGTGCGGACGCCGTTCGTCGACGTCGAGGTCGTGCGGGCCGCCTTCAAGATCCCGGGGAACAAGAAGATCGTCGGCCGCGCCGGCAAGGTGGCGCTGAAGAACGCGGCGCTGAACATCCTGCCAAGCGAGATCGTGCACCGCCCGAAGGGCCTGTTCAGCGCGCCGCTGCGGGCGTGGATGAGCCGCGACCTGGCGCCGCTGGTGCGCGAAGTCGTCAACGAAGGCGTGCTCGTCCAGTCCGGCTTCCTGCAGCGCGAGGCGCTGCAGCGCATGGTCGCCGAGGACGCCGCCGGCCAGGAGGACCGCGGCAAGCACCTCTGGCACGTCTTGACTCTTGAGTATTGGTACCGGAACGCGATGTCTGGAGCGGGAGCGAAGTGAAGCAGGTAGTCCAGAACTACAAGAGCGGGGAACTGGCGCTCCTCGAGGTCCCCGAGCCCGCCTGCAAGCCGGGTGGCGTGCTGGTGCGGACGGTGTACTCGCTGATCTCGACCGGCACCGAGATGATGAAGGTGTCCGAGGCCAGCATGTCGCTGGTGGGCAAGGCGAAGGCCCGGCCCGACCAGGTCGCGAAGGTCATGCAGAGCGTGGCCACCAACGGGCTCTCGGCGACCTACCGCAAGGTGACGTCCAAACTGGACTCCTACACCCCGCTCGGCTACTCGCTGTGCGGCGTCGTCGAGCAGGTCGGCGACGGCATCACCGACGTCTCGGTCGGCGACCTGGTGGCCTGCGCCGGCAACGAGCACGCGCTGCACTCCGAGCTGAACTGGGTGCCCAAGAACCTCTACTCGCGCGTGCCCAACGGCGTCGACCCGCGGCACGCCGCGTTCGGCACCGTCGGATCGATCGCCATGCAGGGCGTCCGCCGCGGCGAGCCGCAGATCGGCGACGTCGCGCTCGTGATCGGGCTCGGCCTGATCGGCCAGCTGGTCGTGCAGCTGCTGGCGTCGTCCGGCGTGCGCGTCGTCGGCGTCGACCCCGACCCGGAGCGCTGCAAGCTGGCCGAGAGCCTCGGCGCCCTGACCTGCGCGCACCCGGCGTCCGGCATCGTCGACACGGCCGTGGACGAGCTGACGCACGGCGCGGGCGTCGACCAGACCTACCTCGCCGCGGGCGGCAACACGAACGACCCGGTGGAGCTGGCCGCGAAGCTCTCGCGCGACCGCGGCCGGGTCATCGACATCGGAAAGTGCAAGCTCGACCTGCCGTGGAACGCTTACTACGAGAAGGAACTGGACGTCCGGTTCTCCCGCTCGTACGGGCCGGGCCGCTACGACCCGTCGTACGAGCTCGAAGGCCGTGACTACCCGATCGGCCAGGTCCGCTGGACCGAGCGCCGCAACCTCGAGTGCGTCCTCGACCTGATCGCGCGCGACCGCCTCGACGTCGAGCCGCTGATCACGCACGTCTCGGACTTCTCTTCCGCTGTCGAGACGTACAAGTCCTTGAACGAGGGTGAGCTCAAGGCTGTCGCGGTGCTGTTCCGCTACCCGGACGCGGTCGCCCGGACGGAGCCCGTGGTCACGTCCGCGCGGGTCGGGCTGGTCGCGTCTTCCGCCACCGCGCTGCCGGCGGGTCAGCCGGTGCGGCTGGGGTTCATCGGGGCGGGGAACTACGCGTCCTCGATGCTGCTGCCGCACCTGGTCGAGCGCGACGACGTGCAGCTCGAGCACGTCGCGACGACGTCGGCGCTCTCCGGCGCCAACGCGCGGCGCAAGTTCGGCTTCGCGGCGGCGTCGACCGACATCGACAACGTTCTCGGCGACTCGTCGATCGATGCGGTGTTCGTCGTGACCCGGCACAGCTCGCACGCCGAGCTGACCCGCCAGGCGTTGCTGGCGGGCAAGGCGGTGTTCGTCGAGAAGCCCCTCGCGCTGTCTCCCGAGGAGCTGCAGAAGGTCCTCGACGCGATCGAGGAGTCCGGCAACGACCGGCTGCAGGTCGGCTTCAACCGCCGCTTCGCGCCGCTGCTGCACGAGGCCCGCGAGCAGTTCGGCCCGCGCGTCGGCCCGGCGAGCGTGCGGTACCTGGTCAACGCCGGCCGCCTCGACCACGGCAGCTGGTACAACCAGACCGCCTCCGAGGGTTCCCGCTTCGCCGGTGAGGGCGGGCACTTCATCGACACGGTGAGCTGGCTGCTCGACGCCGACCCGGTCTCGGTGTACGCCACCGGAGACCTCCAGGTGACCCTCGGCTACCCCGACGGGTCGACGGCGGTGATCACCTACGCCGAGACCGGCTCCTCGGGCTTCCCGAAGGAGACCCTGGACGTCGTCGCCGACGGCAAGGTCCTCAAGTTCGACGACTTCGTCCGCGCGTCGGTGTACTCGCGAAAGAAGTGGGCCAGCTCGCGCATCCCGAAGGGCCGCGACAAGGGCCAGGCCGCCGAGGTCAACGCGTTCCTGTCGGCGGTGCGCACGGGCTCGCCGATGCCGATCTCGATCGCTTCGCTGGCCGCGACGACGCTGGCAACTTTGGCCGCGCAGACGAGCGTCGCGAACGCGGCGCCGGTGCGGATCGAGCTGCCGCAGAAGGCGGGTGCCCCGGCATGACGAGCGACGCGCCGATCCGGTCGGCGCTGCCGAGCGGTGACACGGCGGGCGCGGCATCGCTCCGGCGGTCCCGGCCATATCCGGGCATGCCGGGTGTGGCCTCGGTCCGGCGGCTCCGGCCGCACCCGGACATGCCGGGCGTGGCCTCGGTCCGGACGGCGCTGCTGCCGAAGGCAGGTGCCCGGCCATGATGGGTCCTGGCTGGTACCTGCGCCGGCTGTCCCGGATGGGCCCGGCGGAGGTTGCCGGCCGCGCGCGGCACGCCGTCGTCCAGCGGCAGTGGCGGTCCGCGCTGCCGACACCGCCGGACTGGCCTTCGCACCCGCGCTTCACCGCGACGCTGCCCGCCGGGGTGCTGGGCAAGGTGTCCGGCGATGCGGTCAAGCGGCTGCTGGTCACGGCCGACGAGCTGATGGCGGGCCGCGCGGAGTTCTTCGGCGTCGAGCGCACGGACTTCGCGGCGCCCGACTGGTTCCTCGACCCGAAGACCGGGCGCCGCGCGCCCTCGGACAGGTACGCGTTCGACGTGCCGTACCGGTCCGAGGACACGGTCGGTGACATCAAGCAGATCTGGGAGCCGTCCCGCCACCAGCACCTCACCGTGCTGGCCGCGGCTTTCGCGGTGACCGGCTCGCCGGCCTACGCCTCGCGCGTCGCCGAGCACCTGCGGTCGTGGTGGGCGGCGAACCCGCCGTTGCGGGGGCCGCACTGGGTGAGCGGCATCGAGCTGGGCATCCGGCTCCTGTCGTGGGTCTGGACGCGTCGCCTGCTCGACGGCTGGCCGGGTGCCGCGGAACTGTTCGAGGAGAACCCCGACTTCCAGCTCCAGCTGTGGCACCACCAGAACTGGCTCGCGACGCTGCGCAGCCACGGCTCGTCGGCCAACAACCACGTCATCGCCGAGGACGCCGGGCTGCTGGCCGCGGCCTGCGCGTTCGGCTGGTTCCCGGAGTCGGCGGGCTGGCGGGCCGCGGCGATGCGCTCGCTGGACGTCCAGCTGGGACGCAACACGTTCCCGTCCGGGCTCAACGCGGAACTGGCGTCCGAGTACCACGGCCTGGTGCTCGAACTCGGCCTGGCGGCGGCGGTCGAGGCCGACGCCGCGGGCACGCCGGTGCCGGATTCGACGTGGGACGTCCTGCTCCGGATGACCGACGCCCTGGCATCCATTGTGGACAACCGATTGCGGCCGCCCCGCCAGGGCGACGCCGACGACGGCTTCGGCCTGATCGTCGACGGCGCTTCGACCGACCGCTGGGCTTCCCTGCTGGCCTCCGGCGAGGCGCTGTTCGGCCGCCGGGACTGGTGGCCGCCGGTCCCGGGCGACGACGTACGGACACCCCTGCTGGCGTCGTTGGTGTCGCGGACGCCGCGTGCTTCCGGCGTTCGCCCGGGCCGCCGTCCGGCGCACCTGCGCGACGCGGGAATGACGATCCTGCGTTCGGGCCCGGTCTGGGTCCGCTGCGACGGAGGTCCTCACGGCTTCCTGTCGATCGCGGCCCACGCCCACGCGGACGCGCTGTCGCTGGAGGTCCGCCACGACGGCGTGGATGTCCTGGCCGACCCGGGCACGTTCTGCTACCACGGCGATCCGCAGTGGCGGTCGTACTTCCGGTCGACGCTGGGGCACAACACGCTCGAGCTGGCGGGCCGCGACCAGTCGGCTTCGGGCGGCCCGTTCCTGTGGACCCGCCACGCGGTGACGAAGGTGCTGGAGGTCCACACCCCGGACACCGGCCCGGCCCGCTGGTCGGCCGCCCACGACGGCTACGCCCCGGCGGTCCACCGCCGCACGGTCGAGCTGGACGGCGAGGTGCTGAAGATCGTCGACGAGGTGCTGGGCGAGAATTTGCCGGACGCCGCGCGTTTGGCGTTCCACTTCGGCCCATCGGTGACGGTCATGCTGGACGGCACCACGGCCCGCCTCCGCTGGACGGCCGCCCCCGCCGGGCCCGATTCGTTCGTCGGGGAGGGGAGCAGTGCCGATTCCCCGGCCGCCGGTGGTGGACGTGCGGCTGGTTCCGTGGCCGCCGATCCGCTTGTCGGACGGGTTTCCGGTTCTCTCGCCGGCGTCGTGCGCACCGCCGTCATGGAATTGCCCGCCGGACTCTCTTGGACCGTGCACCGTGGTGCTGCCGAGCCCCCGTTGGGCTGGTACTCCGCGGGGTTCGGGCGGAAGGAACCCGCCACCACCCTTGTCGGCTCCGGGTCGCCCGGTCACCTCACCACCCTGCTCCGCTTCAGTTAGGACCCGCCCGTGACAGCCCGCCGCTTCCGACTCGGCCGTGCAGCTCCGCTGCTCGGTGTCCTGCTCACGGTCGCGGCGTGCTCGGGTGGCCCCGACACCGACGGTGGTCCGGCCCAGGCCACCGCGGCCCCCAGCGGGTCGGTCGCCGCCGTGTGCGACAAGCAGCCGGCGGGCCCGTCCGCCGCGCCTGCGGGCGCCGTCGTCGTCGATCCCGCCGTGCCGGGGGACCTGGCGGCGAAGACGCGCTCGGCCGGGCCGAGCACCACCTTCTGGCTCAAGCCCGGCAAGCACATCCTCGGCGACGACAAGTACGACCAGGTGTCGCCCAAGGACGGCGACGTCTACATCGGTGCCCCCGGTGCGGTCGTCGACGGCCGGAAGATCAACCAGTACGCCTTCACCGGCCACGCGACCGACGTCAAGATCACCTACGTGACCGTGCAGGGCTTCGCCGCCCCGCGCGACGAAGGCGTGGTCAACCACGACTCCGGCGACGGCTGGGTGATCGAGCACTCGACCGTCCAGGACAACGACGGTGCCGGCCTGATGGCGGGCGCGCGCCAGCAGGTGCGCGGCAACTGCCTGCGCCGCAACGGCCAGTACGGGATGAACGCCTACTCCGGCGGCACGCCGATCACCGCGCTCGTCGTCGAGGGCAACGAGATCGCCGGCAACAACACCGGCGACTGGGAAGCGAAGATCGACGGCTGCGGCTGCAGCGGCGGGGTCAAGTTCTGGGACGTCGACGGCGCCGACGTGCGCGGCAACTGGGTGCACGACAACCACGGCACCGGGCTGTGGGCCGACACGAACAACAACGACTTCCTCATCGAGGGCAACCTCATCGAGAACAACGACAGCGCCGCGCTGATCTACGAGATCAGCTACAACGCCGTCATCCGGGACAACACGATCCGCAAGAACAACTGGGCCGACGGGCGCCGGTACGCCGACAAGAGCGACAACTTCCCGACGTCGGCGGTCTACATCTCCGAATCCGGCGGCGAGCCGCGGATCAAGGCCCGCACCGCGAAGATCGAGATCTCCCGCAACTACCTGGAGAACAACTGGTCCGGGATCACGCTGTGGGAGAACGCCGACCGGTTCTGCAACAGCCCGGCCAACACCTCCTCGGGCGACTGCACCCGGCTGGTGCCGGCCGTCAAGCAGTGCGCGGCCCCGGCGATCACCAGCGGCGCGCTCCTGGCCGACTGCCGCTGGAAGACCCAGCACGTCGACATCCACGACAACAAGTTCGTCCTCGACCCGGCGGTCGTGGGCTGCCAGGCCTCCTGCGGCCGGATGGGCCTGCTCTCGAACTTCGGCAGCTACCCGGACTGGTCGCCCTACCGCGGCGACGACGTCCAGGAATCGATCACGTTCAAGCAGGACAACCGCTGGCACGACAACAGCTACGCCGGCCCGTGGACGTTCGTCGTCCACTCGGCCGACCGCGTCCTCGAGATCGGCGAGTGGGAAGGTGCGCCGTACTCGCAGGACAGCGGGAGCACCTTCACCGCCCAGGGCGGGGGCTGACGTGACGGCGCAGACCGGACTGGCCGGCCTCCGCGGCGACGCCGCGCCCGAAGCCGCGTCCTCGACGCCGAAGTGGGCGGGCCTGGCGTGGGCACTACTGATCCTCAACACGCTCGGCTCGACCGGTGCGAAGACGGTCCTCCCGCTGCCGCGGTCGGTCAGCCAGCTGGTCACCATGGGCTCCCTGATGACGGCTTTCGTGATCGCGCTGGCGCTGAACAAGCACCTGCGGATCCGCCCGAGCGCGTACCTGCTGCTGCTGACGGCGCTGCTGGCGACGAGCATCCTCGCCAGCGCCGACCTGCAGGAGGGCCTCGGCGCGTTGTTCCGCTGCTTCCGGCTCACGGTGTTCCTCTCCACGCTCTGGCTGCTGACCCGCTGGTGGGACGGCGGTTTCGACTTCGTCCGGTACCACATCCGCACGTACGCGGTCGTGCTCGCGTCGGTCGCGGTCGGCCTGGTGGTCTCGCCCGGCAACGCGCTGCCGGAGGAGTACGGCGGCCGGCTTTCGGGTGCGATCTGGCCGCTGACCCCGCCGCAGATCGGCCAGTACGCCGCCGTCATCTCCGGGCTCACGCTCCTCCTCTGGTTCGGGCGCCGCACCACCTTGCGCAGCGCGCTGGTGGTCGTGGTGCCGGCGCTGGGGCTGCTGATGCTCACGCACACGCGCACGGCGACGCTGGGCCTCGTCGCCGGTCTCGCTGTGGCCTTCCTGTCGATGGTGCTGACCAGTGCCCGCGCCCGGAAGGTGTTCGCCTGGACGGTCGGTGTCGGCGGGGTCGCCGGCGTGGTGCTCGCGGGTGCGTTGCAGACGTGGTTCCTCCGCGGCCAGAGCGCGGACAACTTCTCCAGCCTGACCGGCCGCGCCAAGGTGTGGGACGCCCTGCTGGACGCCCCGCGGTCGACGGCGGAGTACATCTTCGGGGTCGGGCTGACCGACAAGTCCTACGACGGCCTCCCGATCGACAACAGCTGGCTCGCGATCTACCACGAGCAGGGATTCGTCGGGATCGCGCTGGTGGCGGGGTTCCTCCTCACGTTGGTCGTGGTGGCCGTGCTGCGGCCGCCGTCACTGGCTCGCGCGTGCGCGATCTTCCTGATCGCCTATTGCATTTCGGCCTCCTACACCGAAGCGGGGCTCGGCGACGCGTCGCCGTACCTGCTGCACTTGGCGGTCGCCGCGTCGCTGCTGGTCCGCGGGGTGCCGCAGTCCGACGAAGAAGCATTCATCCCGACGAAGGGGGCAGACGTGCGAGGTGCAGGCGCGTGAAGGTGCTCGTGGTGCACAACCGGTACCGGTCCGAGCAGCCGAGCGGCGAGAACAACGTCGTCGACGCCGAGGTGACGCTGCTCGACGAAGGCGGCCACCAGGTGTCGTTGTTCGAACGCCGCAGCGACGACATCGCGGCGATGCCGCTGCCCCGCAAGGCCGCGGTGCCGCTGATGGTGCCGTGGAACCCGGCGGTGCGGAAGGAGCTCGCCGCCCGGCTGCGGGCTTCGCGCCCGGACGTCGTGCACATCCACAACACGTTCCCGCTGCTGTCGCCGTCGGTGGTCGCCGCGTGCGCGGACGCGGGGGTGCCCGCGGTCGCGACGCTGCACAACTACACGATGGTCTGCCCACCCGGCACACTCCACCGCGACGGCCGCATCTGCACCGAGTGCGTCGGCGGCTCACCGCTGCCGGCGGTGAAGCACGGCTGCTACCGCGGTTCTAGCGCGGCCACGCTCCCGATGGCGGCGAGCATGGTCGCGAACCGGCGCCGGTGGTGGACGGGCGTTTCCCGGTTCTTCTGCATTTCGGCGGCCCAACGTGACCTCCTGGTGTCGGCCGGGATGCCCGGCGAGCGGATGGCGGTGAAGCACAACTTCGTCACCGACCCCGGCGTCCGCCGCACCGGCGCCGGCAAGCACGTGCTGTTCCTCGGCCGCGTCACCGAGGAGAAGGGGGTCGGCCTGCTGATGCGGGCTTGGGAGCGTCTCGACGGCGCCCTGGGGGTGCCGCTGGTCATCGCGGGTACCGGTCCGATGCAGGACGAGGTCGCGGCCTGGGCGGCCGCCCGCCCCGACGTCTCGTACGTCGGCCTCCAGAACAAGGCGGAGTGCCGCGCCTTGACCGCCGACGCGATCGCGGTGGTCGCGCCGTCGACCTGGCTGGAGGCCTTCGGCCTGGTGGTGGTCGAGGCGATGGCCGCCGGCGTACCGACGGTCGCGGCCGCGCACGGCGCGTTCCCCGAGCTGGTCGACGACGGTGTCACGGGTCTCCTGCACGTGCCGGACGACGAGGCTTCGCTCGCGGACCGCCTGCGCGCGGTCGCCGGCGACCGCAATGGCGACATGGGCGACGCGGCCCGCGTCCGGTACGAGAAGGACTTCACACCCGCGGTCGGCCTCGACCGCCTGATCGCCGGGTACGAGGCGGCGATCAAGGCGTGAGGCAGCTGGTCCGGACGGCGCCCGCGGCCTTGCCGGCCGTGCTGCGCGCCCCGCTGGCGATGTCGGCCGCCCTGGCGACGGCGGTACTCGTGGCCCTCGGCATCCTCCACTTCCACGACTCGGGCCTGACGGGCATCGACGCGGCATTTCTCCCGTCGATCGACGGAGTTCAGCCGCCGTGGCGGTACGTCGCCCTGGTCTTCGACTTCGGGGGCGAACCGGCGGGGTCGGTGATCCTGATCGCCCTGCTCGCGGGGATCTGCTTCCTGGCCCACCGTGTCCGGACGGCCGTGCTGACGGTGCTCGGCGTCGTGGTCACGGTGGCGGTGACGACGGTGTTGAAGCCGCTGGTCGGCCGCACCATCCACGGCGAGTTCCTGTCCTACCCGAGCGGGCACACGGCCATGGCGACGGCGCTCGCGCTGGTCATCGGGTTGTTGCTCACCGACCGGCTGGCGCTCGGGCGTGCGGCCGCGGTGGCGCTCGCCCTGGGGTTGGCCCTGGTCGCCGGCGTCGCGATGGGGTGGGCCGAGGTGGCGTTGGGCGCGCACTATCCGACGGATGCTGTCGGGGGGTTCTGCGCCGCGCTCGCGGCCGTCCCGGTGACCGCGTGGGTACTGGACCGCGTCGCCGACCGGCTCTGAGCATCGGCCGGACCGGTTTGCCGGTGTCGTGACCGGGCCGCCGGGCGAAGAGCCGGCGTCTTCGGTCGGTTGGCGGGTGGTGTCGGTCCTGGCGGGCCTCGTTCGTCGGTGGGGTGACCTACCTGTGAAGGAGACCCCCATGATCCAGGAGCTGATCGCCGCCGAGCGGCGGGAGCTGGCCGCGCTCCTCGATGAACTGCCGCCGTCCGCGTGGGTGGCGCCGACCTTGTGCGCCGGCTGGCGCGTTGCCGAGGTGGTGGCCCACATGACCATGCCGTTCCGGCTCTCGACCGGCCGGTTCGTGCGGGAACTGGCGAAGTCCGGCGGGCGCTTCAACGTCATGGCCGACCGCGTCGCCCGCCGGGAAGCGGCTGAGCTTTCCCGCGAGGCGCTGGTCGCCTCGCTGCGCGACAACGCCGACCACCCGTGGCGGCCGCCGGGTGGGGGTGCGGAAGGTGCGCTGAGCCACGACGTGATCCACGGCCTCGACATCACGACCGCCCTGCAGCTGGAGCGGCGGGTTCCGCTGGAACGCCTGGAGGTCATCTTCGCCGCGATGAAACCCAAGCAGGTCAAGTACTTCGGTACCGATCTGGCCGGCGTCGCCCTGCGTGCCGACGACCTCGACTGGTCGTACGGCACCGGCACACCACTCACCGGTGCGGCCCAGGATCTGCTGCTCGTCCTCTGTAACCGGCGGTTGCCCGCCGGTCGTCTTCGCGGGGAGCCGAGCGCGCGCTTCACCACGGTCTGAGCTCCTTTCTCAGCTGGTCCGTTGTGGACAGTCGAGGGCTGCCGAACCGCAGGGCTTGGAGACCCGCCGTGCGAGCCGCGGCGACGTTCGCCTCCCGGTCGTCGATGAGCAGGATCCGTTCGGGGATCACGTCGAGCCGCCGGCACAGCGCGGCGAACGCTTCGGGAGCGGGCTTGCGCACTCCGATGTCGCCGCTGACGAACCAGTCGGTGATGTACTCGCTCAGCCCGAAGCGCTCGCGAAGCAGCTTGGACCACTCGCTGACGTCGTTGCTCAGGCAGGCGAGTCGCACTCCGGTGACGTCGAGTTCGGCGAGCAGGGTCACCATGCCCTCGGTGAGGCGGTGGTTGCGGCAGTACTCCTCGTCCGACGCACCGGAAGCGCCGGCCGCCGCCCAGAACTCCGTGGACGACAGTTCGCCGAGGCTGCATTCCTCGTACAGCCGGGCGATTTCGTCATGACGCAGCACGCAGCCGTGACTGCGGAGGTAGGGGACGAGGAGCTCGCCGACGTCGTCGGCGCTCGAGTAGAGGACGCCCATGGCGTCGAACACGACGACGTCGATCGCGTCGCGATTGAGGTCGGTGGGAGCGGACATGTCTCCGACAGTACCGAACACCCGTGCGAACGCCATCGCTGAAAAGGGTGAACCCGGCGCTGTCCGAAATTCTCCTTTCGCGACTTTTTCCTTTGGTGGCAACAGAAGTCGCGAGCATCGGCGCGCGGTCGATCAAAAAATGTCGGACCCCGACGGCAAGCTTTGATCAGCAGCCGGCGGGTCCACCGCCGAACGAAGAGCACTCGTCCTGCGAGTAGGGCTTTGCCCGCCAGCCCGCAGCGTCGACCGTCTTGGAGGTGTCATGCGCCACGAAAGTCCACGGCCCGGAGTAGGAGTTGTCGTGCCACCGGTTGGCCTGGCGGAAGGTGACGGCCTCTTCGACCACCGTTCCCTTGTAGGGCGACCAATCCGGGAACGTCCCGAAGTTCGACAGCAGGGCCATCCGCCCGCACAAGCTCGTGCAGCCGACGCGGCCGGCGTCGAAGCGGAAGGTGTTGCCGTGGACCTCCACCCGCTGCGTCTTCCAGCGGCAGTCGTCGTACGCGGGGGCCTTCTCGATCGTGCCCGCGGCGCAGGCAGACTTTGCCGCCGACTTGGTGCAGTAGCCCGTCGAGGTGTTCGCCGGGCTGTTGCAGAAGCGGTCGGCGTTCTCCCACAACGTGATCCCGGCCCAGTTGTCCTCGAACGTGTTGCCGCTGATGTCGATGGCCGACGTCCGGGCACGCACGCGCGGATCGCCGCCCGATTCCGACAGGTACACCGTCGCCACCGGGAAGTTGTCGCCGCGCGCCGCGAACGTCCGGCCCTGGACCAGGGTGTTGCCGCGGAACGTGTTGCCGCGCAGCACCAGGTTGTAGCTGGTCTCGTAGAACAGCGCCTCGGCGTCGTTGGCCTCGAACAGGTTGTCCTCGACGAGGAAGTCGTTGTTGTTCGTGTCGGCCCACAGCCCGGCGCCGTGGTTGCCGTGGACCCAGTTGCCGCGGATGTCGGCCCCGTTCACGGCCCAGAACTTGGCGCCGCCGCTGCACCCGCAGCCCGGCACCTTGGCCTCCCAGTCGCCGGTGTTGTTGCCGGTGATCTCGTTGCCCTCCAGCACGAGCCCGGTGATGCCGTCGCCCGCCTGGTACGCGTTGAGCCCGTACTGGCCGTTGTCGCGCAGGCAGCTGTGCCGCACGACCTGGCCGGCGCCGGCCATCAGCCCCGCGCCCGCGTTGTCCTCGATGGTGGTGTTCTCGATGAGCCAGCCGTCGCCGGAGTCGTGGTTGACGACGCCCTGGTCCTGCAGCGCGGCGAACCCGCGGACGGTGAGGCCGCGGATCTCCACGTTGCGGGCCCGCTGGGTGAAGGCCGCCCGGTTGACGCCGCGGCCGTCGACGACCGAGCCCGGCGCGCCGAGGTACACGTCGCCGTCCTTGGGCACGACCTGGCCGAACTCGTCGTTGCCGAGCGTGTGGGTGCCGGGTCGCAGCCAGAACGTCGTGCCCGCCGGGTTCGCCGCCGTCTTGGCCGCGAGGTCGCCGTCGACGGCCGGCTCGACGGTGACGGCTCCGGAGGGTGGTTGCCCGTACCCGGCGGGTTGGTGGCCGCACACCGGACCCGGCCCGTCGGCGGCGCCCGCGACCGCCGGGCACGCCACGGTGATCAGGAGCGAGCAAGCAGCGACGAGTACCGCACGAGATCTACCCATGGCAGGAAGTTACGCACGAACGGGCCGGAAAGCAGTCACCCTCAAGTGTCCTCATCGGACCCAACGGGTGAATCCGGCCCGCTCGTGCGGGGATCAGGCGTATTTGCGGAACACGGGCTGCACCGGGCGCCCGCCCATCCACGGCGCCGGGTCGTTCGCGTCGAGGGCCTTGCGGTACACCGTGCAGGCCTGGGCGACGACGTCGATGGTCTTGTCGATGTCCGCTTCGGTGAGCGCGGCACTGACCACGAAGGACGGCCCGAGCACGCCACCGCTGATCAGCTCGCGCAGGAACAGCGTCCGGTACGGCTGGGACGGCTTGCCCTGCTCGTCGAGCGTGCCGAAGACGAGGTTGCTGGCCCGGCCGCGGACGACGACGTGGTCCTCGACGCCGATCCCGGCGGCCACCTCGCGGACGCCGGCGGCGAGCCGGTCGCCGAGGGCGTGCATGCGGCCGATGACGTCTTCGTCCCGGTAGACGTCCATGACCGCCATCGCGGCGGCCAGCGAGTGGGTCTCCGCGCCGTGCGTGGTCGAGAGCAGGAACACCCGCTCGCGATCGGTGTGCAGGCCGCCGATCTCCATCAGCTCCCGCTTGCCCGCCAGCGCCGACACCGCGAAGCCGTTGCCGAGCGCCTTGCCGAAGGTCGAGAGGTCGGGCGTGACGCCGTAGAGGCCCTGCGCGCCGTGGGCGGACCAGCGGAAGCCGGTGATCATCTCGTCGAAGATCAGGACGACGCCGTGCCGGGTGGTGAGCTCGCGCAGGCCCTGCAGGTACCCCGGCGGCGGTTCCATCGCCGCGGCGGCCTCCAGGATCATGCACGCGATCTCGCCCTCGTGGCGCTGCAGCAGCTCCTCCGCGGCCTGCAGGTCGCCGTACGGGAAGGACACGACCGCTTCGGTCGTCTCGTCCGGGATGCCCGCGTTCATCGGCGTGGTGCCGATGAACCAGTCGTCGGTGGAGAAGAAGGCGTGGTCGGCGCACTTGGCGACGAGCTTGCGGCCGGTGGCGGCGCGGGCCAGCCGGACCGCGGCGGTCGTCGCGTCCGAACCGTTCTTGGTGAACTTCACCATGTCGGCCGTCGGCACGTTCTCGAGGAACCGCTCCGCGGCCTCGGCCTCGATGATCGACGGCCGGATGAAGTTGCTGCCCTTGTCCAGCTCGCCGCGCACCGCCTCGAGGACCCGCGGGTGGGCGTGGCCGAGGCTGACGGCCCTCAGCCCCGCGCCGTACTCGACGTACTCGTTGCCGTCGACGTCCCAGACGTGGCCGCCGCGGCCGTGGGAGATGACCGGGGCCATCCCTTCGGGATACTGGTCCGAGCCCTTGGCGTAGGTGTGCGCACCACCCGGGATGACCCGGTGCAGCCGCTCGTCCGCCTTCGTGGAGCGGGGCAGGTTCGTTCCCATGTCGTGGTTCACCTCGTTGGTTTCAACGCCTCTCCGAGAGAGGGCGCCCGTTCGTCCCGGTCACTGACCATTGTGACCGCCAGTGGCCAGGAAATGTCCAATTCAGGGTCTTTGTACGAAATCGTAATGTCCTCTTCAGGATCGTGCGCCCGATCGATACGGTACGAAACGTCAGAGGGATCCGTGAGTGACTGGAATCCGTGTGCGCACCCCGCCGGGATGTACACGGAAACCTGGGTATCACCGGAAAGTTCGAAGGTTTTCACAGTCCGGAATGTCCGCGAATCCGGTCGGAGATCCACCACGACGTCGAAGATCGCGCCGTGCGAACACCGCACCAGCTTCGCCTCGCCGGCCCCGCCACGCAGGTGCATCCCGCGGATGACCCCTTTGCGGGAGCGGGAAAGGCTGTCCTGGACGAAGCCGTCCGGGTCGATGCCGACCGAGGCGACGACGTCGCGGTCGAACGTCCGGCTGAAGAAGCCTCGCTGGTCCGTGTGCGGTGTGGGTTCGAACAGATACGCGCCGTCGATCTCGGGCACCGGAATGGCCTTCATCGCCCACCCCCGAAGAGGGCCGCCGAAAGGGCGGCGAACTGGTCCTTGAGTCGTTGCGCGTTCATCTCGTTCCGTTCCAGGAGCGTCTGGCGAAGTTCCGCCGAACGGTTCTCCAGTTCGGTGAATTGTTCGACGAGCCGGTCGAAGCCGACGGTCTTCGCCCGCTGGGTGAAGCCCTCGAGGCCCATCTCCGCCATGAGGACGTCGTTCTTCGGCGCGTAGCCGATCGCCACGGTCGGTTTCGCGACCTTCAGGGCGCAGAGCACGTTGTGGTAGCGCGTGGCCACCACGCTGTCCACCGAGGCCATCTCGTGCATCAGCTCGTCCAGGGTCTCCGCCGGAGCCGCCGTCACCAGCGGGGAAGCGGTCTTCTCGATGATCTCGTCGACGACCTGCCGGTCGATCCGGTCGCCGATGAACAGCCGGACGGGTCTGTCCTGGTCAACGAGCCAGGCGACGAAACGGTTCATCGTGTCCACGTAGTGGCGGTAGATGCGGTCGGCCTCGGCGCGGTCGTCGTTGCCGCCGTAGTAGGCCATCACGCCGACGCCGACGGTGCCCGGTTCGCCGCCGGCGGCCGGGGTGGGGAGGGAGAAGGCGAGGTCGGGATAGACCTGGTCGGCACTCGTGTCGACGCCCATGGCGCGCATGGCGTCACGTGAGATGTCGTCGCGGTAGGAGCGGTAGGCGGCGAGCCGGCCGGACCAGCGGACCAGCGTCCGCGTCGCCCGGGCACTGATGTGGTTCGCACCCACGCAGACGAGCGCCACCTTGGTGCCGAAGAGGCGGCCGGTGGCGGAGAGGAGGAAGAGCGAATACGGGAAACCCCAGGGACGCAGCGGAAGCGTCGCTTCGAGCACGCCCATGCCGGGCACGATGACGACGTCCTGCTTCCGGACCCAGGCCGCGGTCCGCGCGATGTCGACCAGCTTGCCGAAGCCCTTGAGGGCGACCGAGCGCAGGCCGGACGCCGTCTCGTACTCGGACTGGTTCCAGTGCAGGGGCGTCGCGTCGAGGCCGTACCGCTCGCGGACGAGCTCCGGGCCGCCGACCAGGGCGCTCAGCACGGCATCCGGGTACTCGGCGCGCAGGTAGCCGAGCACGGCTTCGAGGGAACCGTCGTTGCCGAGGTTCCCGGAGCCGAGCAGGCCGAACACGCCGACGCGTGGCGCACGCTTCACGCGAGCCTGCCTTCCCGGCCGGCCACGATCTCGTTGACCGTGGCGACGTCCGAGGCGGTCGGCGCGCGGTCCTCGACGCGCTCGCCGTGGCCGGAGCGGGCCCGGTTGGTCAGCCAGGCGCCGAGGTGGCCGAAGCACTCGCGCTTGTCGGCGGCCGAGATCGGCGCGCGGCGGATCAGGTCCGCGAACCCGAAGACGTACTCGCCGAGCAGGCGGACGGTGGGGTTCCGGAGCCGGTTCGCGCGCCGCGGGTCCAGATTCGCGCACCGGCTCCGGATGGTCGGGTTGGCCCGTTCCGCGCGGCCGGGGTGGTCGCGGCGGAAGTAGAGCAGTTCGGGCACCTGGTGGAACGGGCCGTGCAGGGCCATCTCGGCCGAGTAGGTCCGGTCGGCGTGGTGGTAGCTGTCCAGCGGCTTGACGCGGCGGAGGACGTCGGCGCGGATGACGCCGTAGAAGTCGTCGCCGCCCGGCTCGAACAGGATGCTGCGGAAGCGGTCCGGCGCGTGCGGGGAAGCCGTGTTCAGCGTGTACTGCAGGGGCTGGACGATGCGGCCGTCGCCGTCGATGATCGCCTGGTCGCAGTGGGCGAGGATGACGTCCGGTCGCTCGTCGAGGGCCTCGACGCACCGCTTGAGCAGGTCACGGGCGTACAGGTCGTCGTGGGAGACCCACTTGAAGAGCTCGGTGCGGGAGACGTCGAACACGAAGTTGTGGTTCGGCGTCGCGCCGATGTTCTTCGGCTGGCGGACGTAGCGGATCCGCGAGTCCTTCTCCGCGTAGCGGCGGCAGATCTCGTCGGTGCCGTCGGTGGAGGCGTTGTCCGAGATGATCAGCTCGAAGTCTTCGTAGGTCTGGCCGAGCAGGGCGTCCAGCGACTCGGCGAGGTACTCCTCGCCGTTGTACACCGGGAGGCCGAGGCTCAGCCGCGGGACGGTGGTCATGGAGTCCTCATTCCTTGATCGGCTCTTTGATCGGCTCGAACACCACGGTGGGCTCGTCGGCCCCCGGCGGCACGTAGTCGCGCAGCCCGATCCGCAGTTGCAGCCACCAGACGACGGACCCGCTGAGCGTCGCGGTCGCGACGCCCCACGCGGACCCGGCGGCACCACCGAGGAAGGCGCCGGTGATGCCGAACGTGACGTAGAACAGGGAGGCGATCAGCTGCGACCGCAGGCTCCGCTTCGCCGCGCCGAGCGCGCGCAAGCCGGCCGCCGCGCCGGTGGCGAAGCTCGCGCCGACCACGGCGAGGGTGACCGGCAGGATCAGCGGGGACGACGAGTCCCACACCGAGCCCATCACCCAGCGGCCGGCGCCGTCGGGCACGAAGAGCAGCAGGCCGAGGCCCCAGCACAGCGCGGCGGCGGCCTGCCCGCCGCCGAGGATCACGCAGAAGTGCTTCAGCCGGTGCGGCGCCCGCTGAAGCACCCGTGCGCCCTCGGCGACGGTGACCAGGGACAGCCCCATGAGCAGGGCCAGGAACGGGCCGAGGAGCTGCTCGGCGCCGCGGACCGCGCCCACGGCGGTGATCCCGGTGATGGCGCCGAGGCCGTAGGCGCGCAGCTGCGACGCGCCGCTGTTGCTGACGTTCTCGACGAGGTACCGGACGCTGAGGTCGCGCTGCGTCCGGAGCCAGCCCGCCATCTCCCGCGGGTGCGGGAGGATCCCGGTCTGGAACCCGCCGTACAGGGCCGCGACCGCGCCGGAAAGGCCCCAGGCCAGCACGAACGCGACCACCGTGTGGATCTGCGCGGCGACGTAGAGCGCCGGGAGCAGCGCCACGCCCCACACGCAGTCGTTGACGAACGCTTTCTTGCCCGCGCCGCGCGCGAAGAACGCGAAGCGCCAGGCGTCCTGCAGGAGCAGGCCCGGCAGGACCACGGCGAGCGCGACGAACGCGTTGCCGAGCGGGCCGCCCGCGGCCAGGCCGGCCACGAGGCTGACCAGCCCGGTCACGCAGCCGACGCCGATCGCGGTGCCGGACGCGCTCGCCACGCCCGATCGCCAGCGGTCCTCCGGCACGGCGCTGAACCGCACCATCAGCGGGTCGGTGGCGAGGCCGCGCGAGATGTTGAGCACCACGCCGTAGGTGACCCAGGCGAGGCTGAAGATGCCGAACGCGAACGTGCCGAGCGAGCGGGCCACGTACAGCCCGACCGCGAAGTTGGTCAGGCTGGACACGGCTTGGTCGCCGAGGCCCCAGCTCAACCGTCCGGCCATCGCGCGCGCCGCGCCCGACCGGAAGATCGAGCGCGGCGCACGGCGATGGTTGGCCACGTCGCTCACTCCTTGACCAAACCGGCGTCGCGCAGGGCACGGGCCGCGACGTCGACGATGTCGAAGGGCAGCCCGGCGCGCTCGGCGATGTCCAAGAGCGAGTGCTCGCCGTCGGAGAGGTTGAGCACCCACAGCATCGCCATCTGGGCCTGCTTGGCGTCGCTGCGGCCGCCGAGCGAGTCGTACAGCCCGCGCTTGCCGAGCTGCGGCTCGCCGTACGGGCTGAGGTTGACGTACCGGCGGTTGCGGTCCAGGACGCCGAAGGCGTCGAGAAGCGTGCTGAGCGTGTCCTCCATGGCCGCGGGCGACACGAAACCCGGGTTGTCGGCGGAGGTGTGGTACTCGGGGTAACCCGCGTACGGCGTGCGCGTCAGCGAGCCGACGCCGAGGTTGAAGCCCGGCGAGCAGAACTGGCGCTCGTCGTAGCCGTACGGCGAGAAGTCGACAACGCGGTGCTCCCGCGACCGCAGCACGTGCTGCATGACGCGGTCGATCTCGGCGTCGTCGCGGCGGGACTTCTTGTACGTCAACGATCCCGGGTCGCCCGCGCACGCCAGCACCAGGCCGTGGCGGACCTTCTCGATCCGCGAGGCGTTGCGGGCCAGCCAGGTGATCGAGCCGATCGTGCCCGGCATGAACAGGAAGCGGTACGTGTAGTGCGGCTGCGTCGCAGCCAGCTGCTGGGCCAGCGAGATGGCCACCGCGATGCCGGCGAGGTTGTCGTTCGCCAGCGAGGGGTGGCACACGTGGCAGGACACGATGACCTCGTCGGTGACGCGCCCCGGGACGACGTGCTCAGCGTAGGTCAGTGAGCCGTCGGAAAGGGTCGAGTCGATGACGACGTCGTAGTCGCCGTCCGGCAGCGCGTCGAGCTTCTCCTGGGCGAGGCAGAAGCCCCAGGCCGGGGCGTAGTAGCTGGTCCGGTAGGGCACCCACGACGGCTGCTCGGGCAGCGTGTGCAGGTGCTCCCGCAGCTCGCTCAACGGCATCCGCCGCGACACCGGGACGCTGTACCCGACGACGTGCAGGTTCAGCTCCTGGAAATCGATGACGCGCGTGCCGTCAGGAGCGGCGACGTACGCGTCCCGGATGTTCCACTCCTGTGGGATCGTCCAGTCCAGCACCGCCGTGCCCGTCGGAACTTCGTGCCGCTCGAGGGAGATGTGCTCGCCGATGATGTCCAACGTCTGCCGCACGCCGTCGCCGGTGATGCTGCGGCAGATCGGGTACAGCCGCTCGACCAGGGCGTGCAGCTCCGCCCCGGTCCGCAGCTGCGGGCCCGCCACTACTTCCGCCGCAGGGTGGCGTCGACGCGGCCGGCTTCGCCTTCGCTCTTCAGCCAGGCCAGCCGGGTGAACAGCTGCTGGAACGACTCCCGGGTGAGCCCGAACTTGCGGTAGGCCTCGATGAGCTCGACGGCGCCGTCCTTGACCGACCAGTCGCAGGCGAAGCCGGGGATCGCCGCGCGGAAGCGCGAGAAGTCGACCCGGTACGAGCGCGGGTCGGCGCCCGCCTCGCCGGTGATGTTCAGCGTCGAGCCCGGCACGGCCTCGACGACCTCCTGGGCGATCTCGGCGACGGTGACGTTGTTCTCCTCGGTGCCGATGTTGAAGGCCTTGTTGTGCACGGCCTCCTTCGGCGCCGTCAACGCGGCGGCGAACGCCCGCGCGATGTCCTGGGCGTGCACCAGCGGCCGCCACGGCGTGCCGTCGGAGAGCACCAGCACCTCGCCGGACAGGTGGGCGTGCGCGGTGAGGTTGTTCAGCACGATGTCGCCGCGCAGGCGGGGCGAGTAGCCGAACGCGGTCGCGTTGCGCATGTACACCGGCGTGAAGTCGTCGTCGGCGAGCTCGTGGACGTCGGCTTCGACGCGCACCTTCGACTCCGCGTACGGCGTCACGGGCCGCAGCGGCGCGTCCTCGTCGACGAGGTTGTCGCCGCCGGCGCCGTACACCGAGCAGGTCGACGCGTAGATGTACCGCTGCACGCCGGCGTCCTTCGCCAGCTTCGCGAGCTTCACCGACGCGTGGTGGTTGATGTCGTAGGTCAGCTCGGGCGCGAGCGAGCCCAGCGGGTCGTTCGACAGCGCGGCCAGGTGGATCACCGCGTCGAAACCGGCGACGTGCTCCGCGGAGACGTCCCGCAGGTCGACGGCGTGCCCGGTCGGGTCGGCGGGGGCGGGCCCGAGCAGGCACTCCTCGAACAGCCCGGAGTCCAGGCCGGTGACTTCGTGGCCGGCGGCGGCGAGCACCGGGGCCATCACCGTCCCCAGGTAGCCCTTGTGCCCCGTCAGCAACACCCGCATCGGATTCAGCCCTTCAGATCGAGAGTGAGTTTCTTGACGAAAAACGCTTCGGCGTACTTCGCGGCGGTTTCGATCCCGCGGATCCGGGCCAGCCCGAGGAAGGCCTCGCGGTCGTACCAGGGCCGCTGCCGCTGCGAGGCGTAGTGCTCCTGCAGCAGCCGGACCTTCTCCTCCGCGAGCTCGTCGGACAGCGGCTGGTACACCGACGGGCTGCCGAGGTCGCCGTCCCACTTGACGATCTCGTAGCCGAGCGCCAGGTGGTCGCGGAACGTCGTCGGCACCAGCTTCGCCAGCCCTCGGTGGTCCTGGTGCGCGTCGTCGGTGCGCGGGGCGAGGATGAGGTCCGGGTCGGTCCGCCGCCGCAGGTCCTCCAGGGCGTTCTTGGCCTCTTCCCAGTGGGCCGGGAAGCGGCCGTCCGGCAGCTTCAGCACCGTGACGTCGACGTCCGCGCCCGGGCAGAACGCCGCCAGCGCCGCCCGCTCCTCGTCCTCGCGGGGCGTGCCGCCACCGGAGAGGACCAGGGCGTCGACCCGCAGGCCGGGGCGGGACTGACACAGCGTCAGCAGCGTGCCGCCGGCGCCGATCGCGATGTCGTCGCAGTGCGCGCCGAGGGCGACGACCCGGCCGAGCCGTTCCGGTCGCAGCCCGATCACGCGATGCTCGCGGCCGCGCGCTCCCACAGCGCCCAGGGCCGGTCGCCGCGGGTGTAGGAGTCGTCCAGCGCCGCCCGCTCCTTGACCGTGTCGGTCGGCTTCCAGAACCCGCGGTAGGGGTAGGCCAGCAGGCGGCCGCGCTTGGCGAGCTCGCCGCAGCCGTCGGCGACCAGGTCGCCGTTCTCCGGGATGTGGTCGAACACTTCCTGCCGCAGCACGAAGTAGCCGCCGTTTTCCCAGAGCGGCATTTCGCTGACCGCGGTGATCGAGCCGACCATGCCACCCTCGTCCATTTCCACGCAGTGGAACGACGACTGCGGCGGCACGACCATCATCGACGCACCCGTGTCCGAGTTCGAGAACCGCTCGATCATGTCGGGCAGCGGGACGTCGGACAGGACGTCGGCGTAGTTCGCGAGGAACATTTCGTCGCCGTCGAGGTACGGGCGCACCCGGCGCAGCCGCTCGCCGATCGGCGACTCGATGCCGGTCTGGACGAAGGTGATCGTCCAGTCCGCGATGTCGGTGGACAGCAGCTCCGCCTGCCCGTTCCGGAGGATGAAGTCGTTGGAAATGGTTTCCTGGTAGTTCAGGAAGAAGTTCTTGATGTGCGCCGCGCCGTAGCCGAGGCACAGGATGAATTCGGTGTGGCCGAAATGCGCGTAGTAGCGCATCACGTGCCAGATGAGCGGTCTCGGACCGACCATCGCCATCGGCTTGGGGACGTCGTCGGCCGCGCCGTTGCGCATCCGCATCCCGTAGCCACCGCAGAAGAGGACGACCTTCACTTCACTGCACCTCGACGATTTCCAGGTGGGGGATCGGGAACACGAGCTTTCCGCCCCAGGCCCCGATGTGGGAGAGCTGTTCGGTCAATTCCTCCCGGAGGTTCCACGGGAGGACGAGCACGTAGTCGGGCCGGTCGGCTTCGATCCGCTCCGGGGGCAGCACCGGGATGCGCGTTCCGGGGGTGAACCGGCCGTGCTTGTACGGGTTGCGGTCGACCGTGTACGGCAGCAGGTCCGTCCGGATGCCGCAGTGGTTCAGCAGGGTGTTGCCCTTGCCCGGGGCGCCGTAGCCGACGACGGTCTTGCCGTCGTTGCGCGCCTCGATGAGGAACTTCAGCAGGTCCAGCCGCACGCGGGTGACGCGCTCGGCGAACTCGGTGTACCCGGACAGCTCGTGCAGCCCGGCGGCCTTTTCGCGCTCCAGCACGTCGGTCATCCGCTCGCTGGGCTCGCCCGCGACCTCGTCGGGACGCGCCCAGAGCCGGATCGACCCGCCGTGCGTCGGCACGAGTTCGACGTCGACCACGGTCAGCCCGCCGGTCGCCAGTGCCCGGCGCGCGGATTCGACCGTGTAGTACTGGAAGTGCTCGTGGTAGATCGTGTCGTACTGGTTCTTTTCGATCAGCGTGAGCAAGTGCTGGACCTCGATGGAGACCCAGCCGTCGTCGGCGACGAGGGCGCGGAGGCCCTTGGTGAAGCCGAGGACGTCGGGGATGTGCGCGTAGACGTTGTTCGCGGCGACGAGGTCGGCCGGCCCGTGCTCTTCGCGCACCTTCAGGCCGGTTTCCTCGGAGAGGAACGCGGTCAGCGTGGGCACCCCGGCGTCGCGTGCCGCCTGCCCGACGTTCACCGAAGGTTCCACGCCCAGACACCGGATCCCGTGCCCGACGACGTGCTTGAGCAGGTACCCGTCGTTGCTCGCCACCTCGACGACGAACGACTTCTCACCGAGCCCGAGCCGCTCGACCGCGCCGTCGACGAAGCGCTTCGCGTGCTCGACCCAAGACGTCGAGAAGGACGAGAAGTACGCGTACTCGGTGAAGGTGTCGCCGGGGTCGATCAGCGGCGGGATCTGGGCGAGCCAGCAGTCGGTGCAGACCTTCAGGTGGAGCGGGAAGGTGGCTTCCGGCTCGTCGAGCTGCTCCGCCGGCAAAAATCGCTCACACGGGGGAGTCGCGCCGAGGTCGACGACACTGGCCGTGTTTGTCGAACCGCAGAGTCGACATGTGGTCATCTACCAGGCTCCTTGGCTCGCGGTCGCGATGTGCGTTTAACACGTCGACCGGCGCCGGGAGGTCGTTACAGCGACGCGGGAGCCACTGGTGGACCGATTCGGAACCGCAACCTGAATGGCGTAACTGTGGCGGGAATCACCAACCGTACCCGCCCGAACCCGTAACGTCCACAGTGGACCTGCTCCTAGGCTGGCCGGATGACTTCCCAGCCGACTCCCCGCCTGAGCGGGTTCCCGGGCGTGGTGCTGACGGTCCGCTTCCTCACCGAGCTGGCGCTGCTGGGCGGGCTGGCCTTGGCGGGCAGCCGGCTCGGCGGCGGGGTGGTGCTGGCCATCGTCGACGCGGTCCTGCTGCCGGTGGCGGCGGCCGCGCTGTGGGGTCTGTTCGTCGCGCCGCGGGCGCGCCGCCGCCTCCCGGAACCGGCCCGCTTCCTGCTGGAATTCGCCCTCTTCGCGGTCACCGGCGTGGTGCTCGCGCTGGTGGGCTGGCTGGTCGTGGGCATCGTGGTGGCGGTGACCGGAATCGGGATCGCGGCCCTGACCCGGGTGGTCGCCAAAGACGGCTGAGCCCTCCCCGCCGCTCGGCGGAGAGGGCTCTCCTCGCCGGGTGGCTCAGCCGAGCTTTTCGGCGGCCGGGATGACCTCGGTGGCGAACTTCTCCAGCACCACGGGCCGGTGGACGTGCGGCACCATCCCGAGCGCGACCTGGATGCCGAGCCCGTTCAGCCGCTCCAGCTCGGCTAGCAGCTCGCCGGACTTCTCACCGTTCTCGCCGACGTCGAGGATGTGGTAGACGGTCTTGGTGATCGAGTCGTAGTCGCGGCCCTCGTTCTCGCAGTGCTGCCGCAGCACGTCGAGCTTGCGCTCCAGATCCGGCCCGTTGAAGAGGTTGCAGGCGTCGGCGTACTTCGCGACCAGCCGCAGCGTCTTCTTCTCCCCGCCGCCGCCGATCATGATCGGCGGCCGCGGCTTCGACAGCGCCTGCGGCACGTTCAGCAGCCGTCCGGCGTCGAAGTGCTTGCTCTTGAACGGCGCGTCGCCGTCGGCCCACATCTGCAGCACGTACTGGAGGTTCTCCTCCAGCAGTTCGAACCGTTCGCTCACGGACGGGAACGGGAAGCCCAGCCCGCGGGACTCCTCCTCGTTCCAGCCCGCGCCGATGCCGAGGATCGCGCGGCCGCCGGAGAGCACGTCCAGGGTGGTGATCGCCTTGGCCAGCAGGCCGGGGTGCCGGTAGAGGACGCCGGTGACGACGGTGAGCAGCTTGGCGCGCTCGGTGTGCGCCGCGATGAAGCCGAGGGTGGTGTACGCCTCGAGCATGTCGTTTTCGGTCGGGCCGACGGCGCCGATCTGGAAGAAGTGGTCCATCACGGCGATGGAGTCGAAGCCCGCTCGGTCGCCCGCGCGGACGACGGCGGCCAGGTCGGCGCCCAGCGCGGACGCCCCGTTCGGCCAGGTGAAGTCGGGGATCTGCAGTCCGAGTTTCATGCTTCCCGACCGTATACCTGGAGTTGCCCCAGCTGCCCGGTCAGAAATCGCGGACCAGGAAGACCCGGCCGTGCAGGGGATCGGTGACCCACACCGTGCGCGCCCGCTGGTCGACGGCGACGTCACCGGGGTTGACGCCCAGCGACAGCTCGCCGCTCAGCGTGCCCGCCGTGCCGTCGACGCGGGTGAGGCCGTTCTGGCCGCCGTTGGTGTAGACCGTGTTCGTCCCCTGGTGCACGGCCAGCGCGGAGGATTCGCTGCGCAGCAACACGGTCTTGCGCTCCGTGCGCGTCGCCGCATCCACAATGGACATGTGGTGGATGCCGGAGTTCGCGACGTAGACCGTGCCGCTCGCGTGGTGCACCGCGACGCCGGTCGGGTTGCGCCCGACCTTCACCGAAGCGACGAACTTCCCGCTGTCGATCGAGAACACCTCGACCGAATCGGTGGCGGTGCTCGCGCAGTAGGCCAGCTTGCGGCCGGGGTCGACGTCGATGCCGGCGAACGCCCGCTGCGGGCCCGGCACGAGCGCGGCCAGCGTGCAGCTGACGCCGTCGAGCACGGCGAGCGTCCCGGTGGTGCCGCTGGCCGCGTAGACGCGGTTGGCCTCCTCGTCGACCGCCAGCGCCGAGGCACCGGCCCCCGCGCCGATCACACTCACGAGGTCGTGGGTCCGGCTGTCCAGCACCACCACCGTGCCCGCCGGCGGGTTCGCGACGTAGATCCGGCCCGCCTTCGAGTCGACCGCGACGTCGCCGGGCGCGCCGCCGACGTGGACCACGTCGACGACCGACGCGCTGCGCGGATCGACCGCGGAAACCGTCCCGGCCTGGGCGTCGGTGACGTACCCGAGGCCGGTGACCGGGTTCACCGCGACCCCGGCCGCGGCCCCGCCGAGGTCGAGCGAGCGGACGTCCGCCGCGCGCGCCGACCCGGGCAGGACGAGGGTGCCGACGCCCGCCGTGACCAGGGCGAACAGGGTTCGCCGGGGTAGCCGGCCACCGCGCATGGGCGCCTCCGCTCCTGATCATCTCGCCGCCCGAGCGTAACCCGCGCCATCTCGACCCGAAGGAACTTCGCGTCCCCCGATCGCGTTGTTTCCACTGGGTAAACCCACTCGGGACAGCGGACGGAGGCGAGCGCGCGTGCACGGGCACCAGAACGGACTCAAGACGGCATTGCTGCTCGGCCTGCTGTCGGCGATCATCATCGCGCTCAGCGGGCTCTTCGGCCGGGGCGCGCTGGTCATCGGGCTGGTCG
The DNA here is from genome assembly GCF_030285645.1 of Amycolatopsis sp. DG1A-15b. Lineage (GTDB taxonomy): Bacteria > Actinomycetota > Actinomycetes > Mycobacteriales > Pseudonocardiaceae > Amycolatopsis. Next base: position 8,707,017 of record NZ_CP127296.1, read on the forward strand.
TCGCCCTCGGGATGAACGCGTTCGCCTACTTCAACTCCGACAAGCTGGCGTTGCGCGCGATGCGGGCGCGGCCGGTGTCGGAGGTCGAGCAGCCCGCGATGTACCGGATCGTGCGCGAGCTCGCGCAGGTCGCCCGGCAGCCGATGCCGCAGCTGTACATCAGCCCGACGGTCGCGCCCAACGCGTTCGCGACCGGCCGCAGCCCGCGGCACGCGGCGGTGTGCTGCACCACCGGCATCCTCGAACTGCTCGACGAGCGCGAGCTGCGGGCCGTGCTCGGCCACGAGCTCTCGCACGTCTACAACCGCGACATCCTGATCTCGTGCGTGGCCGGCGCGCTGGCCAGCGTCATCAGCGTGCTCGCGAACATCGCGCTGTTCTTCGGCAGCAACAACCGCGACGGCAATCCCCTGCTCAGCCTGCTGCTGATCTTCGTCGGGCCGATCGCCGCGGCCATCATCCGGATGGGTGTCAGCCGATCGCGGGAGTACCAGGCCGACGCGTCCGGGGCCGAGCTGACCGGTGACCCGCTGGGCCTGGCCTCGGCGCTGCGGAAGCTGGACGCCGGCACGCGGGCGCGGCCGCTGGTCGCCGAGCCGCAGCTGGTGTCGCAGTCGCACCTGATGATCGCGAACCCGTTCCGCCCCGGTGAGGGCCTGAGCAAGCTGTTCTCGACCCACCCGCCGATCTCCGACCGCATCGCCCGGCTCGAAGAGATGGCCCGCCGCCCGTTCTGACCCCAGCCGGTGGGAGCGGGAATCCCGGGCCCGCGGCCGTCACCACCACGCACACCGAGCCGTTCCCCATCTTGACGTCAGTGGCGGAGGTGGCCGACGCTGCGCGAGCAGCTCTTCTAGGCCGACGCTCCCGCCGCGACGGCGACTGCCTTCACGTAGTCGCCGTAGCCGGACTTCGCGAGTTTCTCGCCGAGCGCGTAGCACTCGTAGGGGGTGATGAAGCCCATGCGCAGCGCGATCTCCTCGAGACAGGCGATGCGCACGCCGGTGCGGTGCTCCAGCACCTGTACGAACTGGCCGGCTTCGAGCAGCGAGTCGTGCGTGCCGGTGTCGAGCCAGGCGAACCCGCGGCTGAGCTCGACCAGCGTGGCGCGGTCCTGGCGCAGGTAGGTCAGGTTGACGTCGGTGATCTCGAGCTCGCCGCGCGCCGACGGCTTCAGCGCGCGGGCGATGTCGACGACCTGGTTGTCGTAGAAATACAGGCCGGTGATCGCCTTGTTGGAGCGCGGCTTCAGCGGCTTTTCCTCGATGGTGAGCAGCTTGCCCGCCTCGTCGACCTCGCCGACGCCGTAGCGCTCGGGGTCCTTGACCGGGTAGCCGAACAGGACACAGCCGTCGAGTTCCCGCACGGCCTGCTGCAGGCGGCTGGAGAAGCCCTGGCCGTAGAAGATGTTGTCGCCGAGGACCAGCGCCACGTCGTCGTCGCCGATGAAGTCCGCGCCGATCACGAAGGCCTCGGCCAGCCCGTTCGGGCTCGCCTGCTCGGCGTAGGAGAACGAGAGGCCGAACTGGTCGCCGTTGCCCAGCAGCCTGCGGAACATCGGCAGGTCGGTGGGGGTGGAGATGACGAGGATCTCGCGGATCCCGGCGAGCATCAGCACCGAGATCGGGTAGTAGACCATCGGCTTGTCGTAGACCGGCAGCAGCTGCTTGGACACCGCCTGGGTGATCGGGTGCAGACGTGTCCCGCTGCCTCCGGCCAGCACGATGCCCTTCATGGACGGCCTCCCTTTCCCGTGGCTGAGACCTCCTCACCCTACGGGCCGCTCATCGAGGGCGGATCCCTTACCGAAGTAGGCTTTGCAGCCGGAGTCGTCCTCGGTGGCGATCTCCAGCACGTTCCGGCCGTCGTCGACCGGCAGCAGCGTCGAGGAGTAGTTGGGGCAGAAGTTGTTCCAGATGCCGGTGATGTGCACGGGGGCGGGCAGTTCGTACCAGTGGCCGCTGCCGAAGTCGTCGTTCGCGAGCAGGACCTGGCCGCTCTGCGGCTGCGGCACGCCCTTCGCGTCGGTGTAGATCTGCCCGACCATGACGATCCGCACCCCGTTCGGGCCGCCGGGGAACAGCGCGATCGTCTGCGCGTGCTGGAAGTAGTTGCCGGTGGCGGTGTCGACGCGGGTGCCGGGATCGGCGGGGTCGCCCCAGTTGGCCCCGTCGGCGGAGATCTTGAAGTACGGGTCGCAGTAGCGGTCGCGGAAGTTGCAGATTTCGTAGGCGAAGTAGTAGCGGCCGTCGGGCAGCCGCCGGATGATCGGCATGCCCGGCCGGACGCGGTCGGGCGGGATCGCCATGGTGAGCTGCTTGGTGCCCCAGTTCACCCCGTCGGTCGAGGCGACCCGGTTGAGCACCTGCGCGTACTTCGGCGCCTGCGTCTCGTCGGCGAAGTGGAGCCAGAGCGTGCCGCCGGCGTCGACGGTGAATTCGGGCTCCCAGACGCCGTCGATGGCGTGCGACCGCGCGGCCTCGGACAGGAAGCTCCAGGAGTGGCCACCGTCCTTGCTGGCCCAGACGCGGATCCCGACGCGGCGCTGCGGCCCGGCGTCCTGCCGGTAGGACGCAGCCCACAGCAGCGTGCCCGCGCGGAGCTTGCCGACGCGCTCCGGCAGTTCGTAGACGGTGCCGCAGCACATGCCGGCCCGGCCGTCGGGGTCGTGGATCGCGCCGATCTCGTGGAACGACTCGCCTTCGTCAGTGCTCTCCAGGACGGGGGCGAACCTGCCGTCGGCATCTTCGCTGGTCAGGGTGGCGATGATGCGCCCGTGGCCGTGTTCGAGGCGGATCAGGCGCGCGTAGGCGCCGAAGCCGGGGATGAGCTGCTTGCGTTCGGCCGCGCTCGCCGGCGTCAGCAGCGAGGCGACGGCGGCGAGCGTCAGCACGAAGGCCAGCGAACGGCGCAACTCGACCCCTTCCACGCGGTGACCGCGCGATTACAGCACGGGCGAGCGGCGGCCACGGGACGCATTCACGCGTTCGGGTAACGCTCCCGCTACCGGGGCCGAAAGAGCACGGGGAGGGGTCGCGGTGGCCCCGAGGGGGAGAGATGAAGATCCTGGGCGCCCTGCTGCCGCTGTTGGTCCTGGCATCGGCGTGCGCGCCGTCGACCGGCTACGGCGAGATCGTCCCGGAATCCGCCGCGGGTCTTCCGGTTTCTCCGACATCGTCGGCACCGGCGGTGCCCCGTGACGTGCCGACGGAGACGCACACGGGGACGGAGAGTGGCGAGTTCCAGACGTCGTGGCCGGCGGACCAGCTGGGCTTCGTGACGTTCGAGTGCCCGAAGTGCACGTCCAACGTGATCGTCGACACCGACGGCGGCGAGCACGGCCTGGTCAACGCGATCGGCGCGTACAAGGGCACGACGTGGATGAACACGGAGCCGGACCGCCCGGTGAAGCGGGTGACGGTCCACACGGACGCGCCCTGGACGGCGACGATCTCCGATCACCGAAGCGTCCCGACGGCAGAGACCGGCAAGGAAGCCGCGGGCAAGGGCGACGCGGTCCTGAAGCTCCCGGCGGGAGTGACCCGCATCCGGTTCACGGCGAAGACGCGGGGGCACGTGGCGCTGTGGGTGATGTCCCCGCAGGACCACGACCTGATCCTCAACCAGATCGGCGACCTGCAGGTGGAGCGCGACGTCCGCGGGCCGGCGTACCTGCAGGTGGAGGGCTACGAGGCGAGCTGGACGCTGACACCGTCCTGAGCGGGGCGCTCCTCGGCTCCGCGCCCGGTTCTGCCGACGTTGTACCCACGGGCACCCGAAACCGGATACCCGCAGGTCAACGAGGGTGCATCACCGGTAGTTGGTGAACTGCGTCCGGCCTGGGGTGATGCCGGGATGTAGGGCTCTGAGCTGCGGGTTTGTGCCCGTTGGTGGTCGTCGTCTGTCGTCGTTTGCTGGTGTCATCTGTACCGGATTTGTGCCCGAACACGCACCCACCGGCGGCCCCGACACGTCGGCCCGGATCGCTGAGACTGTCGGTGGTGGTGGCTAGCATGCTCGGTAGCGTGGAGAAGCTGGGAGGCCTGCATGGAGCAGAGGTCGTTTGAATCTGACACTCGAACCTACTCGCAAATGGTTGGCGACGATTCTGTTCCTGATGATGAGCGCATCAATAGACTGGTGGATGAAGCGCTCGGATACACCTCTCAAATTCTCATTCGGCGAGACTTTAAAGAAGCTGCTGCTGCGATGTTGAAAATTGTGCGGCACGAGCTTGAACATGACTATGACTTCAATCGTGAAACCACAAAAGTCTGGCTAGAGTACGAGCCCGAAGATGAGCAACTCTTCAGGCAGTATGGCGACTCGATTTCTAGCGTATTCCTGGAGGTGGTCCAGAGGAAGTCATTCGATTTGGACTGGATCGAATTTCGGGAGGTCCTCCCTGAGATCGGGTATGGCTGGCGCGGACAGCTCGTGGAGGTTCTGCGAGGTCAAAGGCGTACAAATCAGGCTAGGGTCGTTCGTGAGCGAGGTTCGCGATGGGTGGAGGATGGGCTTTATTTCACCAATCCGGGTGAGCTTCTCGTCTATAGGAAGCTGAAGAGTATCCAGGAGGAGAAGTTTCCGCGTGAGCGGAGCTTCGCAATCTTCCCGTTGGCACGCGGGCGTATTCATGGGCACACGCGTGAGCCAGATTTCTTAATCGTTCATCGTGGGCGTACTGGGATTCTAGAAATCGACGGCCCGCATCACAATGGTCGTAGATCTCATGACACGTCTAGTGAGCACTTATATCGCGACGCGGGAATATCCTTTGTTGATCGCGTTAGTGTTGAAGCGTTAAATGATGAGGCTGAACTGGAGCAGGTATTGCAGCGATTCTTCCGTCGCTTGCAAGAGGCACGTTGAATTCCTGCAAGTGGGTGGCCTCTCGGCATCTCGTCGACCTGGCGCAGCCCGATCACGCCGGGTCAAGGGGGCACCTCTCCGCCTACGTGACCGAACTTCGAAACCGCCCCCTTGACGCGGCGTGATAGCCCTCTGGGAGGTCGACGAGATGCCGTCTGGCCAACCACGGACGCAACGTGCGAGCCCTGCCGGCCATCTCGGAGACCTGCCCGTCCGGCGAGGACATCTCTTCTTGGAACCGCGGCTTACCCGAACCCAACGGCCCACTCGCCCTGGCCGACTCGCGGGGGACCGGCCGCCAGGCCGCACGCCCCCGCGAGGGCTTGGCCGGGGCAAAGAGCTGGGGCCGAGCGGCCCCGGAGGGGCCGCCTTGATCCTGTAGAGAAAGTTCTCACCAAGCCTCCACCTCACGGGTAGCGGCTCAATCGAGGAGAGCCCGAAGCGCTGCGGCGTCGCTGGCGAGTTGCGCAGGGTCGATCTGGGACTCGTCGCCACTCTGAGGCAGCAGGGGGAACGGCCTCCCCGGAGCAGGGTCTTCGACGAAGCGTGGCAGTAGGTGTGTGTGGAGATGCGGGACGGTGTTTCCCAGCGTCTCGTAGTTCATCTTGAGCGGCCGGTAGAACGTGGCTAGCGCCTTCGCCACGGTCAACGTCGCCTTCCAGTACGCCTGCGCCTCCGACTCTGTCAGCTCGAACGGCTCGACGACGTGACGCCCGCGCCAGATCACGAGCGTGTACCCGCGCTGGATGTCGGCTCGCTGGAGCACGGCGTCCACGTCGGCCGTCTCGAAGATCCGAATGCCGTAGGTGTCCTCGTGCAAGCGCTTCGATTGGCACATCTCGCAGGCTTTGCCGCTGATCCGGTCAGCCCAGTTGCCCGGCCACTCGCTCGTCATGGCTGAATGTCGCCTTCGTTCCACTCGTAGATGAACTCGTGCTTGTCGCCCGCGTAGACGTCGTGCGCGGCCTGCAGTGGCCTGCCGTCCTTGTCGTAGTCGACGTCCCACATGTGCATCACCGGCACCCCTGCGTGGAGGTTGAGCAGCTCTATCTCCTCCGGGGTTGGCATGAGTGCGCTGAAGACCTCGACACCCCGGAAGAACTTGTGCCCCAGCGACTCGATCAGCTCGTCGGGTCCCTCGGGCAGTGCGTCGGGTGACTCAAGGCGGGTATCCGCTGCGAGCCACAGCGGGTAGTAGCTCGCGGAGACCACGACCGGGTCGTCGTCGAGGAACTGCAAGCGACGGCGTACGACTGCCTCGTCGCCGGGTGAGGCGCGGAGCCAATGGGCTGCGTTCGCGGGTAGGGGAGCGCGCCCGACGAAGAGGATTCGACGCGACGGAACCCGGCCTTGCTCGATGGCTCCGACATCGAAGACGGGCTTCCCGGTGTCCCGGTGGGCCGCGTGGCGTCGTGCTGCCGAAACGCGACGGAGGGGCGGGCGACGTCGAACGAAGGTACCGCGTCCGAACTCGGTCGTCACCAGGCCCTCGGCGACCAGGAAGGCAATCGCCTTGCCGGCCGTCGCCTTCGTCGTGCCGTACTGGGCGATGAGCTGCCGCTCGGACGGGAGGACGGCACCCGGGGCGAGTTCGCCCTGCATGATCGCCGCGCGCAAATCGGCCGCGATCCGTCTGCTGAGCGGTAGCCGTTCCGACACGGGGTCTCCTTCGCTGAGTCAATCTCCAGCGTACGGCCTCCCTAGTGAGACCTCCACACCTTGCTTGACAGCCTCCCTAGGGAGGTGCAACCTGGGATGACCTCCCTAGGGAGGTTAGGTGTCAACGCGACGACGGAGGCGATCATGGGCGCTCTTGCACTGCTGACTGATGAGCAGCACGCGACGGTGTCCGACGCCGTGCCGGTGCCGCGTGACGTGTGCCTCGCGGACCCGAACCCGGTCACGGGGGAGTTGTACTGCGAGTCCCGGTTCGTGGATCTTCCCGACTTCGTGGCGTGGCTAGTGGCTGAGCGGTTGGGTTTCGAGCGCTCCGAGTGGGATGCGCTGGTCGCCGTTCGTGAAGTGGCTGAGCGGGTCGACCTCCACCGGGAGTTCCCGATCCCGGCATGGGTGCGGATCAAGCGCGACCGGCAGGGCCGCCGTCGCGAGGAAGTTCATGTGTCGGATCTGGGCGACGCGGCGGCGTGGTTGTGAGCGCCCCAGTGTCACCGCTTAAGCGTCATAGTGCGGGGGTGGCTGCCTGATGGGTGCTGCTCCGCAGGGCTTCCGTGAGATGGTCGCGGCGTTCACCGAGTCCGGCACGCTGGACCCGGCCCTGGCGCACGTCCTCGCCCGAGCCAACTTCGACACTTGGGCCGGGAAGGTCAAGGCCGCTCGGGGCTGCGTGAAGCCGGTCCGGATGGCTGGGTCGTCCACAGTGGTTGACTCCTCCGGTCAGATCGTCTCCGAGCTCTCCGGCTCGGTGTTCGTGCCCTGCAAGAACCGCCGCGCGTCGGTGTGCGAGTCCTGCTCCGCCCACTACGCCCACGACACCTTCCACCTCATCCGCGCAGGCATGGCCGGGGGCAAGGGCGTCCCGGAGACCGTCACCGGCCACCTGCGCGTGCTGGCGACGCTGACCGCGCCGTCGTTCGGGAAAGTCCACTCGCGACCGTTCCGCAATGGACACGTGCGCCGCTGCTCCTGCGGTGAGCTGCACTCCCAGTACGACGACGTCCTCGGGACGCCCCTGGACCCCGGGACCTACGACTACGTCGGGTCGGTGCTGTGGCAGGCCCACGCGGGGGAGCTGTGGCGCCGCTTCACCATCGCCGTGGGCCGCAAGCTCGCCCGCGCCCTCGGGCTGCGCCCGGCTGAGCTGCGCGAGGTCATGCGCCTGTCCTACGCCAAGGTCGCGGAGTACCAGCGTCGCGGCCTCATCCACTTCCACGCCGTCGTCCGCATCGACGGCCCCGAGGGACCGGATGGACCGCCCCCGCCGGCCGAAGTGACCGACGACCTCCTGACCGCCGTGATCGAGGACGCGGCGGCCTCCGTCGTCGTGCGCACCCCCGAGTCCCCGGCCGTCGGCGTGGTCGAGCTGACGTGGGGTGAGCAGGTCGACGTGGAGCCGATCGCGGCTTCGGAGGGCACCTCGGAGGACTCGGATGGCGGCTGGCACGACCGGCGCGTCGCGGGCTACGTCGCCAAGTACGCCACCAAGGGCACCCGCCTGACCGAAGGCTGCGACTACCGGATCCGCTCGGCGGAGCACATCGAACAGCTTCCGATCACCGAGCACCACAAGCAGCTCATGCGCACCGCCTGGCGGCTCGGCGGCCTGCCCGAGTACGGCGAGCTGAACCTGCGCAAGTGGGCGCACATGCTCGGGTTCCGGGGCCACTTCCTGACCAAGTCCCGCCGCTACTCCACCACCTTCGGGGAGATCCGCCGGACGCGGGCGGAGTACCGCCTCGACGAGCAGCGTGAGGCCCTGGGCATCGCCGACACCGAGGTCCTGACCGTCGTCAACGACTGGGCCATGACCGGCATCGGCTACCACAACGACGCCGAACGACGGCTCGCCGCCGTGTTCGCCGAACTGCACCTTGCCCGGCGCAAGCTCGACGGCCAGGAGGACGACGGCGGGGGACCACATGGCCGTTGACGACCTCTGGTACCTGCGCAAACGCGACGCGGCCACCGGCGAACGGCTGCGCTCGAAGCGCCACGGACGCGGTAAGCGCTGGCGTGTCCGCTGGGTCGATCCGGACACTGGCCAGGACCGTACTGAGCTGTTCGAGCGCCGCGCCGACGCCGACCGGCACGACGCGAACATGCACGCCGACATCTCGCGCGGGCAGTACGTCGATCCTCGAGCCGGACGCCTGACGTTCCGGGACTACGCGGAGCAGTGGCGGCAGACGCTCCTGCACCGCCCGAGCACGGCCGAACGCACGGAGCGCGTCATCCGGCGGCACCTGGTGCCCGTGCTCGGTGAGCTGCCCATCGCCCAGATCCGTAGCTCCCACATTCGGGGCTGGGTAAAGGATCGAGCCGCGAAGCTCGCTCCGAGCACGCTCACGGTCGTCTACTTCGGGACGCTCGTCCCGCTGTTCAACGCGGCCGTCGCCGACAAGCGCATCGGGTCCTCTCCGTGCGTCGGCATCCGTCTGCCGGAGATCGAGGACGCCCAGTACTACATCGCGCGGCCCGAAGAGGTCCACGCGCTCCACGACGCACTCCCGGAGCGCTACCGGCCGATCGTCTACCTGGCGGCTGGCTGCGGCTGGCGGGGCGGCGAGATCTTCGGCCTGGAGCGCGACGCGATCGACTTCGACGCGATGGAGGTCGAGGTCCGGCACCAGCTCACCGTGGTGTCCGGCCGCACGCCGTACCTGGCCCCGCCGAAGACCAAGACCAGTCGCCGCGCGAACGAGCTGCCGACACTGGTCGCGGACTCCCTGCGGCGGCACCTGGAGACGTTCCGGTTGGTCCCGGAGGAGATCGACGATGAGACCGACCCCCGCCGGCCGATCCGGCGGCCCGTCAACCTCGTGTTCACGCGGGGCGACGGCCGCTCGATCCACCGGGCCGACTGGTCGTACATCTGGCGTCCGGCCGTGAAGGCTGCGGGCCTGCCGGAGGGCTTCGGCCTGCGTGACCTCAGGCACTACTTCGCCACGGTGCTGATCTTCGGCGGAGCGAACGTCAAGACCGTTCAGCTCGCCATGGGCCACACCACGCCCACGGTGACGCTCAACACCTACGTCGGCTACTGGCCGGACGCGGTGGACCAGACGCGGACGCTCGTCGACTCCGCGCTCGGTTGTACCGACGTTGTACCCACGGGCACCTGAAACCAGATACCCGCAGGTCAACGCGGGTAAGTCACCGGTAGTTGGTGAACTGCAGCGCGATCTCGAAGTCCTTGCCCTTCAGCAAGGCGATCACCTCCTGCAGCTGGTCCTTCTTCTTGCCCGACACCCGCAGCTGGTCGCCCTGGATCTGGGCCTGGACGCCCTTCGGACCCTCGTCGCGGATGTACTTGGCGATCTGCTTCGCCTTGTCCGAGGCGATGCCCTGCAGGATCTTGCCGGAGATCTTGTAGATCTTGCCCGACAGCGCCGGCTCGCCGGCTTCGAAGGCCTTCAGGGAGATGCTGCGCTTGATCAGCTTCTCCTTGAACACCTCGACCGCGGCCAGCGCGCGCTCCTCGGTCTCGGACTCGATCGTGAGCGCCTCCTCGCCGGCCCAGTTGATCGTCGTGCCGGTGCCGCGGAAGTCGAACCGCGTGCCCAGCTCCTTGCTCGCCTGGTTGAGCGCGTTGTCCACCTCCTGGCGGTCGACCTTGCTCACGACGTCGAAAGAGGGATCCGCCACGTGTCCTCACACCTCGTACTCGCTTGTCAGGGGCCACCCAGCCTAGCCCCCACCGGGGGAGGGGTATCCCGGTTGACCCCCGCTCCGACCCCTTGGGTAAGCTTTCCCCGGCCGGTGAGACCGGCCTGGGCGGGTTACCCGAGTGGCCAAAGGGGACTGGCTGTAAACCAGTTGGCTTACGCCTACGGGGGTTCGAATCCCTCACCCGCCACGTTCGTTCGTGAGAGAGCCCTGTCTGCGGAGTGCGCAGACAGGGCTCTCTTCCGTTGTGTCCCTTGGGGGTCGAACCCCCAAACCCCCGCCAAGGGGCTCCGCCCCCTGGACCCCCGGCCGCGGTCACCTTGGGTGTTCAGGTGGCCGCAGGGCACCTGGACCCGATGTGTTCCGCCACCGTCGCCCGCAAGCGCTGGGCGGCGATAGCGGAACAAAGCACCGGCAGAACGGCCGGCCGGTTCCCCTCGGGGGAAGGGAACCGGCCGCCGGGCGGCGCTCGGGGTTACGCCGCCTGGGAAACCGGCGTTGAAGCCGGGGTCAGGGCGAGGTCGAGGACCTCGCGGACGTTCGCCACCGCGTGCACCTCCAGCTGGGCCAGCACCTCGGCCGGGACGTCGTCCAGGTCCGGCTCGTTGCGCTGGGGGATGATCACCGTCTTCATCCCCGCCCGGTGGGCCGCCAGCAGCTTCTGCTTCACGCCGCCGATCGGGAGGACGCGGCCCGTCAGGGACACCTCGCCCGTCATCGCGACGTCCGAGCGGACCACGCGACCCGAAAGCAGCGACGCCAGCGCCGTCGTCATCGTGATGCCCGCCGACGGGCCGTCCTTCGGGACCGCGCCCGCCGGGACGTGGACGTGGATGCCCCGCTCGCGCAGGTCGCCGACCGGCAGTTCCAGCTCCGCGCCGTGCGAGCGCAGGTAGGACAGCGCGATCTGCACCGACTCCTTCATCACGTCACCGAGCTGGCCGGTCAGCTGCAGCCCGGACGCGCCGGACTCCTGGTCCGCCAGCGACGCCTCGATGTACAGGACGTCACCGCCGGCACCCGTCACCGCCAGACCCGTTGCCACACCGGGGGTTGCCGTGCGCTGGGTCGACGCCGGCAGCGACGACTCCGGCAGGTGCCGCGGGCGGCCGAGGTAGGTCTCCAGGGAGGCGGCGTCCACCGTGAGCGGCAGCGAGACCTCGTCCAAAGCGACCTTGGTCGCGATCTTCCGCAGCACCTTGGCGATCGTGCGGTTCGCGTCGCGCACGCCCGCCTCGCGGGTGTACTCGGCGGCGATCCGGCTGAACGCGGCATCCGTCAGGACGACGTCGGACGTGCCCAGGCCGGCGCGCTCCAGCTCGCGGGGGAGCAGGTGGTCGCGGGCGATGGTGACCTTCTCGTGCTCGGTGTAGCCGTCCAGCGTGACGAGCTCCATGCGGTCCAGCAGCGGGCCGGGGATGGTCTCCAGCGCGTTGGCCGTCGCCAGGAACACGACGTCGGACAGGTCCAGCTCGACCTCGAGGTAGTGGTCGCGGAACGTGTGGTTCTGCTCCGGGTCCAGCACCTCGAGCAGTGCCGCGGTCGGGTCGCCGCGGTAGTCGGCGCCCACCTTGTCGATCTCGTCGAGCAGCACGACCGGGTTCATCGAGCCGGCTTCCTTGATGGCGCGGACGATCCGGCCGGGCAGCGCGCCGACGTAGGTGCGGCGGTGGCCGCGGATCTCCGCCTCGTCGCGGATGCCGCCCAGCGCCACCCGGACGAACTTGCGGCCCATGGCCTTCGCGACGGACTCACCCAGCGACGTCTTGCCGACCCCGGGAGGGCCCGCGAGGGCGAGCACCGCGCCGGACCGGCGTCCACCGACCGGGCCGAGACCCGATTCGGCACGCCGCTTGCGCACGGCCAAGTACTCGATGATGCGTTCCTTGACGTCGTCGAGGCCGGCGTGGTCGGCGTCCAAGACCGCCCGGGCGGCCGCGATGTCGTGGATGTCCTCGGTGCGCTCGTTCCAGGGCAGCTCCAGGACCGTGTCCAGCCAGGTGCGGATCCAGCCGCCTTCGGGGGACTGCTCGGACGTGCGGTCCAGCTTGTCCACTTCGGCCAGTGCGGTCTTCTTGACGGCGTCGGGCAGTTCGGCGGCCTCGACGCGGGCGCGGTAGTCGTCGTCCTGCGCGGTGCCGTCGAGCTCGCCGAGCTCCTTGCGGATGGCCTCGAGCTGGCGGCGCAGCAGGAACTCCTTCTGCTGCTTCTCCATGCCCTCGGCGACGTCCTTGCGGATCGTGTCGGTCACCTCGAGCTCGGCCAGGTGCTCCTTGCTCCACTCGAGCGACTTCTCCAGGCGGGCAGCGACGTCCAAAGTAGACAGCAGCTCGAGCTTCTGCTCAGTGGACAGGTAGGGCGCGTTGCCGGACAGGTCGGCGATCGCGGAGGCGTCCTCGACCTGCTGGACGGCGTCGATCAGCTGCCAGCCGCCGCGCTGCTGGAGGATCGAGATGACGACGGCCTTGTACTCGGCCGCGAGCTGCGCGGTCCGGTCGTCCGTGGTCTCGGTGGCGTCCTCGGCGTGCACCCAGCGGGCGGCGCCGGGACCGTCGGCGATCCGGCCGACGACCGCGCGGGCCGTGCCGCGCAGCAGGACGGCGGCCTTGCCGCCGGGCACGCGGCCGATGCGCTCGACCGTCGCGACGGTGCCGAACTCGGCGTACTCGCCGTGGACGCGCGGCACGATCAGGACCTCGGCCTTGGTGGCCGCGGTCGACCGGATGCCGGGGAAGGACGCCTGGCTCGGCGTCTTGGCCTGGGCGGACTCCACCGCGGCCCGCGTCTCGGTGTCGGTCAGGTCGAGCGGGACGACCATGCCCGGCAGCACGACGTCGTCATCGAGCGGGAGCACGGGCAGGAGGCGGGTGTCGGACATGTGCACTCCTCGGGTAGTTGAGTCTGCCTAGCTCAACTCTCCGATGGGTGTGTTTGTTTCCGATGGGGCGTTCGCCCACAGCGATCGGGGAAACCGCAGGTCAGGAGGGTTTCTCCGCCACGGCACACCACGCGTAGGGGCGCGCCTCCGCCTCCAGCGCGTTGATTTTCCGGTCCGGCCGCCAGTCCGGCAGGTGCACGATGCCCGGCTCCAGGAGCGGCCAGTCGCCGAAGAGCGGCTCGATCTCTTCGCGGTTGCGCAGCCAGACCGGGTTGCTCGTCTTCCGGTACTGCTCGACGAACCAGCGCAGCCCTTCGAGCGTTTCGCCGGTCCCGTCGCCTTCGCTCATCTGCGAGATCGCCAGCCAGCTGCCCGGGGCGAGGGCGTCCCGGTACGCCGCCAGCAGCCCGTCCGGGTCGTCGTCGGGGCCGACGAAGTGCAGCACCGCCGCCATGATCAGGCACACCGGCCGGGAGAAGTCGATGAGGCGCTGTGTTTCCGCGGCGCGGAGCACGGACTTCGCGTCCCGCATGTCGGCCTGGACGATGCCGGCCCAGTCGGTCGCCATGCCCTCTTCGAGGATCAGCGTCGCGTGGGCGACGGCGACCGGCTCGTAGTCGACGTAAACGACCTTCGCGTCGTGGTCCTCGGGCAGCTCCGCCTCGACGACCTCGTGCACGTTCCCGGCCGTCGGCACCCCCGAGCCGAGGTCGATGAACTGCCGGATCCCGGCCCGCAGCGCCGCCCGCACCGCGCGGTTCATGAACTCGCGGTTCTGCTTCGACCCCGGGCGCACCAGCGGCCACTGCTGTTCCATGCGCCGGCCGAACTCGCGGTCCACGGCCCAGTTCTGGGTACCGCCCAGGTACCAGTCGTAGATCCGGGCCGCGGACGGCTTCTCGGTGTCGACACCTTCGGGCGCTCTCGGTGCGGAATCCCGCTGGTCGGTCACTTCAGGCTCCCCTCGCTGGCGGCGGGGTTCAGCCTATAAGCCCTGCGCACCCACGGTAATCCTCCAGTAGTTCACCGAACAGCCGGTCGACGCTGCCAGTACGTCCACAGCGGGCGGTACCCCTGCGCGTACCAGAACGGCGTCGACAGCGGGTTCGCCGCGGCGTGGTGCAGCAGGACGACGTCGGCACCTTCCTCGTCGAGGACGTGGTGGGCGTGCGTCGCCAGCGCGGTGCCGACGCCGGACGACCGCGCCGCTTCCGCCACGGCCAGTGACGACAGGTAGCCCACACGGGAAGCGGCCACGCGGCCGCTGATCCAGCCGGTCTCGCCCGGGTGCTGGACGCCCACCATGCCGAGCGGGCGGCCGTACAGCTCGGCGATCCACAACGGCGGCTCCGGCCGCTTCAGCTGCTCGGCGAGGTCCTTGGCCAGGATCTCCTCGACGCCGGTGCGCCAGTTCACCGTGCCGTACTGGGCGTCGTAGGAGTGCAGTTCCATGCCGAGCGCCACCGCCGTCTCGAGGTCGCCGGGCTCGGCGCGGCGGATCTTGACCCCGGGCGTCCCCAGCGGGGTCGCCGGGACCAGCCGCTGCGCGGGGCGGACCGCGACCACGCGCAGCGGGGCGAAGCCGTGGTGCAGCATTTCGCGCGCGCCGGCGGCGTCCCGGCTCGCGCGCGGCACGATCGCCGCCGTCTCGGTGTCACCCGGCTCGGCGACCGCGCGCAGATGTTCATCCCATCGGGTGAGGAGGGCGTCCAGCACGGCCGCCGGCTGCGGTCCGGCCAGCTGGACGTCGAGCCGGTGCTCGGTGAGCGCGCGCCACGGCGCGTTCGGGGCGTCGCGGTCGACCTGGACGCGGGAAGCGAGCCCGGACGCCGCCGAGCCGCCCGTCGCGACCTCCAGGACCACCGCGTTTTCCGCCGCTTCGAAGGGAGTAGATCCGGGGAGGAGGGAATCCACCGCCGCGAGCCGCGCCGCGTGCTCGGTGGCAATCACATCGCTGTGCATGGGCCCATTGAAGCGCTACCCGGGGTTCCGTGCGTACAGAACGGCCGGAGGTTCGTACACCCGGCGTTTCACCCCTTGGTCCACGCAGGTCAGCGCGTTCGAGGCATTGTTAACCCTGGGGTGATCTCCTACTGTCTCGAAAGGGACGCGGGTACGCCCTACGGGGTACGGTATGGCCCCTGTCCACACCCGAAGTCACGGATCAGCACCGGTGGACAAGCCGGGAGGGAAGGTCGGATGCCGGACACCAACGCCCACGGCGACGCCGTCGCGCAGGCGCAGCCCGGGCCGGGAGCCGCTTCCGGGACACCACCCGTCTCCGCCGAAGCCCGCACCGACGAGCGCCGGTTCCGCGTCTACACCTTCGCCGTCCTGAGCCTCGGGCTCGTCGCCGCCTTCGCGGTCGGGTCGTGGCTGCCGTTCCACTGGGACGACCGGCTGCTGTGGATCGCGCCCGTGCTCGCGGTCGCCTTCCTGCTCGCCGAACAGCTCGGCATCAACGTCGACGTCCGCAGCGGCATCTCGT
Source organism: Amycolatopsis sp. DG1A-15b (assembly GCF_030285645.1). GTDB lineage: Bacteria > Actinomycetota > Actinomycetes > Mycobacteriales > Pseudonocardiaceae > Amycolatopsis. Next base: position 8,722,598 of record NZ_CP127296.1, read on the forward strand.
GGACGATCTCCTTCACCGAAATCCCGCTCGTCATCGGGTTCTTCATCGCGCCGTTCGAGGTCGTGCTGGTCGCGCACCTGATCGCCGGCATCGGCACGCTGCTCGCCCGCAAGGTCGCCGGGCGCGTCCTCTACAACGCGGGTGCGTTCCTGCTCGAGATCACCGGCGCCTTCGCGGTCGCCGGGCTGGTGAAGTACCTCGTCGGCGCCGGGACGGGCGACAAGATCCCGTGGGTCGCGGCGCTGGCCGGGACCCTGACCGCGCCGCTGGTCAGCACGCTGCTCGCCCTGGCCGCGGTCCGCGTGCTGCGGCGCCGCATGCGGGTCAGCACCGCCGTGCGGCTCACCGGGCGGATCCTGGTCGTCGGCTTCGTCAACGCGTCCGTCGGCCTCTCCGGCTACCTCGTCATCTCCAGTACGCCCCAGGCGTGGCCGCTGGTACTCGCCGTCTTCCTCGGCCTCACCGCGCTGTACTGGGCGTACTCCGACCTGCTGCGCGAGCAGCGGGACATGGAGGCGCTCTCGGACGTCAGCCTGATGGTCGCCCGCTCGGGCCAGCAGGCCGCGGCGCGCCCGGCCAGCCGCGCCGACGAGCTCGTCGGCGGCGTCGACGTCCGCGAATGGGCGACGATCGCCGAGCGCATCAAGGACCAGCTCGCCGCCGGCCGCGTCGTGCTGCGGCTCCGGCTCGAGCCGAAGGACACCATGCGGGTCGTGGTCGCGGGCGACGACCTGCCGGCCGCCGACCCCGCCGCCGACGACCCGCTGCTGCGGCTGCCCGGCGCGCACGTCCGGCACTTCCGGATCACCGAGGCCAACCCCGACGTCCGCGCGGCGCTGCTCGACCGCGGCGCGCAGGAGGCGCTCGTCGTCCCGCTGCGCAGCGCGAACCGGCTGCTCGGCGTCGTCGAGGCGCACGACCGGCTGTCCCGCTGGCGCGGCTTCGGCAAGTACGACGTCCAGCTGCTCGGCACGATGGCCAGCCACCTCGCCACGTCGCTGGACAACCGGCGGCTGCTGGCGACGCTGCGCCACGACGCCTACCACGACCCGCTCACCGGGCACCTCAACCGGCCGGGCTTCCGGCAGGTGGCGAAGGAACCGTTGCGGGACTTCGCGAACGCCGTCGTGCTGCGGATCGACCTCGACGTCTTCTCGACGGTCAGCGACGCGCTCGGCTACGCCTGGGCCGACCGGATGGTCGTCGCCGCCGGCCGCCGCATCCGCGACGCGCTCGGCCCCGACGTCCCGCTCGCCCGGCTCGAAGGCGCGTCCTTCGCGGCGCTGCTCGTCGGCTGCCCGCCGGAGGACGCCCACCGCGCGGCGGAACGGCTGCGCGAAGAGCTGTCGGCGCCTTATCCGGTCGACCGGCTGTCGGTCGAGGCGAACGCGATGATCGGCTACGCGACGACGTCCGCGGAAGAACCGGGCGACGTCGTCGACATCGAAGGCCTGCTGCAGCGCGCCGACGTCGCCGTCCGCGCGACCAAGGGCGGCGAAGAGGTCCGCGGCTACGTGCCGAGCATGGGCCAGATCTTCCTGCGCCGCTTCCAGATGGTGACGCAGTTCCGGCAGTCCCTCGAGGACGGCCAGGTCAGCGTGCACTACCAGCCGAAGATCACTCTGCCGAACCGGCAGGTGCAGGGCGTCGAAGCGCTGGTCCGCTGGGTGCACCCGGAGTTCGGCAGGCTCGGCCCGGACGAGTTCGTCCCGGCGATCGAAGCGGCCGGCCTGATCGGCGTCCTGACGGGTTTCGTGCTCGGCGAGGCGCTCAAGCGCTGCCGCAAGTGGCTCGACGAGGGCCTGCGGATCTCGGTCGCGGTCAACCTGTCGGTGCGCAACCTGGCCGACGAAGACTTCCCGAACAAGGTGGCCCGCGAGCTGGAGCACTACGGCATCCCGCCGGAGCTGCTGACGTTCGAGCTGACCGAGTCCGGCGTGATGTCCGACCCGCAGAAGGCGCTGCCGATCCTGCGCGAGCTGCACTCGCTGGGCATCACCCTCGCCGTGGACGACTTCGGGACGGGCTACTCGTCGCTGGCGTACCTGCGGCAGCTGCCGGTCGACCAGGTCAAGATCGACAAGAGCTTCGTCCTCGGCATGGGGACCGACCTCGGCGACCTCGCGGTGGTCCGGTCGATCGTCGAGCTGGGGCACTCGCTCGGGCTGACGGTGGTGGCCGAGGGCGTCGAGGAGGACGTGGCCCGCGACCAGCTCGAGGCGATGGGGTGTGACGTCGCCCAGGGTTACCTGATCTCGCGGCCGCTGCCGGAGGACCGCCTGGAGGCGTGGCTGCAGGCCCGGACCGCGCGCTCGCCCGGACGCCACTCCGAGACCGTGTTGACCCTCCTGACCTGAGGTTTTGTGCTAAGAGGACCCCGGTTGCACGGCCGGGTGACGGTCCTTGCTAATCTTTCCAAGTCCTCGCGAGAGGCCAGGCCCCTTTAGCTCAGTCGGCAGAGCGTCTCCATGGTAAGGAGAAGGTCTACGGTTCGATTCCGTAAAGGGGCTCACGACCTCAGCCGCGTCACGCCTGCGTGTCGCGGCTTGGGTCATGTAAGGGCGGTGTAGCTCAGTTGGCAGAGCAAGCGGCTCATAATCGCTGTGTCGCCGGTTCAAGTCCGGCCACCGCTACGCGGTAACGACGGGGCTGGCCCCCGGGACCTGAGAGAGAAGGAAACGCTGTGGCTGCCACCGACGTGCGACCCAAGATCACGCTGGCGTGCGAAGAGTGCAAGCACCGCAACTACATCACCAAGAAGAACCGGCGCAACAACCCGGATCGCCTGGAGATGAAGAAGTTCTGCCCGAACTGCGGTACGCACCGGACGCACAAGGAAACCCGCTGACGATGTAGCGCGTTCACCAGCTTCGAGAAGCCGCCCTGGAACCACCCGGGCGGCTTCTTGCTGTTGGTAGCCTCGTCGGCGTGCCCTTGGACCAGTCGTTCACCGGGCGGACTTATCCGCCGCAGACCAGTTACGAAGTGAGCCGGGAGAAGATCCGGGAGTTCGCCGACGCGATCGGCGACGCGAACCCGGTCTACCGCGACCCGGAGGCGGCCCGCGAAGCCGGTCACCCGGACGTGATCGCCCCGCCGACCTTCCTCACGATCATCAACCTCGCCTCGATCAACGCGATCGTCGCCGACCCCGAACTCGGCCTCGACTATTCGCGCATGGTGCACGGCGACCAGGGCTTCACCTACACGCGCCCGGTCCTCGCCGGCGACGTGCTCGAGGTGACCACCCACATCGACGCCATCATGGCCCGCGCGGGCAACGACTTCATCAACCTGCGCGCCGACATCACCGACGCCGCCGGCCAGAAGGTCTGCTCCACCCGCGCGCAGCTGGTGGTCCGAGGGGAGAACGCGTGACCACAGCTGACGGGGGTCCGGGTGGCGGAGCCCCCGGCCGGGGCGAAGCCCCGCATGTCACAGTCGGCGACGAGCTGCCCGCCCTCGAGGTCCGGATCACCCGCGATCAGCTGGTCCGCTACGCCGGGGCGGCGCTGGACTTCAACCCGATCCACTGGAACGAGACGTTCGCGAAGGACGTCGGCCTGCCGGACGTGATCGCGCACGGGATGCTGACGATGGCGGTGGCGGGCCGGGTGGTCACGGACTGGCTCGGCGACCCGGCCCGGCTGGTCGACTTCAGCGCTCGGTTCACCCGCCCGGTGGTGGTGCCGAACACGCCCGAGGGCGCGCTGGTGGAGATCACCGGGAAGGTCGCGGACGTCAAGGACGACGGCATCGCGCGGATCGACCTCGTGGTGAAGTTCGACGGCAAGACGGTGCTGGGGAAGCCGCAGGCCCTGGTCCGCCGCTGAGCCGGCCGGGGTGACGGGCGCGGCCGGCCGGCGACCGCGCCCGCCGCTACGGCAGCTTGAGCACCGCCAGCACCGCGTCGGCCATGCCCTGCTCCCCCCGGGCGTTCGGGTGGAGCGGGATGGCCGGCGAGGCGGGCAGCAGGCCCTCCACCCAGCGCTTGTCCGACGCCGAGCAGGCGTCGTGGCCCTTGCCGGGGGTGGCCGTGTCCGCGTAGCCCGCCCGGTGCGCGTCCGCCTGGTCCTCCAGCATCTTGTTCAGCTTGCCCAGCACACCGCGGAAGTACTCGATGTCGCCCGCGCCGAACGGCAGCGCCGGCCAGCAGCCGTTGCCGTCCGGGAGCACCGTCGGGTAGCCGACCACCACGACCTTCGCCTTCGGGGCCTTCTCGTGGATCCGGTCGAGGAGCGCGCCGACCTTCGGGGCCGTGGCGTCGATGCGCTCGGCCAGCTGGTCGTGGCCGCCGGCGGTCAGGCGGTCCCGGCACGGTGCGGAGTTCTGGTGCGTCGTCGCGCAGCTCGACGCGAACGCGATCAAGCCGATGTCGTTGCCGCCGATGCCCAGTGTCACCAGCGTCGTCTCCGCCGTCACCGCGTCCAGCTGCGGCGGGTTCGTGCCGTTTCCCGTCTTCTGCGCCTGGCTCAGGTGGTCCGTCGTCGCGCCGCTGCAGCTGACGTCGGCGAACTGGGCCGGCTTCAGCTTCGCCGAGACGAGGTGCGGGTAGTTGTCGTCCGAGCGTTCGCAGCCGGCCGGGGTCCCCGCCTGGCGCCCGGTCCGCGGCGACGACGTGTACGAATCCCCGAGGGCGACGTAGCGGCCGGAGCCGCCCCCGGTGTCCACGCCCTCCGGTGGCGCCGACGACGAGCCGTGCTGCCACTTGTAGTACCCGAAGGCCAGGAGCCCGACCACGAGCACGACCATCAGGCAGCCGCCACCGCTTTTCTTCGCCACTTCTCCGGTTCTACCGAACCCGCCGTCACTCCGGCCTAGTCAATCCGGGTGATCCGCTGCGCGAGCAGGTCGTTGACCAGTCCGGCGCCCGTCTCCGGGTCGTCCACGCTCACCAGCACGGTCCGGCCGTTCTCGAGGGCGAGCGCCAGCGCCGGGCCGCCGCGGACCTTGTACGCCGTCGTGCCGGTGACCGGGTTGAAGCGGAGACCGAGCCCGCCGTCGCCGAACGTCGAGAGCTCGCGCGCGGTCGCTTCGCGGATGGCGGTCAGCGCCAGGTGCCGCCACGGGAAGCCCAGGAGGCCGAAGCGGATCGTGACGCCCTTGGCGTCCACGGTCGCCGACAGCCGGTAGGTCAGCGCCGTCACCACCAGGCCGACCAGGGCGATCCACACACCCGTCGGCCACGGGAGTCCGGCGGGCAGGAGGGCGATCGCCACCGGGATCAGCGCCAGCGCCCAGAGCATCGCCGGGTTCACCGCCCGGCTCGACCAGAACCCGCGCTGCCCGGGCCGGAGACCGACGCTCGGCCGGTGCCCCGGGGTTTCCCGGACCGGTGGTGCCGGCAGCCCGCCGACGAGTGCCGCCACCACCCCGATGACGGCCGCACCCAGCATCAAGGGCACGACGACGAGGCCGCCGCGGGCCGCGTGCCAGTCCGGGGCATCGAGGTTCGCCACGACCACCGAGAGCAGGACGGCGGCCGGCAGGGCGGCGAACCCGGCGCCCACCCCGACGGTCGGGCGCGGCAGCGGCCGTCCGCGGCGCAGCGCGGTGACCGCCGTCGTGGTGAGGAGCAGGACGGCGACGGCGCCGAGCCCCAGGCTCATGCCGGTGAACGTCCCGAGCGAGGAGTGGCCGTCCGGTGCGCTGCGCCAGTGCGTCGCGACGGGGTCGGGCAGCCGGTGCGTCCACGCGTTCTCGAGCGCACCCGCGACGGCGAGCGCGGCGCCCGGCAGCACGGCCGTGGCGAGCAGGACCCGGATCAGCTTGTTCATGAGTACTTCTCCTTCAACACCCCGGTGAGTTCGTCCAGGCCGACGCCCGTGCGCTTCGCCTCGCGGACCAGGTCCTCGGCCAGTTCGGCCAGCCGCGCCCGGGAGGACGCGCCGCCGATGACGACGGCGCCCCGGCGTCGCCGCAGGTCGATGAGGCCTTCGTCGCGAAGCAGCGCATACGCCCGCAACACGGTGTGGACGTTGATCTCGAGGGCCGCGGCCAGTTCCCGGGCCGGTGGCAGCTGCTGGCCGGGAGCCGGACGGCCGTCGGCGAGGGACCGGCGCAGCGAGGCAGCCACCTGCTCGAAGAGCGGGACGGTGGAGCTCGGATCGATTTGAACGAGCATAGTTCTAACTATAATAGAACAATGAAGAGCTGCGGGAGATGTGCGTCACACCGATGGGGGGTCAGTTCACGGTCGTGATCAGTTCGCCGGCGAGGTCCAGGGCGTGGTCGACGTCCTTCGCGACGTAGTGCAGGTCGACGAGCACCTCGGTGATGCCCAGCTCGCGGGCCACGTCGAGGCAGGGGAGGACGTCGGCGGCCGCCTCGACGGCGGTGCCTGGCCGTGGGTTGATCCGCAGCACGCGGCGCAGGGTGCCCGGGTCGCGGCCGGCCTTGTCGGCCGCGGCGAGCGCGACCGACCAGAGGCCGGTCAGGTACTGCTCCGGCATCCAGCCGGCGAGCCAGCCGTCCGCGCGGCGTCCCACCCGGGCCAGCGCCGGCGGCGAGAACCCGCCGAGCAGCACCGGCGGGTGCGGGTCCTGCGCCGGGCGCAGGCCGACCGTCGACGGCGCGATCCGCCACTGCGGGCCCTCGTGCTCCGCGGGGTCGCCGGTCCACAGTGCGTCGAGCGCGTCGAGCAGTTCTTCGAGCCGCCGGCCCCGGCCCGCCCACGGCACCCCGGTGGCGAAGTACTCCTCGCGCAGCCAGCCGAGACCGAAGCCGACGTCCAGCCGTCCCGAGCTGGCCAGATCGAGCGAGGTCAGCGCCCGGGCGAGCAGCACCGGGGAATACACCGGGCCGGTCAGCGCGCTCATCCCCAGGCGGGCCGTGCGGGTCACCGCGGCCGCGGTCGCCAGCGTCGTGAACGGGTCGGCGAAGGTCTCGAACTCCCTGGGGTACGGGTGCTCCGGCGTCCCGCCGCCCGGGTAGCGGTCCGACGGCTCGAGCGGCGTCAGGATCCGGTCGCCCACCCAGAGCGAGGCGAAGCCGAGGTCCTCCGCGGCCGTCGCGAAGCGCGCCACGGCGGCGGGGTCGGCGAGGGCGCCGTACTGGGGCAGCGCGAGGCCGAGCTGTGTCCCGCTCACCGGCGGGCACCCGCCGACCGGGGGGTGGTCGTCATGGCGGACATCCTGGCATGATCAGGAGGTCGGCGGGAGTTTTCCGCAGGCCGGCCGGGGTGCGGTGGTCGATCGGGGGGCGCGGTTGCGGGCTCCCGCGAGGCTTGCCGTAGACTTCGGGACTTGGAACGCACTACGGTCATCCCCGCCTGGATGGTGGGGACGATGGAATGCGTCCTCCGGGGCTCCGAGCTATCGGGGCTCCACAGGGGTGTAGCTCAATTGGCAGAGCAGCGGTCTCCAAAACCGCAGGTTGCAGGTTCAAGTCCTGTCACCCCTGCGTAACGGAACTGGTGGAGCGGAGGAGTGGTCGTGAGCGACAGCGACGCCAGCGGCGGCGAGCAGGAGCAGGACGGCGCCGGGCAGAAGCCCGAGAGCCCGTCCCGTCCCGTGACAGCTGCCGCCCGGCGTGAGCGCCGTGCGACCGCTCGCCCGGCGGGGAAGTCCGCGGCACGTGCGGACGACAAGACCCGTCCGGCCGGGAAGTCGGGGGAGAAGACCGCCCCGGACGCGAAGGGCGCTCCGACTCCGAAGCGGGACCAGAAGCCGAAGAAGGCCTCCGTGTTCGCGCGGCTGGTGCGCTTCATCCGCGAGGTCTGGGCGGAGCTGCGCAAGGTCATCTGGCCCAACCGCAAGCAGATGGTCACCTACACCGTGGTCGTGCTCGTCTTCGTGGTGTTCATGGTGGGCCTGGTGAGCGTGCTCGACCTGGCATTCAAGTGGGGCATCGGCAAGATCTTCGGCTGACGCGCCCCGGCGCGCGCCGAATGGGGCCCAGGTCCCGGCCTTGGCCCGCAATGATCAACTGAGAGGACGGAACGTGACCTCCGACAACGGCACAGCAGCCGGTCACGACCTGACCGAGCTTTCCGACGAGCAGGTGCACGCGGCACTCGGTGACGAGGAGTCCGCGCACCTCGAGCCCGTCGACGTGTCGGACTCCGAGGTCGACGACGCCGAATCCGGTGCCGACGCCGCAGCTTCCTCCGACGAGGACGACGACGTGGCTCCGGCCGACGCGGCCGAGGCCGAAGCCGAGCCCGCCGCGGACGACGAGGACCCGGTCGCCAAGCTGCGCTCCGAGCTGCTCGCCGCGCCCGGCGAGTGGTACGTCGTGCACTCCTACGCCGGGTACGAGAACAAGGTGAAGACCAACCTCGAGACCCGGACCCAGACCCTGGACGTCGAGGACTACATCTTCCAGATCGAGGTCCCGACCGAAGAGGTCACCGAGATCAAGAACGGCCAGCGCAAGCAGGTGCAGCGCAAGGTGCTGCCCGGCTACATCCTGGTCCGGATGGACCTGAACGACGCCTCGTGGAGCGCGGTGCGCAACACGCCCGGTGTCACCGGGTTCGTCGGCGCCACCTCGCGGCCGTCGCCGCTGACCGTGGACGAGGTGCTGAAGTTCCTCGCCCCGAAGGTCGAGAGCGAAGCCCCCGCGAAGGCGGGCAAGGGCGAGTCCACCGCGACCGCGGCCCCGCTCGGTGGCCCGGCCGTCGAGGTCGACTTCGAGATCGGCGAGTCGGTCACCGTCATGGACGGCCCGTTCGCGACGCTGCCGGCGACGATCTCCGAGGTCAACATCGACGGGCAGAAGCTGAAGGTCCTGGTGTCGATCTTCGGCCGGGAGACCCCGGTCGAGCTGTCGTTCAACCAGGTCTCCAAGATCTGACGGCCGCCCGGTCGGCCGCAGTTCCCGCGTCCACGGCAGGTACGCGGGGGACGTAGTACAGGACAGGAAAAGAAATGCCACCCAAGAAGAAGAAGCTTGCGGCGATCATCAAGCTGCAGATCAAGGCGGGTGCGGCCAACCCCGCGCCGCCGGTCGGCCCCGCGCTGGGTCAGCACGGCGTCAACATCATGGAGTTCTGCAAGGCCTACAACGCCGCGACCGAGTCGCAGCGCGGGGACGTCGTCCCGGTCGAGATCTCCGTGTACGAGGACCGGTCGTTCGACTTCAAGCTGAAGACGCCGCCGGCCGCGAAGCTGCTGCTGAAGGCCGCGGGCGTGGAGAAGGGCTCCGGCGAGCCGCACAAGACCAAGGTCGCCAAGGTCACTTGGGACCAGGTCCGCGAGATCGCCAAGACCAAGGAGACCGACCTCAACGCGCACGACATCGACCAGGCCGCGAAGATCATCGCCGGCACTGCTCGGTCGATGGGCATCACGGTCGTCGACGCCTGACGTTCGCAGCAATACCCGTGGGAGAGCCAAGTGCTGGCTCTGACACCACACTGATCCGTTTTTGAAGTAAGGACAGAAGCATGACCAAGCACAGCAAGGCTTACCGCCAGGCTGCGGAGCTCATCGACAAGGCGCGGCTGTACGCGCCGCTCGAGGCCGCGAAGCTGGCGAAGGAAACCTCCAAGACCAAGATGGACGCGACCGTCGAGGTCGCGATGCGTCTCGGTGTGGACCCCCGCAAGGCCGACCAGATGGTCCGCGGCACCGTGAACCTGCCGCACGGCACCGGTAAGACCGCCCGCGTCATCGTCTTCGCCGTCGGCGACAAGGCCGCCGAGGCCGAAGCCGCCGGCGCGGACGCGGTCGGCACCGACGAACTGATCGAGCGCATCCAGGGTGGCTGGCTCGACTTCGACGCCGCGATCGCGACGCCGGACCAGATGGCCAAGGTGGGCCGCATCGCCCGCATCCTCGGCCCGCGTGGCCTGATGCCGAACCCGAAGACCGGCACGGTGACCCCCGCGGTCGAGAAGGCCGTGAAGGACATCAAGGGCGGTAAGATCAACTTCCGCGTCGACAAGCAGGCCAACCTGCACCTGGTGATCGGCAAGGCTTCCTTCGACACCGAGAAGCTGGTCGAGAACTACGCCGCCGCGCTGGACGAGATCCTCCGCGCCAAGCCGTCGTCGGCGAAGGGCCGTTACCTGAAGAAGGTCACCTTCACCACCACGATGGGCCCGGGCATCCCGGTCGACCCGCTGCGGACCCGCAACCTCCTCTCCGAGGAAGCAGCGGTCTGAGAACCTTATTCTGGTTAGGACGGCGCCACGGAACGCAACCCGCCCGCATGAGGCGAACTTCGCGCCGGCCGACGGCTGAATAAGGTTCTGAGTCTGAGATCACCAGAAAGGGCGTCCCCGCTTGCTGCGGGGGCGCCCTTTCTTCGTGTCTTATTGACAGCATGCCGACTTTCGCGTCGTTCGACGGGCTCCGGTTGCACTACACGGTGTGGGAGGGCGACGGCGCCCACCGCCCGGTGCTGCTGCAGCACGGTTTCGCCGCGGACACGAACGCGAACTGGATTTCCACGGGGGTCGTCGCCGCCCTGCGTTCGGCCGGCTTCACGGTGATCTCCCTGGACGCCCGCGGCCACGGCCGCTCCGAAAAGCCGCACGACGAGTCCCGCTACACCGAGGACGCGATGGCGCGGGACGTCTCGGCCCTGCTCGACGAGCTGGGCCTCGACGAGGTCTCGATGGTCGGCTATTCGATGGGCGCGATCATCGCGCTGACGGTGACGGCGGCGGACAAGCGCATCCGCTCCCTGGCCACGGGCGGCGTCGGTTCGGGCATCGTCGACTTCGGCGGCGTGGACCTGCGCGTGCTGAAGCCGGCCGACATCGCCGCGGCACTGCTGGCGGAGGACCCCGCATCGGTGCCGCCATCGGGGGTCCCGTTCCGTCTGCTGGCCGACGCGGTGGGCGGCGATCGCCGGGCGCTGGCGGCGGTGGCGTCGGCGTCCCGGCAGGGGCGCCTGGACCTGTCGGCGATCGGGGTGCCGACCCTGGTCCTGGCGGGAGAGCAGGACCAGCTGGCAGCCGAGCCGGAAAGACTGGCGGCGGCGATCGCGGGGGCAAGACTGGTCCGCATCCCGGGCGACCACATGACGGCGGTGATGTCACCGGCGTTCGCGGAGGCCCTGGTGTCGTTCCTGTCGGCTCCGCACCCGCGCTAGCGGCTGGTCGGCGTCGGCGGCGGGCAGGGCGTGGGCTCGTTGGTGTGCTCGACGATCAGCCATTGGCCCTTCGGCACCTTCGCCACGGTGAACGCGCCGAGCGCAGGGCCGCCTTCGATGCCGAACTGGCACGAGCTGATCGTGAACCGGTCGCCGGGGATCGGCTCCGAGACGTACGACGGCATCGATTCGGCGTACTTGTTCTTGTTGGTGACCTTGCGGTTCAGCTCGTGCACGGCGACCTGGCAGTCCGCGTAGCCCAGGTCCTGGGCGAACTTCTGCTGGATCGGCTCGTCCATCCGCCCGCACGCCTGCGGCACGAGGTTCTGGGCGATGGCGTCGTAGACCTCGCGGACGGCTTCGTACGGGCTCGTCGAAAGAATGTGGTTGGTCTGGTACTTCCCGCCGCCCTCCTGGGCGAGCTGGGCGGAGGTCTTGCCCGAGTCGTTGGGGAAGAAGTGGTTGTACAGCCACGTGCCCGCGATCGCGAGGAGGATGAACGCCAGCACCCAGGCGATGACCTTCTTGCCGAGCCAGGTGACCCACTTCGGTGCCCGGCGGCGCTCGACCGGGACCAGCTGGTAGCCCGGTGGGATCACCGGGGGCTGGGACGCCGGTGCCTGGACGACGCCCGTGTCGGGTGCGGGGGCCGGCTGGTTGCCCTGCTGGGCCTGGGTGAAGCGCAGGTAGTCCTGGAACTGCTGGAACTGGCGGAACTGCTCCAGTTCGGCCGGGTCGGCCGGTGGCTCAGCGGGTGCGCCGGACGGCTGGGGGAGTGCGGGCCTGCCGTGGCCCGCGGTGGGCGTGTTCGGGCCCGCCGGTTCGATCTCCGCGCCCGGCTTTCCGTCATCGCGCTGCTCCGCCACGTCACCATGATGCCCTCCGATGGACCGCGTGGAACCCCCAGGCGTCCTAAACGCAGGTCAGGGCCGGGGGTGCGAACGGCCCTCCGAACCCGTCGCGTACACTTGACGATGGTTCTACCGAAGACCGCTGGTTTTCCCCGCCCCAACGGGGAACGAAGGTCCCGCACTCGCCGGGCGGCCCGCGCAGGAGGAACGAGGCTCCGGCACGTATGCCGGAATGACGCCCCGCGCCTGTCTGCGCGAGGGCGTTTCGTCGTTTCGGGGGCCCCTCGATGCCAGTGGAAACACTAGCCAAGAGAGGAGGCGACCATGGCGAAGCCCGACAAGGTGGCGGCCGTCGCCGAGATCGCGGAGAGCTTCCGCACCAGCTCGGCCACCGTCGTTACCCAGTACACCGGCCTCTCCGTGTCCCAGCTGTCCCAGCTGCGCCGCGCTCTCGGCACCAGTGCCAAGTACCGGGTCGCGAAGAACACCCTCGTCAAGCGTGCCGCCGAGGACGCTGGCGTCCAGGGGCTCGAGGACCTGTTCGTCGGCGCGACCGCCATCGCCTTCGTCGAGGGTGAAGCGGTCGACGCCGCCAAGGCGCTTCGCGACTTCGCGAAGGACAACAACGCGCTTGTGATCAAGGGCGGCTACATGGACGGCAAAGCGCTGTCCGTGGACGAGATCAACCGGATCGCCGATCTCGACAGCCGTGAGGTCCTGCTCGCCAAGGCGGCGGGCGCGTTCAAGGCGAAGCTGTCCCAGGCCGCCGCGCTGTTCCAGGCGCCGGCGTCCCAGGTCGCCCGCCTGGCTGCCGCGCTGGAGGAGAAGCAGCGCAACGCCGCCGGTACCGAAGCAGCCGAAGCACCCGCCGAGAGCTGAACCACCCCCCACCCCGAACGTCTAGTTCGTTTTTCTGAGAGGAAGCCATCATGGCGAAGCTGAGCACCGCCGAGCTGATCGACGCCTTCAAGGAGCTGACCCTCCTCGAGCTGTCCGAGTTCGTGAAGGAGTTCGAAGAGGTCTTCGACGTGACCGCCGCCGCGCCGGTCGCCGTCGCCGCCGGCCCGGCCGCCGCCGCTGCCGCCCCGGTCGAGGAGCAGGACGAGTTCGACGTCGTCCTCGAGGGCGCCGGCGACAAGAAGATCCAGGTCATCAAGGTCGTCCGCGAGGTCGTCTCCGGTCTGGGCCTGAAGGAGGCCAAGGAGCTGGTCGAGGCCGCTCCCAAGGCCCTCCTGGAGAAGGTCGACAAGGAGGCCGCCGAGGCCGCCAAGGAGAAGCTCGAGGCCGCGGGCGCCAAGATCTCCATCAAGTGATTCCGGGCGCGCCAGCGCCTGTGCACCACCTCGAGAAGGGGCGGGCATCCATTCGGATGCCCGCCCCTTCCGTTTTGCCGGAAAGCGCCCGGATGTTGCGACGGCGGGCCCGGACGCGACTTGATGACCATGACCGACCCCGAGCACCTCGAGCTCCTCGCCCAGCAGCTGACCGGCCGCACGCCCCTGCTCACGCTCTCGCCGGCGGCCGTGGCCGCGCCCGTGCTGGTGTTGCTGGTCGTGGCCGCCTTGACCCTGCTCGCGGCGGTCCACTGAGGCCGGTCCCCTAGGACCGCTGTCCGAATGGCCCCGAGCCCCTAAAACGCGGGTACGGGGCCACGCAGCTCTGCGCCGTTGCCCCGTTTGGGCTACCGTGCTGCCAGTTGGCGATCACGGCGGGGTGACGATGAACCCGGGGCTGGCCAGAAAAGAAAACTGGTGAGTAACCTGTTCGCACTCAGCTCGTTGCACCTGGTTGACGCGGGTTCGTGGGCGCCACCGGCCCACACTCGCCGCCGGCGTGGGTGGCAGGGTGTGGCAGCGGGCGCAATGACGCGGAACAGCTCCTGGAGGTGCGATGGGTGCCGAGGTGGTCATCGAAGGTCTGACGAAGTCCTTCGGTAAGCAGGCCATCTGGCGGGACGTCACGTTGACGCTCCCCCCGGGCGAAGTGTCGGCCATGCTCGGCCCGTCGGGGACCGGCAAGTCGGTCTTCCTGAAGTCGATGATCGGGCTGCTCAAGCCCGACCGCGGCCGCTGCATGATCAACGGTGTCGACATCGTCACCTGCTCCGAGCACAAGCTCTACGAGATCCGGAAGCTCTTCGGCGTCCTCTTCCAGGACGGCGCGCTGTTCGGCTCGATGAACCTCTACGACAACGTCGCCTTCCCGCTGCGCGAGCACACGAAGAAGTCCGAGACGGAGATCCGCCGGATCGTGCTCGAAAAGCTCGACATGACCGGTCTGAACGGCGCCGACAAGAAGCTGCCGGGCGAGATCTCCGGCGGGATGCGCAAGCGCGCAGGCCTCGCCCGTGCCCTGGTGCTGGACCCGGAGATCATCCTGGTCGACGAGCCGGACTCCGGTCTCGACCCGGTCCGCACCACCTACATCTCGCAGCTGTTCCTCGACGTCAACGCGCAGATCGACGCGACGTTCCTGATCGTCACCCACAACATCAACCTGGCCCGCACGGTGCCGGACAACCTGGGCATGCTCTTCCGCAAGGAACTGGTCATGTTCGGCCCGCGCGAGGTGCTGCTGACCAGCGAAGAGCCGGTCGTCAAGCAGTTCCTCAACGGCAAGATGCAGGGCCCGATCGGCATGTCCGAGGAGAAGGACAGCGCCCAGATGGCCGCCGAGCAGGCGATGTTCGAAGCCGGCCACCACGCGGGCGGCGTCGAGGACGTCTCCGGGGTGCCGCCGCAGATGCAGCCGACGCCGGGCGTGCCCACCCGGATGGGTGCCGTCCGCCGCAAGGACCGGGTCATGGAGATCATGCACCGGCTGCCGCCGGCCGCGCAGGAGAGCATCATCGAGTCGCTGAGCCCGGAGGAGCAGCGCCACTACGGTGTGCGGCCGCACCGCGGCCAGCCGCAGCAGGTCGGCGCCCGCCCGCAGGGTGACGGCGTCCCGAACCAGCACCACGGGCAGCTGCCCGCCGACCAGGTGGCGCGCATCCCAGGCGGCGGGCAGCCGCCGAGACAGGGCACGCACCGCGTGCCACCACGCGACAACGGGCCAGGTGGCCGGTGAGTTCTCCCGCAACACAGGCGAAGATCCCCGGGATCGGCATGCTCCGCGAGACCGGGAACCTGTTCGCTCTCGGCCTGGACATCGTCCGCGGCCTGTTCCAGCGCCCGTTCCAGCTGCGGGAGTTCATCCAGCAGTCGTGGTTCATCGCGAGCGTGACGATCCTGCCGACGGCCCTGGTGGCCATCCCGTTCGGTGCCGTCATCTCGCTGCAGTTCGGGTCGCTCGCCCGCCAGCTGGGCGCGCAGTCCTACACCGGCGCGGGCTCCGTGCTCGCCACCGTGCAGCAGGCCAGTCCGCTGGTCACCGCGCTGCTGGTGGCGGGCGCGGGCGGCTCCGCCGTCTGCGCCGACATCGGCGCCCGGACCATCCGCGAAGAGATCGCCGCCATGGAGGTCCTCGGCGTCTCCGCGGTCCAGCGGCTGATCGTGCCGCGCACCCTGGCCATGATGCTGGTCGCGCTCCTGCTCAACGGCATGGTCAGCGTCATCGGCGTGCTCGGCGGCTACTTCTTCAACGTCGTGCTGCAAGGCGGGACGCCGGGTGCCTACCTGGCGAGCTTCTCCGCCCTCGCGCAGCTGCCCGACCTCTGGGTCGGTGAGCTCAAGGCGCTGATCTTCGGGTTCATCGCCGCCGTCGTCGCGTCCTACCGGGGCTTGAACCCCTCCGGCGGCCCGAAGGGCGTCGGGGACGCGGTGAACCAGTCGGTGGTCATCACGTTCCTGCTGCTGTTCGTCGTGAACTTCGTGATCACCCTGATCTACCTGCAGATCGTGCCCGGAAAGCTGGACTAGCGCCATGACGTTCCTCCAGGGCGCTAAACGCGTCGTCAACCGACCCCTCCAGACGCTGGACACCCTCGGCGACCAGATGTCGTTCTACGGCCGCGCGCTGCTGTGGACGCCGAGGACGCTGCGCCGCTACACCAAAGAGGTGCTCCGGCTGCTCGCCGAGGTGAGCTTCGGCTCCGGCTCGCTGGCGGTCATCGGCGGCACGGTCGGCGTGATGGTCGGCCTGACCCTGTTCACCGGTGTCCTCGTCGGCCTCCAGGGCTACTCGGCGCTGAACTCGATCGGGACGTCGGCCTTCACCGGCTTCCTGACCGCGTTCTTCAACACCCGCGAGATCGCCCCGCTGGTCGCCGGGCTCGCCCTGAGCGCCACCGTCGGCGCCGGGTTCACCGCCCAGCTCGGCGCGATGCGGATCTCCGAGGAGATCGACGCCCTGGAAGTCATGGGCGTGCCGAGCCTGCCGTACCTGGTCACGACGCGGATCATCGCCGGGTTCGTCGCGGTCATCCCGCTCTACATCATCGGCCTGCTGAGCTCGTACCTCGCGTCGAGACTGGTCGTCATCTACATCTACAACCAATCAGCGGGCACCTACGACCACTACTTCGACCTGTTCCTGCCACCCCAGGACGTGCTCTATTCGTTCATCAAGGTGCTGCTGTTCAGCGTTCTGATCATCCTGTCGCACTGCTACTTCGGGTACCGGGCGACCGGTGGCCCGGCCGGTGTCGGCGTCGCGGTCGGCAAGGCCGTGCGGCTGTCCATCGTCACGGTGTCGATCATGAACTTCTTCATCGGGTTCGCCATCTGGGGAACCGACGTCACGGTAAGGATCGCGGGATGAGGACGCTCCGACGCAGGCTGCTCGGCCTGCTGCTCATCGCCGTGATGGTCGGCGGGGTGGCGCTGTCCATCGCGCTCTACGACAAGGCGTTCACGCCGGTCGTCACGGTCAAGCTGCAGGCCGACAAGATCGGCAACCAGCTGATCAGGCAGTCCGACGTCAAGGTGCGCGGGCTGATCGTCGGCTCGGTGCAGGACATCGTCGCCACCGACCACGGCGCCGAGCTGACCCTGGCGCTGCAGCCGGAGTCCGCGAAGCTCATCCCGGAGAACGTCTCGGCGCGGTTCCTGCCCAAGACGCTCTTCGGCGAGCGGTTCGTCTCGCTGGAGATCCCGAAGGACCCGTCGGCGAAGACCCTCGCCAGCGGCGACGTCATCCCGCAGGACCGCACGTCGAGCGCGGTCGAGCTGGAGCAGGCGTTCTCCCACCTGATGCCGGTGCTGCAGGCGGTGCAGCCGCAGAAGCTGTCGGCGACGCTCACCGCGATCTCGACGGCGCTGCAGGGCCGCGGCGACCAGCTCGGCGACACGCTTTCGCAGCTGGGCACCTACATCGGCGAGCTGAACCCGCACGAGCCGGAGCTGCAGCACAACCTCAAGGCGCTCGCGGAGTTCTCCGACCACCTGAAGGACTCGGCCCCGGACCTGGTGCAGAGCCTGGACAACCTGAGCACGACGACCCGGACCGTGGTCGACGAGCAGCAGCACCTGTCGAACCTCTACGGCAGCCTGACCCAGGCCTCGGTGGACCTGCAGACGTTCCTGCAGAACAACAAGGACAACATCATCTCCCTCGTCGACACCGCCCGGCCGACAGCCGAACTGCTGGCGAAGTACGCGCCGGAGTACCCCTGCGTGATCTCCCAGATGGCCAAGAACGTGCCGCTGATCGACCAGGCGCTGGGCAAGGGCACCGACAAGCCCGGCCTGCACGCGACCATCGAGATCATCGTGCCGCGCGCGCCGTACCAGGCCGGCAAGGAAGAGCCGCGGTTCGACGACAAGCGCGGCCCGCGCTGCTACGACATCAAGGACATCCCGAAGCCGTTCCCGTCCGAGCCGCCGGACGGCGCGTTCAAGGACGGCACGCTGCACCAGGCCGCGCCGAAGAGCGCCGGCGAGGGCCTCAACCCGGCCAAGTTCAAGGCCGACGCGGCCGGCAACGGCGGCAGCGGTGGTGATCTGGCGTATTCGACGGCGGAGCAGGGCTTCCTGGCCGATCTCCTCGGCCCGCAGCTGGGCATGACCGCCGCGGACGTCCCGGGCTGGAGCTCGCTGCTCGTCGGCCCGCTGTACCGGGGTGCGGAGGTGACGGTCAAGTGAGGGGCCTGCTCGCGCCGCTGATCAAGCTCGGCATCTTCGTGGTGGTCACCGTGCTGTTCACGACGATCCTCGGGATCAGCATCGCCAACATCAACACCACCAGCACCAACGCCTACAAGGCCCGCTTCACCGACGCGACGCTGCTGCTGCCCAACGACGACGTCCGCATCGCGGGCGTCCGGGTCGGGCAGGTCAAGGACGTCAAGATCGTCGACAAGCGGCAGGCCGAGGTCGAGTTCGAGGTCGACGCCGGCCGGACGCTGCCGGCCGGGGTGACCGCGCAGATCAAGTTCCGCAACCTGGTCGGGCAGCGGTACGTCTCGCTCGGCGAGGGCGACGACAGCACCGGCAAGACGCTCAGCCCCGGTGGCACCATCCCGCTGGAGCGGACCACGCCGGCGCTGGACCTGACCGAGCTGTTCAACGGTTTCAAGCCGCTGTTCACCGCGCTCAACCCCGAGGACGTCAACAAGCTGTCCTACGAGGTCATCCAGGTCCTGCAGGGCGAGGGCGGCACCGTGGAGAGCCTGCTGTCGCACACGGCGTCGCTGGCCACCACGATCGCCGACAAGGACCAGGTGATCGGCGAGGTCATCGACAACCTCAACTCGGTGCTCGACACGGTCAACGCGCACACCCCGCAGCTCAACGACCTGATCATCAAGCTGCAGCAGCTGGTGTCCGGGCTGGCCGCCGACCGCAAGCCGATCGGCGACGCGATCGAGAGCCTCGGCACGCTCGCCCAGACGACGTCCGGGCTGCTCGGCGAGGTCCGCGAGCCGCTGAAGAACGACATCGACGCGCTCGGGAACCTGACGAGCGCCCTCAACAAGAACGAGCCGGAGCTGGAGCACTTCATCCAGTTCCTGCCGACCAAGGTGAGCACGCTGACCCGCACCGCGGACTACGGCTCCTGGTTCAACTTCTACGCCTGTGAGTTCTCCGGGAGCGTGAGCTTGCCGCCACTGATCAACGACGTGCCGATCCCCCTGGTGCCCCTCAACCGGGAGAGGTGCAAGGGATGAAGTCGTTCCAGAAGCGCAACCCCGTGCCGATCGCGCTGGTCGGGATCGTCGTGCTGGCGCTGGCCTTCACCGCCGCGCTCAACTCCGAAGACCTGCCGGTGATCGGCGGCGGCACCACCTACAGCGCCGAGTTCAGCGAGGCGTCCGGGCTGCAGAAGGACAACGACGTCCGGATCGCCGGCGTCAAGGTCGGCAAGGTCAGCGACATCGAGCTCGACGGCGCGTCGGTGAAGGTGTCGTTCAAGGTCAAGGACGCCTGGCTGGGCGACCGGACCAGTGCCGCGATCAAGATCAAGACGCTGCTCGGGCAGAAGTACCTGTCGCTGGACCCGCAGGGCGAAGGCGCGCTGAACCCGGGCACCGGCATCCCGCGGGACCGGACGATGGCGCCGTACGACGTGCTCGACGCCTTCCGCGGGCTGTCCCAGACGGTCGACAACATCGACACCAAGCAGCTGGCGCAGAGCTTCGACACGATCTCGCAGACCTTCGCCCACACGCCGGAGGACGTGAAGGGCGCGCTGTCGGGGCTGTCGAAGCTGTCGGACACGATCGCCTCGCGTGACCAGCAGCTGTCGAACCTGCTGGCCAACACCCGAGAGGTGTCGCAGACCCTGGTCGACCGCGACGCCGAGGTGCAGAAGCTGCTCGACGACGGCAACGACCTGCTCGCCGAGCTGGCCAAGCGCGAAGACGCGATCACCGCGCTGCTGGACGGCTCCCGCCAGCTGGCCACGCAGCTGCAGGGCCTGATCGACGACAACGACAAGCAGCTCGACCCGGTGCTGACCCAGCTCGACCAGCTGACGTCGATGCTGCAGCGCAACCAGGACTCGCTGGCCGAGGGGCTCAAGAAGTTCGCGCCCTTCATCCGCGTCTTCACCAACACCATCGGCAACGGCCGCTGGTTCGACAACTACATCTGCGGCCTGGTCCTGCCGTCGTTCGGCCCGATCAACGAAGAGGGGTGCTACACGAAATGAGTGACACCCGCTTCGGAGTGGCCCTGACCAGGGGCTTCACCATCGCGATCGTGCTCGCGCTCGTCGTCGCCGGCGGGATCTGGTGGACCCTCAAGGACGCCGGCCGCAACCACCTGACCGCGTACTTCGGCGGCGCCGTCGGCCTGTACGAGGGCAACAGCGTGCGGATGCTCGGCGTCGACATGGGCACGGTCACCAAGATCACCCCGATGGGCAACCAGGTGAAGGTCGACTTCGAGTACGACCGCTCGGTCGCCGTCCCGGCCGACGCGAAGGCGCTCATC
Organism: Amycolatopsis sp. DG1A-15b; assembly: GCF_030285645.1. GTDB lineage: Bacteria > Actinomycetota > Actinomycetes > Mycobacteriales > Pseudonocardiaceae > Amycolatopsis. Next base: position 8,742,807 of record NZ_CP127296.1, read on the forward strand.
GTGGCGCCGTCGCTGGTGTCGGACCGCTACGTGCAGCTGGCCCCGGCCTACACCGGCGGCCCGCGGATCTCCGACGGCGCGGTCATCGGCCTCGACCGCACCGAGGTGCCGCTGGAGGTCGACCAGCTGGCGGCCAGCCTGGCCCGGGTCAGCGAGACCCTCGGCCCGAACGGCGCCAACAAGTCCGGGTCGCTGTCGAACCTGCTGAACACCGCGGCGGCCAACGTCGACGGCAACGGCCAGGCCCTGCACGACACGATCACCAAGCTCGGCCAGGCGGCCGGCACGCTGTCGGGCAACAAGGACGACCTGTTCTCCACCGTGGAGAACCTCGGCAAGTTCTCGCAGACGCTGGCCGACTCCGACAAGCAGGTCCGCACCTTCGAGGGCAGGCTCGCCGACGTCAGCGGCTACCTGGCGTCCGAAAAGGACAACCTGGCCGCGACCGTGCAGCAGCTCGGCACGACCCTGACCGCGGTGCAGGCGTTCATCGACGCCAACCACGACCGGCTCAAGTCCAATGTGGACAAGCTGGCCGGCATCACCAAGGTGCTCGTCGACCAGCGCAGCTCGCTCGCCGAGATCCTCGACGTCGCCCCGGTCGGCCTGAGCAACCTGGTCAACACCTACAACGGCTCGGCCGGCACGCTCGACGCCCGGCCGAACCTCAACGAGCTGACCCAGCCGCCGCTGGTGATGATCTGCCGGCTGCTCAAGCAGGTCGGCACCAACAGCATCCCGGACGTGCTCGGCAACGCCTGCGAGAGCATCGCCGGCGTGGTCGACAAGGTGATCCCGCTGCCGTCCGTGGCGCAGACCGTGCAGGCCCTGCAGTCCGGTCAGCTGCCGCCCTTGCCGCTGCCCATCGCCGGGCAGCTCTACGGAGGTGGCCGGTGAAGAAGCTACTGATCGCCGGGGCCCTGGCCACGGCGTCCGCGCTGGTCCTTTCCGGGTGTGCGTTCAAGGGCATCTACGACCTGCCGCTGCCCGGTGGCGCCGACCTCGGCGACCACCCGTACACGGTGAACGTCGAGTTCCGGGACGTGCTCGACCTGACCCCGCAGGCCGGGGTGAAGGTCGACGAGGTGCCGGTCGGCCGGGTCGAGAACGTCGGGCTCACCAAGGACGGCTGGCACGCGCTGGTCACGCTGCGGGTCAACGGCGGCATCAAGCTGCCGGCCAACGCGATCGCCAACGTGAAGCAGTCCAGCCTGCTCGGTGAGAAGTACGTCGAGCTGGCTTCGCCCGGCGACGACCAGGCCCGCGGCAAGCTCGCCGACAACGCGACCATCCCGCTGGCCCGCACGAACCGCAGCGTCGAGGTCGAAGAGCTGCTCGGGGCGCTGTCCCTGCTGCTCAACGGCGGTGGCGTCGACCAGCTGAACACCATCACCAAGGAGCTCAACAACGCCACGTCCGGCCGCGAGCCGGACATCAAGGCGTTGCTGGACAACGCGAACCAGCTGGTGACGAACCTCGACAAGCAGTCGAAGAACATCACCCGGGCCATCGACGGGCTGAACCGGCTCTCCTCGACCCTCAACGGCCAGAAGGACAAGCTGGTCGGCGCGGTCGACAACCTCGGGCCCGGGCTCGGCGTGCTGGAGCAGCAGCGCGGCCAGCTGGTCACCATGCTGCAGGCGCTGGACAACCTCTCCGGCGTCGCCATCGACACGGTGAACAAGTCGCAAAAGGACCTCGTCGCCGACCTGAAGGCGCTGACGCCGACGCTGCAAAAGCTCGGCGAGGCGGGCAACGACCTGCCGAAGGCGCTGGAGATCCTGCTGACGTTCCCGTTCAGCGACCAGGCCGTCAACGGCGTCAAGGGTGACTACTTCAACCTGTTCGCGAAGGTGGACCTGAACCTGAAGACCGTCGTCGAGAACCTGGGCAACAGCCGGCAGAACGCCCTGGCCGGGCAGCTGCCGCTGGCCGGCCTGACCGGCGGGGTCCAGGGCACGCCGGCCAACCAGCCGCCACCGCTGCCGATCCCCGGCACCGGGCAGCAACAGTCGAAGCCGGGCCTGGGCAACCTCTTCGGGCTCCTGCCGGGAGGTGCGGGCTGATGCTGATCCGCCGGACGAAGATCCAGCTGATCGCCTTCGTGGTGATCTCGGTCGTCGCGATCGTCTACGCGCTGATCCGGTTCGCCGGGCTCGGCAGCGTGTTCGGCAACGACGGCTACACGGTGAAGCTGCAGCTCAACGAATCGGGCGGCATCTTCACCAACGCCGAAGTCACCTACCGCGGCTACAACATCGGCCGCGTCGGCGAGATGCGGCTGACCCAGACCGGGCTCGAAGCCGACCTGAACATCGACCCGTCGGCGCCGAAGGTGCCCGCGGACCTCGACGCCGTCGTCGCCAACCGGTCGGCCGTCGGTGAGCAGTACGTCGACCTGCGGCCCAAGGCCGACCAGGGCCCGTACCTCGCGGCCGGCTCGGTGATCCCGGCGGCCAAGACGACCACGCCGGTCAGCACCGACCGGCTGATCGGCGACCTCGACACGCTCGCCGCGTCGGTCCCGGTCGACTCGCTGCGCACGGTCGTCGACGAGTCCTACGACGCCTTCCGCGGCACCGGCGGCGACCTGCAGAAGCTGCTCGACACCGCGCGCAGCTTCACCACGACGGCGCAGCAGTACCTGCCGCAGACGATCCAGTTGCTGGACGCTGGCGGCCAGGTGCTCGACACGCAGAACGCCGAGGCGGCGAACTTCGCCTCGTTCAGCAAGAGCCTCAACGAGCTCACCGGCACGCTGAAGAACTCCGACGGCGATCTGCGCAAGCTCATCGGCGTCACGCCGCAGGTGGCGTCCCAGATCAGCCAGGTGCTGGCCGAGTCCGGCCCGGGCCTGGGCGCGCTGACGGCGAACCTGCTCACCACGGCCAACCTGACCGTGACCCGCCTCGACGGGATCGAGCAGGGCCTGGTCACCTACCCGGCGCTGGCCGGCGCGGCGAGCAGCGTGGCGCCCGGCGACGGCACCGCGCACCTCGGCCTGGTGCTCAACCTGTTCAACCCGCCGGCCTGCACGAAGGGGTACCTCCCCTACTCGAAGTACCGCCCCGGGAACGACCTCTCGGCGAAGCCGGCGAAGGAAGACGCGTACTGTGCCGAACCGAAGGGCAGCCCGATCAACGTCCGCGGTTCGCAGAACGCGCCGTACGGCGGGGTGCCGGTCGCGCCGTCCGACAGCGACGTCTCGGCCAACGCGAACCGGCCGGCCGAAGAGCTGGCCGAGGAGCGGAACACCCGGGGTGTGCCGGGCATCGTCGGCAGCCCCGGCGTCAGCCTCACCAGCCTGGGCTCGCTGCTCGGCCTGACCTGACGCGGATTTTGACGACCGTTACCTACCCTGGAGTGTCATGAGCACGGACGAGCCGGCCGCCACGGCAGTGGAGGAGGAGTCCTCCCCGAGGCTGCCGAAGGACCCCTCGCGGACCCTGGTGCTCGGCGCCGCGGCACTGGCACTGGCCGGCCTCATCGCGGCGGCGATCTTCGGCGTCCAGTGGTGGATGGCCGAGAACGACGACAACGCCGGCCTGGCGGCGTCGCGTGAGGCCGTGGTCAAGGCGGGCACCAACGCGCTGAAGGCCTACACCGAAGTCGACTACAACGACCTCGACGGCTTCTTCGCCCGGCAGAAGGCGGTGTCGGACGACAAGATGGCGCAGCAGATCGACCAGTCGGCGCCCACCTTCCGCAAGGCGCTGGCGGACGCCAAGACGAAGGTCACCACGGACGTCCAGGACGTCGCCGTCGAGGAGCTGGACGACCACGAAGGCAAGGCCAGCTTCCTCGCCGCCATCGCCACCACCGTCACCCAGGGGGACAAGAGCAGCGCGAAGCCGTTGCGCCTCGAAGTCTCGATGACCCGGGTGGGCGATGATTGGAAGCTGTCCGGGATCGACAGCGTCCCGCTCGTCGCGGCCGGCCAGTGAGGCTTATTCTGGTCAGCCCGGCGCACCCCGCAGGCGGCCGCCTGACCAGCAGTTACCTTGCGCCGGGCGACGGCTGAATAAGCCTCACTAGCGTTAGCCAGAAGGAGCCCGTAGTGCCCCCCTCCCGCCGCCAGCCGCCGCGCAGCACCCCGTCGCCGTCGCGGCGTCCCCGCGTGGCCGGTCTGCGCAAGCCCCCGACGGACGAGACCGCCGCCGAGCGGACCGGGCAGCTGCCCGCCGTGCCGCCCGCGAAGCCGCGCCCGCGGCCGGCGCCGCGTCCGGTGCCCCGGCCGGCCGCCAAGCCCGCCGAGCCGGTGGAGTCCACCAGCGGGCAGCTCGACGACCTGGCGCCGGCCGAGGACACGCAGGTGTTCGCGCCGGTCGGCACCGGTGTCGAGGAGGAGCCGCAGGTCGACGCGCTCACGGGTGAGCCCTCGGCCGACGAGGAAGAAGCCCCGGCGCGGCCGGCACCGCGGCGGAAGCAGCGGGACACCGGCATCGCGAAGCCGTCCGACATCTCCGAAGCCGAGGCAGAGGCCGCTTCGGAGGAGGAGCCCGCTCCGGCCGCAGCGGGCTCCTTCTCGCACAAGCCGTACGTGCTGGCGAGCGCGCTCGTGCTCGTGGCGCTGCTCCTGGGCGGCCTGGCGTTCTGGTTCCACGTGAAGGAAGACAAGATCTCCGCGGCGACGAGCAACACCGCGCTGCTGGACGTCGCGAAGACCGCCCAGGTCAAGGACGCGGTGTCGAAGGCGGCCGAGGCGCTGTTCTCCTACGACTTCAACAACATCAAGAAGACCGAGGACGCGGCGAACGACCTGCTCGCCAACGACGACGTCAAGAACAAGTACAACTCGCTGATGGGCGAGGTGAAGCGGCTGGCGCCGCAGCAGAAGATGATCGTGACGTGCAAGGTGACGCGCGCGGCGGTGATCATGCTCAACGGCGACCTGGCGAAGGTGATGGTCTTCGTCGACCAGACCTCGACCCGCACGGACACGAAGAAGACGACGGCGGGCACGGCCCAGCTCCACCTCAACGCCCAGCTCCAGGGCGACAAGTGGAAGATCACCGACATGGACACCTACAACGCGCCGAAGGTCCCGGCGGCGTCGCAGGCACCCTCGTCGGCGCCGGCTTCTCCCTCGCCGACGAAGTAGCGCTTTCCGAACTACCCACGTTGGTAATGGCTCCCACCGGCGGTGTGGGCGAGTCTCGGTACGTGAAGACGTTGCGGCAGCTCGAGGTGGCTCTGGTCGGTGCGGGGCTGATTGCCCGGCTCCACCTGGAAGCGTGGCTGGGTACCGGGGCCGCCGTGCGGGTGTACTCCGACGACGGCCGGGGCGTCGAGCTGGCGAAGGAGTTCGGCGCGACGGCCGCCGGGTCCCTGGAAGAGGCACTCGACGGCGCCGACGCCGTCGACATCTGCACGCCGACCGCGAGCCACCACGAGATCGCCATGACGGCCATCGCCGCCGGCGTCGGTGTCGTGTGTGAGAAGCCCTTGGCCGCCAGTGCCGAAGAGGCCGAAGAGATCGTCTCGGCCGCCGAACGGGCCGGGGTGCGGCTCTACGCCGCCCACGACGTGCGGTTCGCCGCGCCGTACGCGCGGCTGCACGAGCTCGTCGCGAGCGGGCGGCTCGGGGAAGGTGCCCTCGGCCGGTTCTCCTTCTCCGCCTACCACCCGCGGCCCTGGACCGGGCACGCCTCCGCGCGGTCGGGGGGCATCCTCACCGACCAGCTGCTGCACGGCGCCGACCTCGCGCACTGGGTCTTCGGGGACGTCGTCCGCGTGCACGCCTGCTACCAGGGCGACATCGCCACCCCGGCGCCCGAAGGGGCCGTCGCGACCGGGACCGCCGTGCTCACCCACGCCAGTGGCGCCATCAGCCAGGTCGTGAGCCGGTGGACGGCCACGCCGCGACCGCCGGTGCGGGTGGCCTTCCACGTCTCGGGCACCGGGGGCACCGTGAGCTACGACTCCGAGTGGCCGCAGGAGGTCCGGGTCGTCGACGGCGGCGCCGAGAACTTCGCTTACGGCGGGCCGTCGGTGTTCGACACCGAAATGCGGGAATTCGCCACGGCTTTCGCGGGTGGGCCCGAGCCGCGCATCGGGGCGGGGGACGCGCTGGCCGCCGTCCGGATCATCCACGCCGCCGCCGAGTCCGCGTGGACCGGGCGGGCCGTCGAACTGCCGGTGAGGGGAGCAGCGTGAAGGTCGCCATCCTGTCGTCCGCGCCCGAGGTCCACGCCGGGGCGCTGCGCGGCCTGCCGGACGTCGAAGTCGTCGCCGTGGCGGGCTGGGACGCGTTCGAGCCGGTCCGGCGGGCGGCCGAGGCCGGCGCGCGGGTGCTGTGCGAATACCCGGCCGCCGCCAAGGAAACCGACCTGAAAGCCGTGATCGACGCCTCGGGCGACCGGCTCACGGTGGCGTCTCCGGCCTGCCACGGCGAGGCGTTCGCCGTGGTGCGCAAGGGGATCGCCGACGGCGGTATCGGTGAGCTCACGACCGTCCTCGGCTCGGTGGCCACGAGGGCGGACGGGGTGCTGGGTGCCGCCGCGCCGTACCTGCTCGACCTGGCGGACGCCGTCCTCGGCGGTGAGCCCGCGCGGCAGGTGTACGCCCAGACCAATATCGTCCTCAGTGGACGTAGTGGGGAAAGCGCGGCGGTGCTCACGGTGCGGTACCGGAGCGGGAAGGTCGCGTCGTTCGACTGCCGCCGCAACGGTTCCGCGACGGGACTGCCGGCCGTCACCTTCGTCGGGGACAAGGGGAGCGTCCAGTACGACGCCGGTCCGCAGCTGCTCGGCGGCGAGCGGCCCGAACTGGGTGGCGAAGACCTGCATGCCTTGATGGCGAGGGACTTCCTCGGCGGCGAGGGGGCCGGGCCGGACGGTCAGGCCGCTCTGCGGACGTTCCGGATCATCCAAGCGGCCTACGAATCGGCGCACACCGGGCAGCCCGTCGACCTGTAACGCGGTTTCGTCTCGAAGGGGCTTTCTCTTGTGCCACAGGAGGAAGCCCTTTTTTCGTGGTGCCTTCGGCGGCGGCGCGGGGCTCTACCAGAGTGAGGGATGTCGCCTTGCGGTGGCTCGCCTAGCCTGAATCGAGAATGAAAGACCGTTCTGTGCAGGGAGATCCCCCGAAATAGGTGGAGGCCGCGATGAGTGTTACGCAGGTGAAAATCGCGTTGAGCGGTGGACCGGCCGAACTGGCGCTGACGACCCGCAGTGTGGACGCGGCCGCGCTGGAGGACACGCTCAAGATCCGCCACGGGGCCGGTTACGAGCATTTTGTGCACGGCGGGGAATTCCAGGCGGTCGACGGTTCCGACCTCGCGGTCTTCCGGTGGTCGCACCGCACGAAGATCGCCGAATAAGAATTGCCGGATCTCCCACGGGAAAGGTTTCCATGACCGACGCGATTTCCTTCGAGGTGCCGTGGGCGCGGACCGACAAGTTCGACCCGCCCGCGGTATTCGACTCTCTGCGCGAAGAACGTCCGCTCGCGAAGATGGTTTACCCGGATGGGCACGTCGGCTGGCTCGTTTCCAGCTACGACCTGGTGCGCGAGGTCCTCAGTGACCCGCGGTTCAGCCACAGCTGCGAAATCGGCCACTTCCCGGTCACGCACCAGGGTCAGGTCATCCCGACCCACCCGCTGATCCCCGGCATGTTCATCCACATGGACCCGCCCGGGCACACGCGGTACCGCAAGCTGCTGACCGGCGAGTTCACCGTCCGCCGCACCAGCCGGCTGATCCCGCGCGTCGAGGCCGTGGCCGCCGAGCAGATCGAGGTCATGCGGGCCAAGGGTGCCGCCGCCGACATCGTCATGGACTTCGCCAAGCCGCTCGTGCTGCGGATGCTGGGCGAGCTCGTCGGCCTGCCCTACGAGGAACGCGACCGGTACGTGCCCGCGGTGACCCTCCTGCACGACGCGGAAGCGGACCCGGCCGAGGCCGCGGCCGCCTACGAGGTGGCCGGGAAGTTCTTCGACGAGGTCATCGAGCGGCGGCGGCAGCAGCCCCAGGACGACTTGATCAGCTCGCTGGTCAACGAGGACCTGACCCAGGAGGAGCTGCGCAACATCGTCACCCTGCTGCTGTTCGCCGGGTACGAGACCACGGAGGGCGCGCTCGCGACCGGCGTCTTCGCGCTGCTGCACCACACCGATCAGCTGGCGGCACTGCGCGCGGAGCCGGAAAAGCTCGACGCCGCGATCGAGGAGCTGCTGCGCTACCTGACCGTCAACCAGTACCACACCTACCGCACCGCGCTGGAGGACGTGAAGCTGGCGGGCGAGCTGGTCAAGGAGGGCGACACGGTGACGGTGTCGCTGCCCGCGGCCAACCGCGACCCGGCCAAGTTCGGCTGCCCGGCGGAGCTGGACATCGAGCGCGACACCTCCGGCCACGTCGCGTTCGGCTTCGGCATCCACCAGTGCCTGGGCCAGAACCTGGCGCGCATCGAGCTCCGCGCCGGCTTCACGGCGCTCCTGCGGGCGTTCCCCGAGCTCCGGCTGGCCGTCCCGGCCGACGAGGTTCCGCTGCGGCTGAAGGGTTCCGTCTTCTCGGTGAAGAAGCTCCCCGTCTCCTGGTGAGCGTTCTTCCCCTCGAACACCCGAAAGGATCTGCGGCACAGTGCGCACCGATCTCATCAAGCCACTTCACGTCGCACTCCTGGAGAACGCGACCCGCTTCGCCGGCAAGCCGGCCTTCGCCGACGACCACCGGGCGGTCACCTACGGCGACCTCGAGGCGCGGACGCGCCGGCTGGCCGGGCACCTGGCCGGCCTCGGCGTCCGGCACGGAGACCGGGTGGCGATCTGCCTCGGCAACCGAGTGTCCACTGTGGAGAGTTACTTCGCGGTCCTGCGCGCGGGCGCCGTCGGCGTGCCGCTCAACCCCGGGTCGGCGACGGCCGAGCTCGAGTACCCGCTGACCGACAGCGGCGCCACGGTGGTCATCACCGACGCCGCCCAGGCGGCCCGGCTCCGGCTCGCGCCGCACGTCGAGCTGCTGGTGACCGGCGACGACGTTCCGGCGGGCGCGCACCCGTACGACGAACTCGCCGTCAGCGAACCGGCCGAGCCCGCCGCGGACGACCTCGAACTCGACGAGCCGGCGTGGATGTTCTACACGTCGGGGACGACCGGGCGGCCCAAGGGCGTCCTGTCCACGCAACGCAACTGCCTCTGGTCCGTCGCCTCCTGCTACGTGCCGTTCCCCGGGCTGTCGGACTCCGACCGGGTGCTCTGGCCGCTCCCGCTGTTCCACAGCCTTTCGCACATCGCCTGCGTCCTGTCCGCCACGGTCGTCGGCGCCACCGTCCGGATCGCCGACGGCAGCTCCTCCGACGACGTGATGCGGCTGATCGAGGCGGAGGGCTCGACGTTCCTGGCCGGTGTGCCGACCACCTACCACCACCTGGTGCGGGCCGCCCGGCAGCGCGGCTTCTCGGCGCCGAGCCTGCGGATCGGCCTGGCCGGGGGCGCGGTCCTCGGCGCCGGGCTGCGGAGCGAGTTCGAAGAAACCTTCGGGGTTCCGCTGATCGACGCCTACGGCAGCACCGAGACGTGCGGGGCCATCACCATGAACCCGCCGGACGGCGCCCGCGTCGACGGCTCCTGCGGCCGGCCCGTGCCAGGGGTCGACGTGCGGGTCGTCGACCCCGAGACCGGCCTCGACGTCCCCGCCGGCCAGGAGGGCGAGGTCTGGGTCAGCGGGCCGAACGTCATGCTCGGCTACCACAACAGCCCGGAAGCGACCGCCTCGGCGATGCGGGACGGCTGGTTCCGGACCGGCGACCTGGCCCGGCGCGACGACGCCGGCTACTTCACCATCTGCGGCCGGATCAAGGAACTCGTCATCCGGGGCGGCGCGAACATCCACCCCGGCGAGGTCGAGGCGGTCCTGCGCACCGTCGACGGCGTCGCCGACGCGGCGGTCGGCGGCGCACCGCACGACACGCTCGGCGAGGTTCCGGTCGCCTACGTCATCCCCGGGCCCTCCGGGTTCGAGCCCACGGCGCTGATCGAGAAGTGCCGCGAACAGTTGTCCGCCTACAAGGTGCCGGAGCGGATCCTCGAAGTCGCCCACATCCCGCGGACCGCGTCGGGCAAGATCCGGCGGGGCCTGCTGGCCGGCGAGCCCGCACAGCTGCGGTACGCCGCGACCGAACACGAAGAACAGTCCCGGCACGCCGACGAGGCCGTCGCGGCGGCGCTGCGCGCGCGGCTGTCCGGTTTGGACGAACGCGCCCAGAACGAGCTGCTCGAAGGCCTCGTCCGCAGCCAAGCCGCCGACGTGCTGGGGCAGCCGGTCCCGGCCGGGCGCGCGTTCCGCGACCTCGGCTTCACGTCGCTGGCCATCGTGGAGCTGCGCAACCGGCTGACCGAGCACACCGGTCTGTGGCTGCCCGCCAGCGCCGTCTTCGACCACCCCACGCCGGCGGCGCTGGCCGCCCGCGTCCGGGCCGGGCTCCTCGGGATCACGCAGGCCGTCGCCGAGCCGGTCGTGGCGGCCGGCCCGGGCGAGCCGATCGCGATCGTGGGGATGGCGTGCCGCCTGCCGGGTGGCGTGGCTTCCCCGGACGACCTGTGGCGGCTGGTGGCCGAGCGCGCCGACGCCGTCTCGGAGTTCCCCGGCGACCGCGGCTGGGACCTGGAAAGCCTGATCGACCCGGACCGGGAACGCGCCGGGACGTCGTACGTCGGCCAGGGCGGGTTCCTGCACGACGCCGGGCAGTTCGACGCGGCGTTCTTCGGGATCTCGCCGCGCGAGGCCGTCGCGATGGACCCGCAGCAGCGGTTGCTGCTGGAGACGTCGTGGGAGGCCCTCGAACACGCCGGGGTCGACCCGATCGCGTTGAAGGGCACCGACACCGGGGTGTTTTCCGGCCTGATGGGCCAGGGTTACGGATCCGGTGCGGTGTCGCCGGAACTCGAAGGCTTCGTCACCACCGGTGTCGCGTCGAGCGTGGCCTCGGGGCGGGTGTCGTACGTGCTGGGCCTGGAAGGCCCGGCGGTCACCGTGGACACGGCGTGCTCGTCGTCGCTGGTCGCGATGCACCTGGCCGCGCAGGCGCTGCGGCAGGGCGAGTGCTCGATGGCGCTCGCCGGCGGCGTCACGGTGATGGCCACCCCCGGCTCGTTCGTCGAGTTCTCCCGCCAGCGCGCGCTGGCGCCCGACGGGCGGTGCAAGGCCTTCGCGGCGGCGGCCGACGGCACCGGCTGGTCCGAAGGCGTGGGCGTGGTCGTCCTCGAGCGGCTGTCGGTGGCACGCGAGCGCGGGCACCGCGTGCTGGCGGTCCTGCGCGGCAGCGCGGTCAACCAGGACGGCGCCTCGAACGGGCTCACCGCGCCGAACGGCCTCTCGCAGCAGCGGGTCATCCGCCGCGCGCTGGCCGCGGCCGGACTGGCCCCGTTCGACGTGGACGCCGTCGAAGCGCACGGGACCGGGACGACCCTGGGTGACCCGATCGAGGCGCAGGCGCTGCTGGCCACCTATGGGCAGGAGCGGGAGCAGCCGTTGTGGCTCGGGTCGCTGAAGTCGAACATCGGGCACGCGCAGGCGGCCGCGGGTGTGGCGGGCGTGATCAAGATGGTCCAGGCCCTCCGGCACGAGACCTTGCCGCCGACGCTGCATGTCGACAAGCCGACTGCCGAGGTGGACTGGTCCGCCGGTGCGGTCTCGTTGCTGACGGAAGCCCGCGCGTGGCCGAGGAACGGCCGGCCGCGCCGGGCCGGCGTGTCGTCGTTCGGCGTCAGCGGGACCAACGCGCACCTGATCATCGAGGAAGCCCCCGCCGAAGAGCCGGTGCCCGTGCCGGAAGCCGCGGTGGTGCCGCTGGTCGTGTCGGCGCGGAGCGCGGCCGCGCTGTCCGGGCAGGCCGAGCGTCTGGCGTCCTTCCTCGAAGGTGACGTCTCGCTGACCGAGGTGGCCGGAGCGCTGGTGTCGCGCCGGGCGGCGCTGGACGAGCGCGCGGTCGTCGTGGCCGGTTCGCGCGAGGAAGCCGTGACCGGGCTGCGGGCGCTGAACGCGGCCGGTCCGGGGACACCGGGCAAGGTCGTGTGGGTCTTCCCCGGCCAGGGGACGCAGTGGGCCGGGATGGGCCGCGAGCTGCTGGAGTCCTCGCCGGTGTTCGCCGCGCGGATCGCCGAGTGTGCGACGGCGCTCGAGCCGTGGATCGACTGGCCGCTGCTCGATGTCCTCCGCGGTGACGGCGATCTGGACCGGGTCGATGTGCTGCAGCCCGCGTGCTTCGCGGTGATGGTCGGGCTGGCCGCCGTGTGGGAGTCCGTGGGCGTGCGCCCGGACGCCGTCGTCGGCCACTCGCAGGGTGAGATCGCCGCTGCGTGCGTGTCGGGTGCGTTGTCCCTGGAAGACGCGGCGAAGGTGGTCGCCCTGCGCAGCCGGGCCATCGCGGCGGAACTCTCCGGCCGCGGCGGGATGGCGTCCGTCGCCTCGGGCGAAGACGACGTGACCCCGAAGCTGGTGGCCGGGGTCGAGGTCGCCGCGGTCAACAGCCCGTCGTCGGTGGTGATCGCCGGGGATGCTCAGGCCCTCGACGCGTCCCTCGAAATCCTGTCCGGGGAAGGTATCCGGGTGCGGCGGGTGGCGGTGGACTACGCCTCGCACACCCGGCATGTCGAGGACATCCGCGACACTCTTGCCGAGACCTTGGCCGGGATCGGTGCGCAGGCACCGACCGTGCCGTTCTACTCCACCGTCACGAGCGAGTGGGTGCGCGAAGCCGGGGTCCTGGACGGCGGCTACTGGTACCGGAACCTGCGCAGCCAGGTCCGGTTCGGTGCGGCCGCGGCAGCTCTCCTCGAGCAGGGACACACGGTGTTCGTCGAGGTCAGTGCCCACCCGGTGACGGTCCAGCCCTTGAGCGAGCTCACCGGGGACGCGATCGGGACATTGCGGCGTGACGACGGTGGCCTGCGGCGCTTGCTGGCTTCGATGGGCGAGCTGTTCGTCCGCGGCATCGACGTGGACTGGACAGCGATGGTGCCTGCCGCCGGGTGGGTCGACCTGCCGACCTACGCCTTCGAGCACCGGCACTACTGGCTCGAGCCCGCCGAGCCCGCGTCGGCCGGGGACCCGCTGCTGGGCACGGTCGTCACCACCCCCGGCTCGGCTCGGGTCACGGCCGTGGCGCAGTGGTCGCGCCGGGCGCAGCCCTGGGCGGTGGACGGCCTGGTGCCGAACGCGGCCCTGGTCGAGGCGGCCATCCGGCTCGGCGACCTGGCCGGCACCCCCGTCCTCGGCGAACTGGTCGTCGACGCGCCGGTGGTGCTGCCGCGGCGCGGTGGCCGCGAGGTCCAGCTGATCGCCGGCGAGCCCGGTGAGACGCGCGAGCGGCCGATCGAGGTCTTTTCCCGCCAGGCGGACGAGCCGTGGACGCGACACGCCCACGGCACCCTGGCCCCTCTCGCCGCCGCCGAGGTGACGGACTCGGCGGCGGCGGGAGTCACCACCGAGGTCACCGTGGACGGCCTGCGCGACGCGGACCGGTACGGGATCCACCCCGCGCTGCTGGACGCGGCTGTCCGCACGGTCGTCGGCGACGACCTGCTGCCGTCCCGCTGGACCGGCGTGTCCCTGCTGGCCGCCGGGGCCACGACCGTGACCGTGACGCCGACGGCGACCGGCCTGCGGCTGACCGACCCGGCCGGGCAGCCCGTCCTGACCGTCGAGGCGGTGCACGGCACGCCGTTCGCTCCCGAGCAGGGGATCACCGACGCGCTCTTCCACGTCGGCTGGACGGAAATCCCGCTGCCCGCCGCCGAAGCCACGGACTTCGTGCCGTACGAGGCCACCTCGGCCGAGGCGACGCTCGGTGCGCTCCAGGCCTGGCTCGCGGACCCCGCCCAGGCGGAAACCCGGCTGGCCGTGATCACCGGGGACAGCGGCGAGCCCGGCGCGGCCGCGATCTGGGGCTTGGTGCGCTCGGCGCAGTCGGAGCACCCGGACCGGATCGTGCTGGCCGACCTCGACGACCACTCCCAGCTGCCTGCCGTGGTGGCGAGCGGCGAACCGCAGGTCAGGGTCCGCAACGGTGTTGCCTCGGTGCCCCGGCTGGTCCGGGTGGCACCACAGCGGGACGCGCGGCCGCTCGACCCCGAGGGCACCGTCCTGATCACCGGCGGCACCGGCACGCTCGGGGCGCTGACCGCCCGGCACCTCGTCACCGCGCACGGCGTCCGGCACCTGGTGCTGGTCAGCCGCCGTGGCGAAGCGCCCGAGCTGCAGGAAGAGCTGACCGCGCTCGGCGCGTCGGTCACCATCGCCTCCTGCGACGTGGCAGACCGGGCGCAGCTCGAAGCCGTCCTGCGGGCGATCCCGGCCGAGCACCCGCTCACCGCCGTGATCCACACCGCCGGCGTCCTCGACGACGGCGTCGTCACCGAGCTGACCCCGGACCGGCTCGCCACGGTGCGGCGGCCGAAGGTCGACGCCGCCCGGCTGCTGGACGAGCTCACCCGGGACGCCGACCTCGCCGCGTTCGTGCTGTTCTCCTCGGGGGCCGGCGTGCTGGGCAACCCCGGCCAGGCCGGGTACGCGGCGGCCAACGCCGAGCTGGACGCGCTGGCCCGCACGCGGAACAGCCTCGGCCTGCCCGCGGTGTCCATCGCCTGGGGCTACTGGGCGGCGGTCAGCGGCATGACCGAGCACCTGGGCGCCGCCGACCTGCGGCGCAACCAGCGGATCGGCATGTCCGGGCTCCCCGCCGACGAGGGCATGGCGCTGCTCGACGCCGCCATCGGCACCGGGGGCGCGCTGGTGGCGGCCAAGTTCGACGTGCCGGCGCTGCGGGCCACGGCGAAGGCCGGCGGCCCGGTGCCGCCGCTGCTGCGCGGCCTGGCCCCGCTGCCGCGCCGGACGGCCGCCACGACCGCGTCGCTGACCGCGCGCCTCGCCGGGCTGGGCGAAGCCGGGCAGGCCGCGGCCCTGCTCGACCTGGTGCGGCGGCACGCCGCCGAGGTGCTCGGGCACAGCGGCGTCGATCAGGTCCACATCGGACGGACGTTCAAGGACGCCGGCTTCGACTCGCTGACCGCGGTGGAGCTGCGGAACCGCCTCGCGGCCGCGACCGGGCTCACCCTGTCCCCGGCGATGATCTTCGACTACCCGAAGCCCCCGGCGCTCGCGGAACACCTGCGCACCAAGCTCTTCGGCGAGGGCACACCGCGTCCGGCCGAGATCGGCACCGCTGCGGCCGAGGAGCCGATCGCGATCGTCGCGATGGCGTGCCGCTTCCCCGGCGGCGTGCACAGCCCGGAGGACCTGTGGCGGCTGGTCGCCGACGGCGCCGACGCCGTCACCGAGTTCCCCGCCGACCGCGGCTGGGACACCGACCGGCTCTACCACGAAGACCCCGACCACGAAGGCACCACGTACGTCCGGCACGGCGCTTTCCTCGACGACGCCGCCGGGTTCGACGCCGCCTTCTTCGGCATCTCACCGAACGAGGCACTGGCCATGGACCCCCAGCAGCGGCTGCTGCTGGAGACGTCCTGGGAGCTGTTCGAACGGGCCGCGATCGACCCGACCACCCTGGCCGGGCAGGACATCGGCGTCTTCGCCGGCGTCAACAGCCACGACTACAGCATGCGGATGCACCGGGCCGCCGGTGTCGAGGGCTTCCGGCTCACCGGCGGTTCGGCGAGCGTGCTCTCCGGCCGCGTCGCCTACCACTTCGGCGTCGAAGGCCCGGCCGTCACGGTCGACACGGCATGCTCGTCTTCGCTGGTGGCACTGCACATGGCGGTGCAGGCGCTGCAGCGCGGCGAGTGCTCGATGGCGCTCGCGGGCGGCGTGATGGTGATGGGCACCGTCGAGACGTTCGTCGAGTTCTCACGGCAGCGCGGGCTGGCCCCCGACGGCCGCTGCAAGGCGTTCGCCGACGGCGCGGACGGCACCGGCTGGTCCGAGGGTGTCGGGCTGCTCCTGGTGGAGCGGCTGTCCGAGGCTCGCCGCCGGGGCCACCAGGTCCTGGCCGTCGTCCGCGGGTCGGCGGTGAACTCCGACGGCGCGTCGAACGGCCTCACCGCTCCGAACGGCCCGTCCCAGCAGCGGGTGATCCGCAAGGCGCTGGCCGCCGCCGGACTGTCCACATCGGACGTCGACGCGGTGGAGGCGCACGGCACCGGGACGACCCTGGGCGACCCGATCGAGGCCGAGGCGCTGCTGGCCACCTACGGTCAGGACCGGGAAACGCCGCTGTGGCTGGGTTCGGTGAAGTCGAACCTCGGGCACACGCAGGCCGCGGCCGGCGTCGCGGGCGTGATCAAGATGGTGCTGGCCATGCGGCACGGCGTCCTGCCCAAGACGCTGCACGTCGACCGGCCGTCGTCGCACGTGGACTGGTCGGCGGGTGCGGTGGAACTGCTGACCGAGGCCCGCGAGTGGCCGGGCAACGGCCACCCCCGCCGCGCGGGCGTGTCCTCGTTCGGCATCGGCGGCACCAACGCGCACGTCGTCCTGGAAGAGGTGCCCGCACCGAACGTGGTGCCGACGCCGGAGCCTGCCGAGTTCCTGGTGCCGGTGCTCCTTTCGGCGCGGACGTCGGCTGGCCTGCGCGCCCAGGCCGAACGGCTCGCCGGCTTCCTCGGCGAGCGGCCCGATGTCCGGGCCGTCGACGCCGCCCACGCGCTCGCCACCACGCGGGCCCAGCTCGACCACCGGGCTGTCGTCCTGGCTTCCGGCCGGGAACAGCTCCGCAGTGACCTCGCCGCCTTCGGCCCCGGCGTCGTGACCGGGACCCCGGTCGACGGCAAGCTGGCGATCCTCTTCACCGGCCAGGGCAGCCAGTGGGCCGGCATGGGCCGCGAACTCGCCGAGACGTTCCCGGTCTTCCGCGAGGCCTTCGAGGCCGCGTGCGACGCCGTGGACGCGCACCTGCGCGAGCGTCCGCTGCGCGAGGTCGTGTTCGGCGACAGCGCGCTGCTCGACCAGACGATGTACACCCAGGGCGGGCTGTTCGCGGTGGAGACCGCGTTGTTCCGGCTCTTCGAGTCCTGGGGCGTCCGCCCGGATCTCCTCGCCGGCCACTCGATCGGCGAGCTCGCCGCCGCACACGTGTCCGGGGTGCTGGACCTGGCCGGGGCGGGCGAACTGGTCGCCGCGCGCGGCCGGCTGATGCAGGCCCTGCCCGCGGGCGGCGCGATGGTCGCCGTCCAGGCGACCGAGGACGAGGTCGCGTCCCTGCTCGACGACGCCGTCTGCGTCGCCGCGGTCAACGGCCCGGACTCGGTGGTGCTTTCGGGCGCCGAAACCGCCGTGCTCGCCGTCGCGGCCGACCTGGCGGGCCGCGGCCGCAAGACGCGGCGGCTGACCGTCAGCCACGCCTTCCACTCGCCGCTCGTGGAACCGATGCTCGACGACTTCCGCGCCGTCGCGGAACGCCTGACGTACCGGCCCGGTTCGCTGCCCGTCGTCTCGACGCTCACCGGGGAACTCGCGACGCTCGACAACCCGGGCTACTGGGTCGACCAGGTCCGCAACGCCGTGCGGTTCAGCGACGCCGTCACCACGCTGAGCGGCCAGGGCGCGACGACGTTCCTCGAACTCGGCCCGGGCGGGGCGCTGGCCGCCATGGCGCTCGGCACACTCGGCGGGCCGGAGCAGAGCTGCGTCGCCACCCTGCGCAAGAACGGTGCCGAGGTGCCCGACGTCCTCACCGCGCTCGCGGAGCTGCACGTGCGTGGCGTGGCCGTGGACTGGACGAGCGTGCTCGACCGGCCGGGTACCGCGGTCGGGACCGTCCTGCCCACCTACGCGTTCCAGCACCAGCGTTTCTGGGTCGACGCCGGCGAACCGGCGGCAGTCAGCGTCACCCCGCCGCCGGCGGAGCCGAAGGTGGACCGCCCGGTGCAGGACGTGCTGGAGCTGGTCCGGGAGAGCGCCGCGGTGGTGCTCGGGCACCGGGAAGCGGACGGGTTCGACCTCGACCGGTCCTTCAAGGACCACGGGTTCGACTCCCTCAGCGCGATCAAACTGCGCAACCGCCTGCGCGACTTCACCGGCGTGGAGCTGCCCAGCACGCTGATCTTCGACTACCCGAACCCGGCCGTCCTCGCGGACCACCTGCGGGCCGAGCTCCTCGGCGAGCGCCCGGCCGCGCCGGTGCCGGTGACGCGGGACGTCTCCGACGAGCCGATCGCGATCGTCGGCATGAGCACCCGGCTGCCCGGCGGAGCGGACAGTCCCGAAGAGCTGTGGAACCTGGTCGCGGAAGGGCGGGACGCGGTCTCGGGCTTCCCCGTCGACCGCGGCTGGGACCTCGACGGCCTCTACCACCCGGACCCCGCCCACGCCGGGACGAGCTACACGCGATCGGGCGGCTTCCTGCACGACGCGGCCCAGTTCGACGCCGGGCTCTTCGGCATCTCACCGCGCGAAGCCCTGGCCATGGACCCCCAGCAGCGGCTGCTGCTGGAGACGTCGTGGGAAGCCCTGGAGCGGGCGGGGGTCGACCCGCTGTCCGCCCGCGGCAGCGACGTCGGCGTCTTCACCGGGATCGTCCACCACGACTACGTGACGCGGCTGCGCGAAGTACCCGAGGACGTCCAGGGCTACACGATGACCGGGACGGCTTCGAGTGTCGCGTCCGGCCGGGTGGCTTACGTGTTCGGCTTCGAGGGCCCGGCGGTCACCGTGGACACGGCGTGTTCCTCGTCGCTGGTCGCCATGCACCTCGCGGCGCAGGCGCTGCGGCAGGGCGAGTGCTCGATGGCCCTGGCGGGCGGCGCGACCGTGATGGCCAGCCCGGACGCCTTCCTGGAGTTCTCCCGCCAGCGCGGCCTGTCCGCCGACGGGCGGTGCAAGGCGTACGCGGACGGCGCGGACGGCACGGGCTGGGCCGAGGGCGTCGGCGTGGTCGTCCTCGAACGGCTTTCGGTGGCGCGCGAGCGTGGCCACCGCGTCTTGGCGGTCCTGCGCGGCAGCGCGGTGAACCAGGACGGCGCTTCGAACGGCCTGACCGCCCCGAACGGGCCGTCGCAGCAGCGGGTGATCCGCGGCGCGCTGGCGAGCGCCGGACTGGCACCGTCCGATGTGGACGTCGTCGAGGGCCACGGGACCGGGACGGCGCTGGGCGACCCGATCGAGGTCCAGGCGCTGCTGGCCACCTACGGGCAGGACCGGGACCAGCCGTTGTACCTGGGGTCGCTGAAGTCGAACATCGGGCACACGCAGGCGGCCGCCGGGGTCGTCGGCGTGATCAAGATGATCATGGCCATGCGCCACGGCGTCATGCCGGCCACGCTGCACGCCGACGAGCCCACGAGCCAGGTGGACTGGTCGGCGGGCGCGATCGAGGTGCTCACCGAGGCGCGGGAGTGGCCGGCCAACGGCCGTCCGCGCCGCGCGGGCGTGTCCTCCTTCGGGGCCAGCGGCACCAACGCGCACCTGATCATCGAGGAAGGCCCCGCCGAAGAACCCGTGGACGACGAGGCGGCCTCCGTGGTGCCGCTGGTCGTCTCCGCGCGCAGCACCGGTTCCCTGGCCGGGCAGGCCGGCCGGCTGGCCGCGTTCCTCGAGACCGGGTCGTTGGCCGGGGTGGCCGGAGCCCTGGTTTCCGGCCGCGCGACGCTGAACGAGCGTGCGGTCGTGATCGCGGGCTCGGGCGACGAGGCCCGGGAAGGCCTGCAGGCACTGGCCCGCGGGGAGAACGCGCCCGGCGTCGTGACCGGGACCGCGGGCCAGCCGGGCAAGGTCGTCTGGGTGTTCCCCGGCCAGGGCTCGCAGTGGGCGGGCATGGGCCGCGAGCTCCTGGATGCCTCGCCGGTGTTCGCCGCGCGGATCAAGGAATGCGCTGCCGCACTGGAACAGTGGACCGACTGGTCGCTGCTCGACGTGCTGCGCGGCGACGCCGATCTGCTGGACCGGGTCGACGTCGTGCAGCCCGCGAGCTTCGCGATGATGGTCGGGCTCGCCGCGGTGTGGACCTCTCTGGGGGTGGTCCCGGACGCGGTGCTGGGCCACTCCCAGGGCGAGATCGCCGCGGCGTGCGTGTCCGGGGCGTTGTCGCTGGACGACGCGGCGAAGGTGGTCGCGTTGCGCAGCCAGGCGATCGCCGCGGAACTGGCCGGCCGCGGCGGGATGGCGTCGGTCGCGCTGAGCGAAGAAGACGCGCTCGCGCGGCTGGCGCCGTGGGCGGACCGGGTCGAGGTGGCCGCGGTCAACAGCCCCTCCTCGGTCGTCATCGCGGGCGACGCGCAGGCCCTGGACGAGGCCCTGGAAGCGCTGGAAACCGACGGCGTCCGGGTGCGGCGGGTCGCGGTGGACTACGCCTCGCACACCCGGCACGTCGAGGCCATCGCCGAAACCCTGGCCGGGTCACTGGCCGGGATCGACGCGCGGGTTCCGGCGCTCCCGTTCTACTCCACCGTCCTCGGCGCGTGGATCGAGGACGCCGTCGTCGACGCGGGCTACTGGTACCGGAACCTGCGGCAGCAGGTGCGGTTCGGCCCCTCGGTGGCGGACCTGGCCGCGCTGGGACACACGGTGTTCGTGGAGATCAGCGCCCACCCGGTGCTGGTCCAGCCGCTGAGCGAGATCAGCGACGACGCCGTGGTGACCGGGTCGCTGCGCCGGGACGACGGTGGTCTCCGCCGCCTGCTGGCCTCGGCGGCCGAGCTGCACGTCCGGGGCGTGGCCGTGGACTGGACGGCGGCCGTGCCCGCGGCCGGCTGGGTGGACCTGCCGACGTACGCCTTCGACCGGCGGCACTTCTGGCTGCACGAAGCCGAGACCGCCGAAGCCGCCGAGGGCATGGACAGCGAGTTCTGGACCGCCGTCGAACAGTCCGATGTGGACCGCTTGGCCGAGCTGCTCGACCTGGTGCCGGAGCAGCGCGGAGCGCTCAGCACCGTCGTGCCCGTGCTCGCGGAGTGGCGCGACCGGCGCCGCGAGCGCTCGACCGCGGAAAAACTGCGCTACCAGGTCACCTGGCAGCCCCTGGAGCGCGAAGCCACCGGCGTGCCGGGCGGCCGCTGGCTGGCCGTCGTCCCGGCCGGCACCACCCACGCGCTTCTGGAGGAGCTGACCGGCCAGGGCCTCGACATCGTCCGGCTGGAGATCGAGGAAGCCTCCCGGGAACCGCTTGCCGAGCGGTTGCGGGGTGTCCTGGCGGAGCACGACCTCGCCGGCGTGCTGTCGCTGCTCGCTCTCGACGGAGGGCCCGCGGACGCGACCGAGATCACCGCTTCGACGCTCGCGCTGGTCCAGGCCCTCGGCGACGCCAACGTCGCCGCGCCGCTGTGGTGCCTCACCTCCGGCGCGGTGAACATCGGCATCCAGGACGCCGTGACCGCACCGGCCCAGGCGGCCGTCTGGGGGCTCGGCCGCGCCGTCGCGCTGGAGCGCCTCGACCGGTGGGGCGGCCTGGTCGACTTGCCGGCCGCGATCGACGCGCGCACGGCTCAGGCCCTGCTCGGTGTCCTCAACGGCGTCGCCGGGGAAGACCAGCTCGCGGTCCGGCGGTCGGGCGTCTACCGCAGGCGGCTGGTCCGCAAGCCCGTGCCGGAGTCCGCGGCGAGCCGGTGGGAGCCCCGCGGCACGGTCCTGGTGACCGGCGGGGCCGAAGGGCTCGGCCGGCACGCCTCGGTGTGGCTCGCGCGGTCCGGCGCCGAACGGCTCATCGTCACCGGCACCGACGGCGTCGAGGAACTGGCGGCCGAGCTGGCCGAGTTCGGCACCACGGTCCGGTTCTGCGCCGGCACCGACCGGGACGCGCTCGCGCGGCTGGTGGCGGACTCGGAGGTCACCGCGGTGGTGCACGCCGCCGACATCGCGCAGACCAGCTCGGTCGACGACACCGGGCCGGCCGACCTCGACGAGGTGTTCACCGCGAAGGTGACCACCGCGGTGTGGCTGGACCAGCTGTTCGAGGACACCCCGCTGGACGCCTTCGTCGTGTTCTCCTCCATCGCCGGCATCTGGGGCGGCGGCGGGCAGGGCCCGGCCGGGGCGGCGAACGCCGTCCTCGACGCCCTGGTCGAATGGCGCCGGGCCCGTGGCCTCAAGGCGACGTCGATCGCCTGGGGTGCCCTGGACCAGATCGGCATCGGCATGGACGAGGCCGCCCTCGCCCAGCTGCGCCGCCGCGGTGTCATCCCGATGGCGCCGCCGCTGGCGGTCACCGCGATGGTGCAGGCCGTTGCCGGCAACGAGAAGGCCGTGGCGGTGGCCGACATGGACTGGGCCGCCTTCATCCCCGCGTTCACCTCGGTCCGGCCCAGCCCGCTGTTCGCCGATCTGCCCGAGGCGAAGGCGATCCTGCAGGCGGCGCAGGACGACGGTGAAGACGGCGACACGGCCTCGTCGCTCGCGGACTCCCTGCGCGCGGTCCCGGACGCCGAGCAGAACCGCATCCTGCTGAAGCTGGTCCGCGGCCACGCCTCGACGGTGCTCGGCCACAGCGGCGCCGAGGGGATCGGCCCGCGCCAGGCGTTCCAGGAGGTCGGCTTCGACTCCCTGGCCGCGGTCAACCTCCGCAACAGCCTGCACGCGGCCACCGGGCTCCGGCTGCCGGCGACGCTGATCTTCGACTACCCCACCCCGGAGGCGCTGGTCGGCTACCTGCGCGTCGAGCTCCTCCGGGAGGCCGACGACGGCCTGGACGGGCGGGAAGACGACCTCCGGCGGGTTCTCGCGGCCGTGCCGTTCGCCCGCTTCAAGGAGGCGGGCGTGCTGGACACCCTGCTCGGCCTCGCCGACACCGACACCGACGCGGGCGCGGAGCCGGCGGCCCCCGAACCGGCCGCCGACGACGCAGAACTGATCGACGCACTGGACATCTCCGGTCTCGTGCAACGAGCCCTCGGGCAGACGAGCTGACCGCCGATGGCGAACCAATCGTGGAGGAAGAACATGTCCGCGCCGAACGAGCAGATCGTTGACGCACTGCGCGCTTCGCTGAAGGAGAACGTCCGGCTTCAGCAGGAGAACAGCGCGCTCGCCGCGGCCGCCGCGGAGCCCGTCGCGATCGTCTCCATGGCCTGCCGCTACGCGGGCGGGATCCGCGGCCCGGAGGACTTCTGGCGGGTGGTGTCGGAAGGCGCCGACGTCTACACCGGCTTCCCGGAGGACCGTGGCTGGGACGTCGAAGGCCTCTACCACCCGGACCCCGACAACCCCGGCACGACGTACGTGCGGGAGGGCGCTTTCCTGCAGGACGCGGCCCAGTTCGACGCCGGGTTCTTCGGCATCTCGCCGCGCGAGGCGCTGGCCATGGACCCCCAGCAGCGGCAGCTCCTGGAGGTGTCCTGGGAAACCCTCGAGCGGGCCGGCATCGACCCGCATTCGGTGCGGGGCAGCGACATCGGCGTCTACGCCGGGGTCGTGCACCAGGACTACGCCCCCGACCTCAGCGGGTTCGAGGGGTTCATGAGCCTGGAGCGGGCCCTGGGCACCGCGGGTGGCGTCGCCTCCGGCCGCGTCGCCTACACGCTCGGGCTCGAAGGCCCCGCCGTCACGGTCGACACCATGTGCTCCTCCTCGCTCGTGGCGATCCACCTGGCCGCACAGGCACTTCGGCGCGGTGAGTGCTCGATGGCGCTCGCGGGCGGCTCGACCGTGATGGCCACGCCGGGCGGGTTCGTCGGCTTCGCGCGGCAGCGGGCGCTGGCCTTCGACGGACGCTGCAAGTCCTACGCCGCGGCCGCCGACGGCTCCGGCTGGGCCGAGGGTGTCGGGGTGCTGCTGCTGGAGCGGCTGTCGGTGGCGCGCGAGCGCGGGCACCAGGTGCTGGCCGTCATCCGCGGCAGCGCGGTCAACCAGGACGGCGCGTCGAACGGCCTGACCGCACCCAACGGCCCGGCGCAGCAGCGGGTCATCCGCAAGGCACTGGCCGGCGCCGGGCTGTCACCGTCCGATGTGGACACGGTGGAGGGGCACGGCACCGGCACGGTCCTCGGCGACCCGATCGAGGTGCAGGCGCTGCTGGCCACCTACGGGCAGGGGCGCGACCCGCAGCGGCCGCTGTGGCTGGGCTCGGTCAAGTCCGTCGTCGGCCACACGCAGGCGGCGTCCGGCGTGGCCGGCGTGATCAAGATGGTGCAGTCGCTGCGGCACGGGCAGCTCCCGGCGACTCAGCACGTCGACGCGCCCACGCCGCAGGTGGACTGGTCGGCCGGGGCGATCGAGCTGCTGACCGAGAGCCGGGAGTGGCCGCGCAACGGCCACCCGCGCCGGGGCGGCATCTCGTCGTTCGGCGCCAGCGGCACGAACGCGCACATGATCCTCGAAGAAGCGCCCGAGGACGAGCCGGTGACCGAAGAGCCGACGCCCGCGGGTGTGGTCCCGCTGGTGGTGTCGGCGGCGACCGCCGCTTCGCTGGCGGCCCAGGCCGGTCGGCTGGCCGAGGTCGGCGACGTCTCCCTGGCGGATGTCGCCGGGACGCTGGTGTCCGGCCGCGCGATGCTCAGCGAGCGCGCTGTCGTGGTGGCCGGTTCCCCCGAAGAAGCTGTGACCGGGCTGCAGGCACTGGCCCGCGGAGAAAGCGCCCCCGGCCTGCTCACCGGCCGCGGCTCGGGTGCGCCGGGCAAGGTCGTGTGGGTGTTCCCGGGGCAGGGGACGCAGTGGGCCGGCATGGGCCGGGAGCTCCTGGACGCCTCTCCGGTGTTCGCCGCGCGGATCGCCGAGTGCGAGACCGCGCTCGGGCGGTGGGTCGACTGGTCGCTGACCGACGTGCTGCGCGGCGACGCCGACCTCCTGGACCGGGTCGACGTGGTGCAGCCGGCGAGCTTCGCCGTGATGGTCGGGCTCGCCGCGGTCTGGGCTTCGCTGGGCGTCGAACCCGAGGCCGTGGTGGGCCACTCGCAGGGCGAGATCGCGGCCGCGTGCGTGTCCGGGGCGCTGACCCTGGAGGACGCGGCGAAGGTGGTCGCGTTGCGCAGCCAGGCGATCGCCGCCTCACTGGCCGGTCGCGGCGGCATGGCCTCGGTCGCGTTGAGCGAAGAGGACGCGGCCGCGCGGCTCGAGCCGTGGGCGAGCCGGGTGGAGGTCGCGGCCGTCAACGGGCCGACGTCCGTGGTGATCGCCGGGGACGCCGAGGCGCTGGACGAAGCCCTCGACGCGCTCGACGACCAGGGCGTCCGGATCCGGCGGGTGGCGGTGGACTACGCCTCCCACACCCGGCACGTCGAAGCCGCGCGCGACGCACTGGCCGAGATGCTGGGCGGGATCCGTGCGCAGGCCCCGGAAGTGCCGTTCTACTCGACCGTCACCGGCGGCTGGGTCGAAGACGCCGGCGTGCTCGACGGCGGTTACTGGTACCGCAACCTGCGTCGTCAGGTGCGGTTCGGCCCGGCCGTGGCCGACCTGGTCGAGCAGGGGCACCGGGTGTTCGTGGAGGTCAGCGCGCACCCGGTGCTGGTCCAGCCGATCAACGAGCTCGTCGACGACACCGAAGCCGTGGTGACGGGAACGCTGCGGCGCGAGGAGGGTGGCCTCCGGCGCTTGCTGACCTCGGCGGCCGAGCTCTTCGTGCGCGGCGTGACCGTGGACTGGTCCCGCGTGCTGCCGCCGTCCCGCCGGGCCGAGCTGCCGACGTACGCCTTCGACCACCAGCACTACTGGCTGCGGATGGGCGGGTCGGCGACCGACGCGGTGTCGCTGGGCCTGGCCGGCGCCGAGCACCCGCTGCTCGGCGCGGTCGTCCCGCTGCCGCAGTCCGACGGGCTGGTCTTCACCTCGCGGCTGTCGCTGAAGTCGCACCCGTGGCTGGCCGGGCACGCGATCGGCGGGGTCGTGCTCATCCCCGGCACGGTGTACGTCGACCTCGCGCTGCGCGCCGGTGACGAGCTCGGCTTCGGCGTCCTGGAAGAGCTCGTGATCGAGGCGCCGCTGGTGCTCGGCGAGCGTGGCGGCGTCCGCGTGCAGGTCGCGGTGAGCGGGCCGAACGAAACCGGTTCGCGCGCGGTGGACGTCTTCTCCCTGCGGGAAGACGGTGACGAATGGACCCGGCACGCGACCGGTCTCCTCGGAGCGTCGACGTCCCGGGAACCGAGCCGTTTCGACTTCGCCGCCTGGCCGCCCGCCGGGGCGCAGCCGATCGACGTCGAGAACTTCTACGCCGACCTGACCGAGCGCGGGTACGCCTACAGCGGCGCGTTCCAGGGCATGCGGGCGGTGTGGCGGCGCGGTAGTGGGGACAACACCGAGGTGTTCGCCGAGGTCGCGCTGCCCGACGACCACCGCGAGGACGCCGGGAAGTTCGGCCTCCACCCGGCGTTGCTGGACGCCGCCCTGCACACGAACGCCTTCGCCAACCCGGACGACGACCGCAACGTGCTGCCGTTCGCGTGGAACGGCCTGGTCCTGCACGCCGTCGGTGCGTCCGCGCTGCGGGTGCGGGTCGCGCCGGGCGGTCCGGACGCGCTGACGTTCCAGGCCGCCGACGAGACCGGTGGCCTGGTCGTCACCATGGATTCGCTGGTGTCCCGCGAGGTGTCGGCCGCGCAGCTGGAGACGGCGGCGGGCGAAGAGCGCGACTCGCTGTTCCAGGTGGACTGGGTCGAGCTGCCCCGAGCCGAAGACGCGCTCACGGACCACGTCGAGGTGCTCGAAGCCGTCGGCGGGGAGCCCCTGGACCTGACCAGCCGGGTGCTGGAAGCCGTGCAGTTGTGGCTCGCCGACGCGGCCGACGACGCCCGGCTGGTCGTGGTGACCCGCGGCGCCGTGCGCGAGGTGACCGACCCGGCCGGTGCCGCGGTGTGGGGTTTGGTGCGGGCCGCGCAGGCGGAAAACCCCGGCCGGATCATCCTCGTGGACACCGACGGGGACGTTCCGCTGGCTGCCGTGCTGGGCAGCGGGGAACCCCAGATCGCCGTGCGCGACAACAGTTTCTCCGTCCCGCGGCTGTCTCGAGCCACTGGTGAAGTGCCCGAGGCGCCCGCCGTGTTCAGTCCGGAAGGGACGGTCCTGCTCACCGGCGGCACCGGCTCGCTGGGCGGCCTCGTGGCCCGGCACCTGGTCGCCCGCCACGGCGTCCGGCGCCTGGTGCTCGCGAGTCGTCGAGGGGTGGCTGCCGAAGACCTCGTCACGGAGCTGACCGGGCAGGGTGCGTCGGTGTCCGTGGTGGCTTGCGACGTCTCCGACCGGGACCAGGTGGCCGCGCTGCTGGCCGAGCACCGCCCGACCGGCGTCGTGCACCTGGCGGGCCTGCTGGACGACGGTGTCATCGGGGCCTTGAACCGGGAGCGGCTGGCCGGGGTGTTCGCCCCGAAGGTCGATGCTGTTCAGCACCTCGACGAGCTGACCCGCGACCTCGAACTCGACGCGTTCGTCGTGTTCTCGTCCGCGGCCGCGCTGATGGGCTCGGCCGGACAGGGCAACTACGCGGCGGCCAACGCCTTCCTCGACGGCCTGATGGCCGGGCGCCGCGCGGCGGGCCTGCCCGGCGTGTCCCTGGCGTGGGGCCTGTGGGAGCAGGCCGACGGCCTGACCGCGCACCTCAGCGCCACCGACCAGGCCCGGATGAGCCGCGGCGGCGTGCTGGCCATGACACCCGCCGAAGCTCTCGACAGCTTCGACATCGGCCTGCAGGCCGAGCAGGCCCTGCTGGTCCCGATCAAGCTCGACCTGCGGACCCTGCGCAGCCAGGCCACCGCCGGCGGGGAGGTGCCGCACCTGCTGCGCGGCCTGGTCCGCGCGAGCCGTCGCGTGGCACGCACGACCGCGGCGAGCGGCGGTGGCGGCCTGGTCCACAAGCTCGCCGGGCGGCCCGCCGAGGAGCAGGAAGCGGTGCTGCTGGGCATCGTCCAGGCCGAGGCGGCCGCGGTGCTCGGCTTCAACGCCCCCGAGCTGGCCCAGGGCACCCGCGGGTTCAGCGACCTCGGCTTCGACTCGCTGACCGCGGTCGAGCTGCGGAACCGGCTGAGCGCGGCGACGGGTGTCAAGCTGCCCGCCACGCTCGTCTTCGACTACCCGACGCCGGTGGCGCTCGCCCGTCACCTGCGCGAGGAACTCGGCGAAACGGTGGCCGGAGCGCCCGCCGCGCCGGTGGCGGCCGTCGCGGACGCGGGCGAGCCGATCGCCATCGTCGGCATGGCCTGCCGGCTCCCGGGCGGCGTCATGAGCCCCGACGACCTGTGGCGGATGGTCGCCGAGGGCCGCGACGGTATGTCGGCCTTCCCCGAGGACCGCGGCTGGGACCTGGACGGCCTGTTCGACTCCGACCCGGAACGCCCGGGCACCGCGTACATCCGCCAAGGCGGCTTCCTGCACGAGGCCGCGCTGTTCGACCCGGGCTTCTTCGGGATCTCGCCGCGCGAAGCCCTGGCCATGGACCCGCAGCAGCGCCTGCTGCTCGAAGCGTCCTGGGAAGCCCTGGAGCGCGCAGGCATCGACCCGACGAAGGCCCGCGGCGACGCCGTCGGCGTCTTCTCCGGCGTCTCCATCCACGACTACCTCGAGTCCCTGAGCAACATGCCCGCCGAACTCGAAGGCTTCGTCACCACGGCCACCGCGGGCAGCGTGGCCTCGGGCCGGGTGTCCTACACCTTCGGGTTCGAAGGCCCGGCGGTCACGGTGGACACGGCGTGCTCGTCGTCGCTGGTCGCGATTCACCTGGCCGCGCAGGCACTTCGGCAGGGTGAGTGCACGATGGCCCTGGCCGGTGGCGTCGCCGTGATGGGCTCGCCGATCGGCGTCATCGGCATGTCGCGGCAGCGCGGCATGGCCGAGGACGGCCGGGTCAAGGCGTTCGCGGACGGCGCGGACGGCACCGTCCTGTCCGAGGGCGTCGGCATCGTCGTCCTCGAACGGCTCTCGGTGGCCCGCGAACGCGGGCACCGGGTCCTCGCCGTGCTGCGCGGCAGCGCGGTCAACCAGGACGGCGCTTCGAACGGCCTGACCGCGCCGAACGGGCCTTCGCAGCAGCGGGTGATCCGCAGCGCGCTGGCCGGCGCCGGCCTGCAGCCGTCCGAAGTGGACGTCGTCGAGGCGCACGGCACCGGGACCGCGCTGGGCGACCCGATCGAGGCCCAGGCGCTGCTGGCCACCTACGGCAAGAACCGCGACCCGGAAAAGCCGCTGTGGCTCGGTTCGCTGAAGTCGAACGTCGGTCACACCCAGGCGGCCGCGGGCGCGGCGGCCGTCATCAAGATGGTCCAGGCGCTGCGGCACGACGCCCTGCCGCCGACCCTCCACGTGCAGGAACCCACCAAGCAGGTGGACTGGTCCGCGGGCGCGGTCGAGCTGCTGACCGAGGGCCGCGAGTGGGCGCGCAACGGCCACCCGCGCCGCGCCGGCGTCTCGTCGTTCGGCATCAGCGGCACCAACGCGCACCTGATCCTCGAAGAGGCGCCCGCCGAGGAGACTTCCGAGGCGGACGTGCCCGACGGCGTGGTGCCCGTGGTGGTGTCCGCGCGCAGCAACGGTTCCCTGGCGGGCCAGGCCGGACGGCTGGCGGCGTTCCTCGACGAGGACGTCTCGCTGACCCGCGTGGCGGGTGCCCTGCTGTCGACCCGGGCGACCCTGACCGACCGGGCCGTCGTCGTGGCGGGCTCGGCCGAGGAGGCCCGGGACGGGCTGACGGCGCTGGCGCGCGGCGAAAGCGCGACCGGCTTGGTGACCGGCAGCGCGGGGATGCCCGGCAAGGTCGTCTGGGTGTTCCCCGGCCAGGGGACGCAGTGGGCGGGCATGGGCCGGGAGCTCCTGGACGCGTCCCCGGTGTTCGCCGAGCGGATCGGAGAATGCGCGGCCGCGCTGGAGCCGTGGATCGACTGGTCGCTGCTGGACGTCCTGCGCGGCGAGACCGACCTGCTCGACCGGGTCGACGTGCTTCAGCCCGCGAGTTTCGCCGTGATGGTCGGGCTCGCGGCTGTGTGGGCCTCGGTGGGCGTCGTGCCCGACGCGGTGCTGGGCCACTCCCAGGGCGAGATCGCCGCGGCCTGCGTGTCGGGTGCACTGTCCCTCGAGGACGCGGCGAAGGTGGTCGCGCTGCGCAGCCAGGCGATCGCGGCGGAGCTGTCCGGTCGTGGCGGCATGGCGTCGGTCCAGCTCGGCCACGACGAGGTGGCCGCCCGGCTCGCGCCGTGGGACGGCCGTGTCGAGATCGCCGCGGTCAACGGCCCGTCCTCGGTCGTGATCGCGGGCGACGCCGAAGCTTTGACGGAGGCCGTGGAAGCACTCGAAGCACGGCGGGTGGCGGTGGACTACGCGTCTCACACCCGGCATGTCGAGGACATCCAGGACACCCTCGCCGAGACTCTGACCGGGATCACCGCGCAGGCGCCGATGGTGCCCTTCTACTCCACGGTCACCGGCGAGTGGATCACCGATTCCGGGGTCGTCGACGGCGGCTACTGGTACCGGAACCTGCGCAACCAGGTCGGCTTCGGCCCGGCCGTGGCCGAGCTGCTGACTCAGGGCCACGGGGTGTTCGTCGAGGTCAGCGCGCACCCGGTGCTGGTCCAGCCGATCGCCGACGTCGTGGATGGCACCGAGGTCGACGCGGTGGTCACCGGGACGCTCCGGCGGCAGGACGGCGGCCCGCGGCGGCTGCTGACGTCGATGGCTGAGCTGTTCGTCCGTGGTGTCCCGGTCGACTGGGCCACGATGGCGCCGCCCGCGCGCGTCGAGCTGCCGACCTACGCCTTCGACCACCAGCACTTCTGGCTCAGCCCGCCCGCCGCGGCCGACGCGCCCGCGCTCGGGCTGGCCGGCGCCGATCACCCGCTGCTGGGTGCGGTCCTGCCGCTCCCGCAGTCCGACGGGCTCGTGTTCACCGCGCGGCTGTCGGTGCGGTCGCACCCGTGGCTGGCCGACGGCGTCCCGAGCGCCGCGCTGGTCGAGCTGGCCGTGCGGGCCGGTGACGAAGCCGGGTGCCCGGTCGTCGACGACCTGACCGTCGAGACGCCCCTGGTGCTGCCGGAGAGCGGCGGCTTGCGCGTGCAGGTCACGCTGAGCGGACCCGGCGAGCGCACGGTCGAGGTGTATTCGCAGCGCGAAGGCGACGAGGACTGGACCCGGAACGCCACCGGGCACCTGTCGGCGACCGCTCCGGCGCACGAGCCGTTCGACTTCACCGTCTGGCCGCCGGCCGGCGCACAGCAGGTCGACGGCTTCTGGCGGCGCGGAGAGGAGATCTTCGCCGAGGTCACCCTGCCGGAGGGACAGGACGCCGGCGCGTTCGGCATCCACCCGACGCTGCTGGACGCGGCCTTGCGTCCGGTCCTCGCGGCCGGCGAGCAGCCGGCGGAGTGGCACGGACTGGTCCTGCACGCCGCGGGCGCCTCGGCGCTGCGGGTCCGGCTGGTGCCCGGTGAGTCAGGTGTGGCCCTCCAGGCGGCGGACGAGACCGGCGGCCTGGTGGTCGCGGCGGATTCGGTGGTGGGCCGGGAACTCTCGGCCGGGAAGACTCGCGCCGGATCGCTGTACCGGGTCGACTGGACCGAACTGTCCATTGCGGACAGTGTCGCGCCGTCGGGCCAGGTGGAGGTGCTCGAAGCCTTCGGCGAGGAGCCCCTGGAACTGACTGCTCGCGTCCTGGAAGCCGTGCAGCGGTTCCTCGCCGACGCGGCCGACGACGCCCGGCTGGTCGTGGTGACCCGCGGTGCGGTGCCCGCCGGTGACGGTGCGTTGACCGACCCCGCCGGTGCGGCCGTGTGGGGCCTGGTCCGGGCCGCGCAGGCGGAGAACCCGGACCGCATCTTCCTGATCGACACCGACAGCGAGATCCCGATCTTGGCGAGTGACGAGCCGCAGATCGCGGTGCGCGGCGGGAAGTTCTTCGTGCCCCGCCTCGCCCGCGCGGAGCAGGGCGGGGAGCCGGTGTTCCGCCCGGACGGGACGGTCCTGATCTCGGGCGCCGGTGCGCTCGGCGGCCTGGTGGCCCGGCGCCTGGTGGAGCGCCACGGCGTGCGGAAGCTGGTGCTGGCGAGTCGTCGGGGGCCGGCCGCCGATGGCGTGGCCGACCTGGTCGACGAGCTGGACGCGGAAGTGTCCGTGGTGGCGTGTGACGTCTCCGATCGCGCCCAGGTGGCCGCTCTGCTCGACGAGCACCGGCCCACCGCCGTGGTGCACACCGCCGGTGTCCTCGACGCGGGCGTCATCGAAACGCTCGACCGCGAGCGGCTGGCCGGGGTGTTCGCGCCCAAAGTCACGGCCACCACCCACCTCGACGAACTCACCCGCGACCGGGACCTCGACGCTTTTGTCGTCTACTCCTCGGTTTCCGCCGTGTTCATGGGCGCGGGCAGCGGCAGTTACGCGGCCGCGAACGCGTTCCTGGACGGCCTGATGGCCCACCGCCGGGCGGCCGGGCTGCCGGGCCTGTCGCTGGCGTGGGGCCTGTGGGACCAGAGCACCGGCATGGCGGCCAACACCGACGAGGCCACCCGCACCCGGATGAGCCGGCGCGGGGGCCTGCAGATCATGACGCAGGACGAGGGCATGGACCTGTTCGACGCCGCCCTCGGCTCGAGCGAGTCGCTGCTGGTGCCCGCGAAGCTGGACCTCCGCGCGGGCGGGGCCGTGCCGCACCTGCTGCGCGGCCTGGTCAAGACCGGGCGGCAGCAGGCGCGTACGGCGTCCACTGCGGACAGCGGATTGGCCGGACGGCTGGCCGGGCTCGCCCCGGCCGACCAGCTGACGCTGCTGCTGGACCTCGTCCGGGCGCAGGTGGCGGCCGTGCTCGGGCACGCCGACGCGAGTGCCGTCCGCGTCGACACGGCGTTCAAGGACGCCGGTTTCGACTCGCTGACCGCGGTCGAGCTGCGCAACCGGATGCGGACCGCCACCGGCCTGAAGCTGCCCGCGACGCTGGTCTTCGACTACCCGAACCCCCAGGCCCTCGCCCGCCACCTGCGTGACGAACTCGGTGGCGCGGCGGAGACGCCGGTGGCCGCGGCGGCCGCGAAAGCCGACCTCGACGAGCCGATCGCCATCGTCGGGATGGCGTGCCGCCTGCCGGGCGGGGTCGCCGGGCCCGAGGACCTCTGGCGGCTGGTCGCCGAAGGCCGGGACGCGGTGTCGAGCTTCCCCACCGACCGCGGCTGGGACACCGACAGCCTGTACGACCCCGACCCGGCCCGTCCGGGCAAGACCTACACCCGGCATGGCGGGTTCCTGCACGAAGCGGGGCTCTTCGACGCGGGCTTCTTCGGGATCTCGCCGCGCGAGGCCGTGGCCATGGACCCCCAGCAGCGGCTGCTGCTGGAGGCCTCGTGGGAGGCCATGGAAGATGCCGGGCTCGACCCGCTTTCGCTGAAGGGCAACGACGTCGGCGTGTTCACCGGCATGTTCGGCCAGGGTTATGTCGCGCCGGGGGACAGCGTCGTCACGCCGGAGCTGGAGGGTTTCGCGGGCACGGGCGGGTCGTCGAGCGTGGCCTCCGGCCGGGTGTCGTACGTGTTCGGGTTCGAAGGCCCGGCGGTGACGATCGACTCGGCGTGCTCGTCCTCGCTGGTCGCGATGCACCTCGCCGCGCAGTCGCTGCGGCAGGGCGAGTGCTCGATGGCCTTGGCCGGTGGCGCGACGGTGATGGCGAACCCCGGCGCGTTCGTGGAGTTCTCCCGCCAGCGGGGCCTCGCCGTCGACGGGCGCTGCAAGGCGTTCGCCGCCGCGGCCGACGGCACCGGCTGGGCCGAGGGCGTCGGCGTGGTCATCCTCGAGCGGCTGTCGGTGGCGCGGGAACGCGGGCACCGGATCCTGGCCGTGCTCAGCGGCAGCGCGGTCAACCAGGACGGCGCGTCCAACGGCCTGACCGCGCCGAACGGGCCCTCGCAGCAGCGGGTGATCCGCCGGGCGCTGGTGAGCGCCGGGCTGACCCCGTCCGATGTGGACGTCGTCGAGGCGCACGGGACCGGGACGACCCTGGGTGACCCGATCGAAGCGCAGGCCCTGCTGGCCACGTACGGCAAGGATCGCGAGACGCCGTTGTGGCTCGGGTCGCTGAAGTCGAACATCGGGCACGCGCAGGCGGCCGCGGGCGTCGCGGGCGTGATCAAGATGGTCCAGGCGCTGCGGCACGAAGTGCTGCCGCCGACGCTGCACGTCGACAAGCCGACTCCCGAGGTGGACTGGTCCGCCGGTGCGGTCGAACTGCTGACGGAAGCCCGCGAGTGGCCGCGCACCGGCCGCCCGCGCCGGGCCGGGGTGTCCGCGTTCGGCGTCAGCGGCACGAACGCGCACCTGATCCTGGAAGAGGCCCCCGCCGAAGAACCGGTGCCCACACCCGAGGTTCCGGTGGTGCCGGTCGTCGTTTCCGCGCGGAGCACGACTTCCCTGGCCGCTCAGGCCGGCCGGCTCGCCGGGTTCGCGGGGGGTGACGTACCCCTGGCGGGCGTGGCCCGGGCGCTGGTGACGAACCGGGCCGCGCTGAGCGAACGCGCGGTCGTCGTCGCGGGCTCCCGCGAAGAAGCCGTGACGGGCCTGGAGGCGCTGGCCCGCGGCGAAGGTTCGGCTGCCGTGATCACCGGGCGGGCGGGCTCGCCGGGCAAGCTCGTCTGGGTGTTCCCCGGCCAGGGCTCGCAGTGGGTGGGCATGGGCCGGGAACTCCTGGACTCCTCGCCGGTCTTCGCCGAGCGGGTCGCCGAGTGCGCGGCCGCGCTGGAGCCGTGGATCGACTGGTCGCTGCTCGATGTGCTGCGCGGCGAGTCCGATCTGCTGGATCGCGTGGACGTCGTGCAGCCCGCGAGCTTCGCGATGATGGTCGGCCTGGCCGCGGTGTGGCAATCGGCAGGTGTCCGCCCGGATGCCGTCGTCGGCCACTCGCAGGGCGAGATCGCCGCCGCCTGCGTGTCGGGGGCGTTGTCGCTGCCGGACGCGGCGAAGGTGGTCGCGTTGCGCAGCCAGGCGATCGCCACCCGGCTGGCCGGCCGCGGTGGCATGGCCTCGGTCGCGTTGAGCGATGAAGACGCGACCGCGTGGCTGGCGCCGTGGGCCGACCGGGTCCAGGTCGCCGCGGTCAACAGCCCCACCTCCGTGGTGATCGCCGGGGCGGCCGACGCCCTCGACGAGGCCCTCGAAGCGTTGTCCGGTCAGGAAATCCGCGTCCGGCGGGTGGCCGTGGACTACGGATCCCACACCAACCAGGTCGAAGCCATCGAGGACCTGCTGGCCGAAACCTTGGCCGGAATCGAAGCCCAGGCCCCGGCGGTGCCGTTCTTCTCGACGCTGACCGGTGACTGGATCACCGACGCCGGGGTCGTGGACGGCGGCTACTGGTACCGGAACCTGCGCAACCAGGTCGGGTTCGGCCCGGCGGTGGCGGCACTCGTTCGCCAGGGCCACGGCGTGTTCGTCGAGGTCAGCGCGCACCCGGTGCTGGTCCAGCCGCTCGGTGAACTCAGCGACGACGCGGTGGTGACCGGGTCGCTCCGACGCGACGACGGTGGCCTCCGCCGCCTGCTGACGTCGATGGCCGAGCTGTTCGTGCGGGGTGTCCCGCTCGACTGGACCGCGGTCCTGCCGCGGACGGCCCGGGTCGACCTGCCCAAGTACGCCTTCGACCACCGGCACTACTGGCTCCGGCCCGCCGAGTCCGCGACCGACGCGGCCTCGCTGGGCCAGGCGGCGGCCGACCACCCGCTGCTGGGCGCGGTCGTCGAGCTGCCGCAGTCCGACGGCCTGGTGTTCACCTCGCGGCTGTCGGTGCGGACACACCCGTGGCTCGCCGACCACGCGGTCGGCGGCGTGGTGATCCTCCCCGGCTCCGGGCTGGCCGAACTGGCCGTGCGCGCCGGCGACGAAGCCGGGTGCACCGCCCTCGACGAGCTGATCATCGAGGCGCCGCTGGTCGTGCCCGCCCAAGGCGCGGTCCGGGTCCAGGTCGCGCTGAGCGGCCCGGACGAGACCGGCACGCGCGCGGTGGACGTCTATTCCCAGCGCGACGGCGGCACGGGGAGCTGGACGCGGCACGCCACCGGTGTGCTGTCGTCGGCGCCGGGCCAGGCGCCCGAGCTCGACTTCCACGCCTGGCCGCCCGCGGACGCCGAGCGCATCGACGTCGAGACCTTCTACTCCGACCTGGCTGAGCGCGGGTACGGGTACGGGCCGGCGTTCCAGGGGCTGCGGGCGGTGTGGCGCCGCGGCGGTGACGTCTTCGCCGAGGTCGCCTTGCCCGAGGACCTGCGCAAGGACGCGGGCCGGTTCGGCGTCCACCCGGCGCTGCTCGATGCGGCGCTGCAGGCCGCCACGGTCGGCGGCGAGCCCGGAGAGCCGGTGCTCGCGTTCGCCTGGAACGGCCTGGTCCTGCACGCCGCGGGTGCTTCGGCCCTGCGGGTCCGGCTCTCGCCCAGCGGCTCGGACGCGCTTTCCGTGGCAGCCGCCGACGAAACCGGCGACCTGGTCCTCACGATGGCATCGCTCGTCTCCCGGCCGGTTTCGGCCGAGCAGCTGGGCGCGGCGGCCGACACGGGCCACGACGCGATGTTCCGCGTCGACTGGACCGAACTGCCCGCCGTGCCGGGTGCGGAACCGCCGCCGTGGCGGCAGGTGGACACCGCCGACGACGTCGTAGCCCTGGCGGAGAAGGCGGACGTGCCACCGGTGGTGGTCTGGGAAGCCGCCGGTGCGGACGCCTTGGCCGTCACCACCCGGGCCCTGGAAGTCGTGCAGGCGTGGCTGGCCGCGCCCGCGCTCGAGGAATCCCGGCTGGTCGTGACGACCCGCGGCGCGGTGCCCGCGGGCGGCGACCACACCCTGACCGACCCGGCCGCGGCCGCGGTGTGGGGCCTGGTCCGGTCCGCGCAGGCGGAGCACCCGGACCGGATCGTCCTGCTGGACACCGACGGCGAAGTTCCGCTGGGCGCGGTGCCGGCCTCCGGTGAGCCGCAGCTCGCGGTGCGCGGGACGACGGTCTTCGTGCCCCGGCTCGCCCGCGCCACCCGGATCGCGGACGCGCCCGCCGCGTTCGACCCGGACGGGACGGTCCTCGTCTCGGGCGCCGGATCGCTGGGCGCGCTGGTCGCCCGGCACCTGGTGACCCGGCACGGCGTGCGCCGGCTGGTGCTGGCCAGCAGGCAGGGCCTGGCCGCCGAGGGCGCCCAGGACCTGATCACCGAGCTCACCGGCGAAGGCGCGGACGTGTCCTTCGTGGCCTGTGACGTCTCGGATCGCGACCAGGTGGCCGCTCTGCTCGCGGACCTCCCGGAGCTGACCGGGGTGGTGCACACCGCGGGCGTCTTCGAGGACGGCGTGATCGAGGCGCTGACGCCCGATCAGCTGGCGAACGTGTACGCGGCCAAAGTCACCGCCGCGATTCACCTCGACGAGCTGACCCGCGACCGGGACCTCGGCGCGTTCGTCGTGTTCTCGTCCGTCGCCGGGGTGATGGGCGGCGGGGGACAGGGTCCGTACGCGGCGGCCAACGCCTTCCTGGACGCGGCGATGGCGAGTCGCCGGGCCGCGGGCCTGCCGGGCCTGTCCCTGGCCTGGGGCCTCTGGGAACGCAGCAGCGGCATGGCCGCCCACCTCAGCGACGTCGACCACGCGCGGGCGAGCCGCAACGGCGTCCTGGAACTGACCCGGGCCGAGGGCCTGGCGCTGTTCGACCTGGGGCTGCGGATGGCCGACTCCCTGCTGGTGCCGATCAAGCTCGACCTCGCCGCGATGCGGGCGGGCACGGTTCCGGTCCTGTTCCGCGGTCTGGTCCGGCCCAGCCGGACCCAGGCGCGGTCGGCGTCCACTGTGGACCGTGGGCTGGCCGGGCGGCTCGCCGGGCTGCCGGTGGCCGAGCGCGCGGCGGTGCTGGTCGACCTGGTGCGCGGGCAGGTCGCGGTGGTGCTCGGCTACGACGGGCCGGAGGCCGTGCGCCCGGACACGGCGTTCAAGGACACCGGGTTCGACTCGCTGACGTCGGTGGAACTGCGCAACCGGCTGCGTGAGGCGACCGGCCTGAAACTGCCCGCGACGCTGGTGTTCGACTACCCGAATCCCCTTGCGGTGGCCCGTTACCTGGGCGCGCGGCTGGTCCCGGAGAGCAATGGGAACGGGCACGAGGCGGACGACCGGCTGCGGCACGCGCTGGCGTCCATCGCGGCCGAGGACGCGGGCGAGGAGCGGTCGATCGCCGACCTGGGCGTCGACGACCTCGTGCAACTGGCTTTCGGCGACGAGTGATTGGGGCAAGTGGTGAGTGCGTCGTATGAAAAGGTCGTCGAGGCGCTGCGGAAGTCGCTCGAAGAGGTCGGCACGCTGAAGAAGCGGAACCGGCAGCTCGCCGACGCGGCCGGCGAGCCGATCGCCATCGTCGGCATGGCCTGCCGGCTGCCCGGTGGTGTCACCGGGCCCGGTGACCTCTGGCGGCTGGTGGCCGAGGGCGGCGACGCCGTGTCGGGGTTCCCCACCGACCGCGGCTGGGACCTGGACACCCTGTTCGACCCGGACCCCGGCCACGCGGGGACGTCGTACACCGATCGGGGTGGCTTCCTCCACGACGCGGCCCTGTTCGACCCCGGCTTCTTCGGGATTTCGCCGCGCGAGGCCCTGGCCATGGACCCGCAGCAGCGGTTGCTGCTGGAGGCGTCCTGGGAGGCGCTGGAAGGCGTCGGCCTCGACCCGGCCTCGTTGCAGGGCACCGACGTCGGCGTGTTCACCGGCGCGGGCGGGTCGGGCTACGGCGGCGGCCTGACCGGGCCGGAGATGCAGAGCTTCGCGGGCACCGGGCTGGCGTCGAGCGTGGCCTCGGGCCGGGTCTCCTACGTCTTCGGGTTCGAGGGGCCGGCCGTCACGATCGACACGGCGTGCTCGTCGTCGCTGGTGGCGATGCACCTCGCCGCACAGGCCCTGCGTCGAGGGGACTGCTCGATGGCCCTGGCCGGCGGCGCGATGGTGATGTCGGGCCCCGACTCCTTCGTCGTCTTCTCCCGGCAGCGGGGCCTGGCCACCGACGGGCGGTGCAAGGCGTTCGCCTCGGGCGCCGACGGCATGGTGCTGGCCGAGGGCATCAGCGTGCTCGTGCTGGAGCGGCTTTCGGTGGCGCGCGAGCGGGGCCACCGGGTGCTGGCCGTGCTGCGCGGCAGCGCGGTGAACCAGGACGGCGCGTCGAACGGCCTGACCGCTCCGAACGGCCCTTCGCAGCAGCGCGTGATCCGCGCCGCGCTGGCCGACGCCGGCCTCGGACCGTCCGATGTGGACCTCGTCGAGGCGCACGGGACCGGGACGAGCTTGGGCGATCCCATCGAGGCGCAGGCGTTGCTGGCGACCTACGGCCAAGAGCGGGAGACGCCGTTGTGGCTCGGCTCGCTGAAGTCGAACATCGGGCACACGCAGGCGGCCGCGGGCGTGGCGAGCGTGATCAAGGTCGTGCAGGCGCTGCGGCACGGCGTCATGCCGCCGACCCTGCACGTCGACGAGCCCACCTCGCAGGTGGACTGGTCCGAAGGCGCGGTGGAACTGCTGACCGAGAGCCGCGGCTGGCCGCGCGGCGACCGGCCGCGCCGGGCCGGGGTGTCGTCCTTCGGGGTCAGCGGCACGAACGTGCACCTGATCATCGAGGAAGCGCCGGAGGAGCCCGCCGCGCCCGTGCCGGCTCCCGTGGACGTCGTGCCGCTGGTGGTCTCCGCGCGCGGCAAGGGTTCCCTGGCCGGTCAGGCCGAACGGCTGACCGGGGTGGACGTGCCACTGGCGAGCCTCGCCGGCGCGCTGGTGTCCGGGCGCGCGCTGCTCGAGGATCGCGCGGTCGTGGTGGCCGGTTCGGACGAGGAAGCCGCGGCCGGGCTCGGTGCGCTGGCGCGCGGTGAAGCCGCGCCCGGTGTCGTGACCGGGAGCGCGGGCAAACCGGGCAAGGTCGTCTGGGTGTTCCCGGGACAGGGGACGCAGTGGGCCGGCATGGGCCGGGAACTGCTCGACGCGTCCCCGGTGTTCGCCGAGCGGATCAAGGAGTGCGCGGCCGCGCTGGACCAGTGGACCGGCTGGTCGCTGCTGGACGTCCTGCGTGGCGAGGGTGACCTGGAGCGGGTCGAGGTGCTGCAGCCCGCGTGCTTCGCGGTGATGGTGGGGCTGGC
The DNA here is from genome assembly GCF_030285645.1 of Amycolatopsis sp. DG1A-15b. Taxonomy (GTDB): domain Bacteria; phylum Actinomycetota; class Actinomycetes; order Mycobacteriales; family Pseudonocardiaceae; genus Amycolatopsis. The sequence continues at coordinate 8,782,719 of NZ_CP127296.1, forward strand.
CGCGGTGTGGGAGTCGGTGGGTGTCCGGCCGGACGCCGTCGTCGGCCACTCGCAGGGCGAGATCGCCGCGGCCTGCGTGTCCGGGGCGCTCACCCTCGACGACGCCGCGAAGGTGGTTGCCCTGCGCAGCCAGGCGATCGCGGCGCGGCTGTCCGGCCGCGGTGGCATGGCGTCGGTCGCGTTGAGCGAAGCCGAGGCCACCGCGCGGCTGGCCCTGTGGGACGGCCGGATCGAGGTGGCCGCGGTCAACGGCCCCGCCTCGGTGGTGATCGCGGGCGACGCCCAGGCCCTCGACGAGGCCCTGGAGGTGCTGGCCGGGGACGGCGTCCGCGTCCGGCAGGTGGCCGTTGACTACGCCTCCCACACCCGGCACGTCGAGGACATCCGCGACACCCTCGCCGAGACCTTGGCCGGGATCACGGCGCGGGCCCCGGACGTGCCGTTCCACTCCACCGTCACCGGCGACCGGGTGCGGGACGCCGGCGTCCTCGACGGCGGGTACTGGTACCGCAACCTGCGCAACCAGGTCCGGTTCGGCCCGGCGGTGGCCGCGCTGATCGAACAGGGGCACGGGGTGTTCGTCGAGGTCAGTGCGCACCCGGTGCTGGTGCAGCCGATCAGCGAGCTCACCGATGCGGTCGTCACCGGGACGCTCCGGCGCGACGACGGCGGCCTGCGTCGCCTGCTGACTTCGATGGCCGAGCTGTTCGTCCGCGGTGTGCGGGTGGACTGGGCCACGCTGGTGCCGCCCGCGCGCGTGGACCTCCCGACGTACGCCTTCGACCACCAGCACTTCTGGCTCCAGCCGGCCGCGCGGGCGGACGCCGTCTCGCTCGGCCAGGCCGAAGTGGCGCACCCGCTGCTCGGCGCGGTCGTCCGGTTGCCGCAGTCGGACGGCCTGGTCTTCACCTCGCGGTTGTCGCTGCGGACGCACCCGTGGCTGGCCGACCACACCATCGGCGGGGTGGTGCTGTTCCCCGGCACCGGGCTGGTCGAGCTGGCCGTGCGGGCCGGCGACGAAGCCGGTTGCCCGGTGCTGGACGAACTCGTGACCGAGGCGCCGCTGCTCGTGCCCGCGCAGGGCGGGGTGAACGTCCAGGTCACGGTGAGCGGCCCGGACCAGAACGGCGCGCGCACGGTGGACGTCCACTCCCAGCGCGACGACGTGTGGACCCGGCACGCGACCGGCACAGTGTCGGCGACCCCGGCGGGTGGCCCTGGCTTCGACTTCACCGCGTGGCCGCCGCCGGACGGGCAGCGCGTCGAGATCGGCGCCTTCTACGCCGACCTCGCCGAGCGCGGGTACGCGTACGGGCCCTTGTTCCAGGGCGTGCGGGCGGTGTGGCAGCGCGGGGACGAGGTGTTCGCCGAGGTCGCCCTGCCCGGCGACCGGCGGGAGGACGCCGCCCGGTTCGGCCTGCACCCGGCGTTGCTGGACGCGGCCCTGCAGACCGGGACGATCGCCGCGTCCGGCGTGCCCGGCAAGTCCGTGATGCCGTTCTCGTGGAACCGGCTGGCGCTGCACGCCGCCGGGGCCGCGGGCCTCCGGGTCCGCGTCGCGCCCGGCGGGCCGGACGCGCTGACCGTCGAGGCCGCCGACGAGACCGGTGCCCCGGTCCTGACCATGGATTCGCTGATCCTCCGCGAGGTGGCGCTCGACCGGCTGGACACCGCGCGCACCAGCTCGCTGTACCGGGTGGACTGGACCAAACTGCCCACTGTGGACACTGCGGTGCCCGCCGATCGGGCCGAGGTGCTCGAAGCCGTCGGTGCGGAGCCCTTGGAACTGGCCGGCCGGGTGCTGGCCGCCCTGCAGACGTGGCTTTCCGACGCGGCGGAGGAAGCCCGCTTGGTCGTGGTGACCCGGGGTGCGGTGCCCGCCGGCGACGGTGTGGTGCGCGACCCGGCCGGTGCCGCGGTGTGGGGGCTGGTCCGGGCCGCGCAGGCGGAGAACCCGGACCGGTTCGTCCTGCTGGACACCGACGGCGAAGTGCCCTTGGAAGCGGTGCTGGCGACCGGTGAGCCGCAGCTCGCGCTGCGTGGCACGACGTTCTCGGTGCCGCGGCTCGCCCGCGTCACCGAACCGGCGGAAGCCCCGCTGACGTTCCGTCCGGACGGGACGGTCCTGGTCTCCGGCGCCGGGACGCTGGGTGCGCTCGCGGCCCGCGACCTGGTCACCCGGCACGGCGTGCGGCGGCTCGTGCTGGCCAGCCGGCGGGGCCGGGACGCCGAGGGCATCGACGACCTCGTCGCCGAGCTGACCGGGCACGGCGCCGACGTGACGGTCGCCGCCTGCGACGTCTCCGACCGGGACCAGGTGGCCGCGCTGCTGAAGGACCACCCGCTGACCGCGGTGGTGCACACGGCGGGCGTGTTCGACGCCGGTGTCACCGGGGCGCTGACCCGGGAGCGGCTGGCCAAGGTGTTCGCGCCCAAGGTCGACGCGGTCCGCCACCTCGACGAGCTGACCCGCGACCTCGACCTCGACGCGTTCATCGCCTACTCGTCCGCCTCCTCGATCTTCATGGGCGCGGGCAGCGGCGGGTACGCGGCGGCGAACGCCTTCCTCGACGGCCTGATGGCCGCCCGCCGCGCGGCGGGCCGGCCCGGGCTTTCGCTGGCCTGGGGCCCGTGGGAGCAGCTCACCGGCATGGCGGACACCATCGACGACCTCACCCTGGCCCGGATGAGCCGGCGCGAGGGCCGCGGTGGCGTCCGGGCGCTGGGGTCCGCCGAGGGCATGGAGCTGTTCGACGCGGCGCTCGCGGCCGGAGAGGCGCTGCTGGTGCCGATCGAGCTCGACCTGCGCGAGGTGCGGGCCGACGCGGCCGCGGGCGGCACCGTGCCGCACCTGCTGCGCGGGCTGGTCCGGGCGGGCCGGCAGGCGGCGCGGGCGGCGGCCACCGAGGACGGCGGCCTGGAACGCCGGCTGGCCGGGCTCGCCGTGGCCGAACAGGAAGCGCTGCTGCTCGACCTCGTCCGCGGCCAGGTCGCCGTCGTGCTCGGGCACGCCGACAGCTCCGGCGTCCGCGCGGACGCGGCGTTCAAGGACGCCGGGTTCGACTCGCTGACGTCGGTGGAGCTGCGCAACCGGCTGCGCGAGACGACCGGGCTGAAACTGCCCGCGACGCTGGTCTTCGACCACCCGAACCCGCTCGCGCTGGCCCGGCACCTGCGGGCGGAACTCGGCGTCGACGAGGCGTCCCCGACCGACGCGGTGCTGGCCGGGCTCGCCGGGCTGGAGGCGGCCATCGCGGCCGCCGGCGCCCCGGACAGCGACCGGATCACCGCGCGGCTGCGGGAACTGCTCAAGGCCGCCGAGGCGGCCGAGGCGCGGCCGGACCCGTCCGACGATCTCGACACGGCCAGCGACGAGGAGCTGTTCGCCCTCGTCGACGGGCTCGACTGAACCCGCCGTGACATCCGGGGTTTCGGAACCCGGACCCCCGAAAAGCGAGCACACGTGAGACTTCTGGGAGTTGAGTTCAGTGGCTGACGAGGGACGACTCCGCGACTACCTCAAGCGGGCCATCGCCGACGCCCGCGACGCCCGCACGCGGTTGCGCGAGGTCGAGGACCAGGCGCGGGAGCCGATCGCCATCGTCGCCATGGCGTGCCGGTACCCGGGCGGGGTGTCCTCGCCCGAGGACCTGTGGCGGCTGGTGGCCGAGGGGACCGACGCCGTCTCCGCGTTCCCCGGTGACCGCGGCTGGGACGTCGACGGGCTCGTCGACCCGGACCCCGACCGCCCGGGCACGACGTACACGGACCAGGGTGGCTTCCTCCACGAGGCCGGCCTCTTCGACGCGGGGTTCTTCGGGATCTCGCCGCGCGAGGCCGTCGCGATGGACCCGCAGCAGCGGCTGCTGCTGGAGACGTCCTGGGAGGCCATCGAGCGCACCGGCACCGACCCGCTTTCCCTGAAGGGCAGCGACATCGGCGTCTTCACCGGCGTCGCGAGCATGGGCTACGGCGCCGGTGGCGGCGTGGTCGCGCCGGAACTGGAGGGCTTCGTCGGCACCGGTGCGGCGCCGTGCATCGCGTCCGGCCGGGTGTCGTACGTCCTCGGCTTCGAGGGGCCGGCGGTCACCGTCGACACCGGGTGTTCGTCGTCGCTGGTGGCGATGCACCTCGCCGCGCAGGCGCTGCGGCGCGGCGAGTGCTCGATGGCGCTGGCCGGCGGCGCGATGGTGATGGCGCAGCCCGGTTCCTTCGTTTCGTTTTCCCGGCAGCGCGGGCTGGCCATGGACGGGCGCTGCAAGGCGTTCGCCGACAGCGCCGACGGCATGGGGCTGGCCGAGGGCGTCGGCGTCGTCGCGTTGGAACGGCTTTCGGTCGCCCGTGAGCGCGGGCACCGGGTGCTGGCGGTGCTGCGGGGCATCGCGGTCAACCAGGACGGCGCTTCGAACGGCTTGACCGCACCCAACGGGCCGTCGCAGCAGCGGGTGATCCGCGCCGCGCTCGCCGAAGCCGGGCTGGCACCGTCCGATGTGGACGTCGTCGAGGGGCACGGCACGGGCACGACGCTGGGCGACCCGATCGAAGCGCAGGCGCTGCTGGCCACCTACGGGAAGGGCCGGGACCCGGAGAAGCCGCTGTGGCTCGGTTCGGTCAAGTCGAACCTCGGGCACACACAGGCGGCCGCGGGCGTGGCCAGCGTGATCAAGATGGTGCAGGCGCTGCGCCACGGCGTGCTGCCCCCGACGCTGCACGTCGACCAGCCGTCCACCGAGGTCGACTGGTCGGCCGGCGCGGTCTCGCTGCTGACCGAGGCGCGGGAGTGGCCGCGCGAAGGCCGGCCGCGCCGGGCCGGGGTGTCCTCGTTCGGGATCAGCGGGACCAACGCCCACCTCATCCTGGAGGAAGCGCCCGAGGAGGAGACGCCGGTCGCGGAAGCGCCCTCCGCCGGGGTGGTGCCGGTCGTGGTGTCCGCCCGCGGCGCCGGAGCCCTGGCCGGTCAGGCCGGGCGGCTGGCGGCGTTCCTCGAGACGTCCGGCGAGCCCCTCTCCGACATCGCGGGGGCGCTGGTGTCCGGCCGCTCCCTGTTCGCGGACCGGGCCGTCGTGGTGGCGGGCACGCGCGAGGAGGCGACGACCGGACTGGCGGCAGTGGCCCGCGGCGAAAGCACGCCCGGCGTGGTGACCGGCACGGTGGCCGCCTCGGGCGTGCCGGGCAAGGTCGTGTGGGTGTTCCCGGGCCAGGGTTCGCAGTGGGTGGGCATGGGCCGGGAGCTTCTCGACGCGTCGCCGGTGTTCGCCGAGCGGATCGGCGAGTGCGCGGCCGCCCTCGAACCGTGGATCGACTGGTCCCTGCTCGACGTCCTCCGCGGCGAGGGCGACCTGGACCGGGTCGACGTGCTGCAGCCCGCCTGTTTCGCCGTGATGGTCGGCCTGGCCGCGGTGTGGCAGTCCGTGGGCGTCCGGCCCGATGCCGTCGTGGGGCACTCCCAGGGTGAGATCGCGGCCGCGTGTGTGGCGGGGGCGTTGTCGCTGCAGGACGCGGCGAAGGTGGTTGCCCTGCGCAGCCAGGCCATCGCGGCGAAACTGGCCGGTCGCGGGGGGATGGCCTCGGTCGCGTTGAGCGAGGAAGACGCCGTCACACGCTTGGCGCCGTGGGCCGGCCGGGTCGAGGTGGCCGCGGTCAACAGCCCGTCGTCGGTGGTCGTCGCCGGCGATGCCGAGGCCCTCGACCAGGCCCTCGAAGCGTTGTCCGCGCACGAGATCCGGGTCCGGCGGGTGGCCGTCGACTACGCCTCGCACACCCGGCACGTCGAAGACATCCAGGAGCCCCTCGCCGAGGCACTCGCCGGGATCGAGGCGCAGGCGCCGACGCTGCCGTTCTTCTCCACCCTCACCGGCGACTGGATCCGCGACGCCGGAGTTTTCGACGGCGATTACTGGTACCGGAACCTGCGCAACCAGGTCGGCTTCGGCCCGGCGGTGGCCGAGCTGCTCGGCCTGGGCCACCGGGTGTTCGTCGAGGTCAGCGCGCACCCCGTGCTCGTCCAGGCGATCAGCGAGATAGCCGACGACTCGGTCGTCACCGGCTCGCTGCGGCGTGAGGAGGGCGGCCTGCACCGGTTGCTGACGTCGATGGCCGAGCTGTTCGTCCGCGGCGTCGACGTGGACTGGGCCACGATGGTGCCGCCCGCGCGCGTCGACTTGCCGACGTACGCCTTCGACCACCAGCACTACTGGCTGCGGTACGTCGAGACCGCGGCCGACGCGGCCGGTCCGGTGGTCCGGCTGCCGCAGACCGGCGGCCTGGTCTTCACCTCGGCGTGGTCGCTGAAGGCGCAGCCGTGGCTGGCCGAGCACACCCTGGACGACGTCGTTGTCGTGCCCGGCAGCGCGCTCGTCGAGCTGGCGGTCCGGGCCGGTGACGAGGCCGGCACCCCGGTGCTGGACGAACTCGTCATCGAGACGCCCCTGGTCGTGCCGGAACGCGGCGCGATCCGGGTGCAGGTCACGGTGAGCGGACCGGCCGAGAGCGGCGTCCGGACCCTGGAAGTGCACTCCCAGCCCGAAGACGCCACCGACGAGTGGACCCGGCACGCCACCGGAACCCTGTCGGCGACGCCGTCCGCCGGCAGCGGGTTCGACTTCACGGCTTGGCCGCCCCCGGGCGCCCGGCAGATCGGCGGCGTTCCGGCGACCTGGCAGGCCGGCGACGAGATCTTCGCCGAAGTCTCCTTGCCGGACGATGCGGACCCCGGCGCGTTCGGCATCCACCCCGCGCTCCTCGACGCGGCCCTGCACCCCGCCCTGCCCGGCGATGACGGTCTGACGCAGCCCATGGAATGGCGAGGCCTGACACTGCACGCCGCGGGGGCGTCGACGCTGCGGGTCCGGTTGGTGCCCGGCGGGTTCCTGGAAGCGGCCGATGGCGCCGGCAACCTGGTCGTCACGGCGAAGGAGGTCGCCCTGCGCCCGGTGTCGATCGGGCAGCCGCGCACCACCACCCAAGACTCGCTGTTCCAGGTGAACTGGATCGAGCTGCTCGAGAGTGGCGTGGTGGCCGCCGCAGACGACACCGAGGTGCTGGAGGTTCCCGCGGGCGATTCCGCGCTGGCGGCGACCTCCCGAGTCTTGGAGCGGCTCCAGGCCTGGCTGACCGAGCCCGAGGCGGAACGCATGGTCGTGGTGACGCGCGGCGCGGTGCCCGCCGGGGACACCCCGGTGACCGACCCGGCCGCGGCGGCGGTCTGGGGCCTGGTCCGGTCCGCGCAGGCGGAAAACCCGGATCGGATCGTCCTGCTGGACACCGACGGCGAAGTTCCGCTGGGTGCGGTGCTGGCCACCGGTGAGCCGCAGGTCGCGGTGCGCGGCACAGCGCTGTACGTCCCGCGCCTGGCCCGCGCCGAGGCGACCGAGGCCGCGGTGCCCAGTCCACAAGGGACGGTCCTCGTCTCCGGTGCGGGTGTGCTCGGCGAGATCGTGGCGCGGCACCTGGTCACCCACCACGGCGTGCGGAAGCTGGTGCTCGCCAGCCGCCGCGGCCTGGACGCCGACGGCGCGAAGGACCTCGTCACCGACCTCACCGGCGAGGGCGCGAACGTGTCCGTCGTCGCCTGCGACCTCGCCGACCGGGACCAGGTGGCCGCCCTCCTGGCCGCCCACCGCCCGGCGAGCGTCATCCACACGGCGGGGGTCCTGGACGACGGCGTCATCGGGACGCTGACCCCGGAGCGGCTGGCCAAGGTGTTCGCGCCCAAGGTCGACGCGGTCCGCCACCTCGACGAGCTGACCCGCGACCGGGAACTCGGCGCGTTCGTCGTCTTCTCCTCCGGCTCGGGCGTGTTCGGCTCGCCGGGGCAGGGCAACTACGCGGCGGCGAACGCGTTCCTGGACGCGGCGATGGCGAGCCGCCGGGCGGCCGGGCTGCCCGGCCTCTCGCTGGCCTGGGGCCTGTGGGAGCAGGCCACCGGCATGACCGCGCACCTCGGTGGCACCGACCAGGCGCGGATGAGCCGGGGCGGGGTGCGGCCGATCACGGCCGAGGAGGGCATGGCCCTGTTCGACACGGCACTTTCCAGTACGGCACCGGGCACACCGCCCGCGCTGCTCGTGCCGGTCAAGCTCGACCTGCGGGAGGTGCGGGCCGGCGGTGCCGTGCCGCACCTGCTGCGCGGCCTGGTCCGCACCGGACGGCGGCAGGCCCAGGCCGCGTCCACAGTGGACAACCAGCTGCTGGGCCGGCTGGCCGGGCTGGCCGCGCCCGACCAGGAGGCGCTGCTCGTCGACCTCGTGCGCGGTCAGGTCGCGGCGGTGCTCGGGCACAGCGGGGCGGACGCGGTCCGCGCCGACACCGCGTTCAAGGACGCCGGGTTCGACTCGCTCACCTCGGTCGACCTGCGCAACCGGCTGCGGGAGAGCACCGGGCTGAAGCTGCCCGCGACGCTCGCCTTCGACTACCCGACCCCGCTGGTCCTCGCCCGGCACCTGCGCGACGAACTCGGGGCCGGCGACGACGCGCTTTCGGTGGTGCACGCCCGGCTCGAAGACGTCGAGGCGCTGCTCGGCGGGCTGCGGCTCGACGAATCCACGAAGACCGGTCTCACCCTCCGGCTGCAGGGCCTGGTGGCCCGCTGCAACGGGGTGACCGACCAGACCGGCGGCGAAACGCTGGCGGACCGGCTCGAGTCCGCGTCCGCCGACGAAGTCCTCGACTTCATCGACGAGGAGCTGGGTCTCACCTGACCCCGGTTCGAGACCGACGCTCCAGCAACCTTTGTGAGGACACAGGAATGGCCACGGACGAGAAACTCCTCAAGTACCTCAAGCGCGTCACGGCGGAGCTGCACAGCCTGCGCAAGCAGGGGGCCCGGCACGCCGACGAGCCGCTCGCCGTCGTCGGGATGGCCTGCCGGTTCCCGGGTGGGGTGTCGTCGCCCGAAGACCTGTGGCAGCTCGTGGCCGGCGGCGTCGACGCCCTCTCGGACTTCCCCGACGACCGGGGGTGGGACACCGACGGCCTGTTCGACCCGGACCCCGACCACCCCGGGACGTCGTACACCAGCCAGGGCGGCTTCCTGCGCGGCGCCGGGCAGTTCGACGCGGGCCTGTTCGGCGTCTCGCCGCGCGAGGCCCTCGTCATGGACCCGCAGCAGCGGGTGCTGCTGGAGACGTCGTGGGAGGCCATCGAAGATGCCGCCATCGACCCGCTTTCGCTGAAGGGCAGTGACGTCGGCGTGTTCTCCGGGGTCTTCACCCAGGGCTACGGCGCCGGGGCGATCACGCCGGACCTGGAGGCGTTCGCGGGCATCGGGGCGGCGTCGAGCGTGGCCTCGGGCCGGGTGTCCTACGTCTTCGGGCTCGAAGGCCCGGCGGTCACCATCGACACGGCGTGCTCGTCGTCGCTGGTGGCCATCCACCTCGCCGCCCAGGCACTGCGCGCGGGCGAGTGCTCGATGGCGCTCGCCGGCGGGGCGACGGTGATGCCGACGCCCGGCACCTTCGTCGCGTTCTCCCGCCAGCGGGTGCTGGCCGCCGACGGCCGGTCCAAGGCCTTCTCCTCGACCGCGGACGGCACCGGCTGGGCCGAGGGCGCCGGGGTGCTCGTCCTCGAACGGCTTTCGGTGGCGCAGGAGCGCGGGCACCGGATCCTGGCGGTGATCCGCGGCAGCGCGGTGAACCAGGACGGCGCGTCGAACGGCCTGACCGCGCCGAACGGGCCGTCGCAGCAACGCGTGATCCGCAAGGCGCTGGCCGGGGCCGGACTGGTCGCGTCCGATGTGGACGTCGTCGAGGCGCACGGGACGGGCACCGCGCTGGGCGACCCCATCGAAGCGCAGGCGCTGCTGGCGACCTACGGCCAGGGCCGCGAGCGGCCCTTGTGGCTGGGCTCGATCAAGTCGAACTTCGGGCACACGCAGGCGGCCGCCGGGGTCGCGGGCGTGATCAAGATGGTGCAGGCGCTGCGGCACGGCGCCCTGCCGCCGACCCTGCACGTGGCCGAGCCGACACCCGAGGTCGACTGGTCGGCCGGTGCGGTGGAACTGCTGACCGAGCCGCGCGAGTGGCCCGGCGGCGACCGGCCGCGCCGGGCCGGGGTGTCCGCGTTCGGGATCAGCGGGACGAACGCGCACCTGATCCTCGAGGAGGCACCCCCGGCGGAAGCCGTCGCGGAAGAACCGGAGGCCGAGGGGCCGGTGCCGCTGGTCGTTTCGGCGGGCAGCCCCGCGTCCTTGGCGGCCCAGGCCGGCCGCCTCGCCGGCGTCCTGGAGTCGGGCGGCGTGTCACGGGCCCGGCTGGCGAGCGCGCTGCGGTCGGGCCGGGCACTGCTCGGGGACCGCGCGGTCGTGGTCGCGGGAACGGACGAGGAAGCGGTGGCGGGGCTGCGTGCGGTGGCCCGCGGGGAACGCGCGCCCGGCGTGGTGACCGGTTCGGCCAAGCCCGGCAAGGTCGTCTACGTCTTCCCCGGCCAGGGGTCGCAGCGGCTCGGGATGGGCCGCGAACTGCACGACCGGTACCCGGTGTTCGCGACGGCGTTCGACGAGGCCTGCGCGCAGCTGGACGCCTGCCTGGCCGGACGGGCCGGGCACAGCGTGCGGGACGTCGTGCTCGGCGAAGTGCCGGCCGAAACCGGGCTGCTGAACCAGACGGTCTTCACGCAGGCCGGGCTGTTCGCGGTGGAGAGCGCGCTGTTCCGGCTCGCCGAGTCCTGGGGGGTCCGGCCGGACGTGGTGCTCGGCCACTCGATCGGGGAGATCACCGCCGCGCATGCCGCGGGCGTCTTTTCGCTGCCGGACGCCGCGCGGATCGTCGCGGCGCGGGGCCGGCTGATGCAGGCGCTGGCGCCGGGCGGGGCGATGGTCGCCGTGGCCGCCTCCGAAGACGAGGTCGCCGGACTGCTCGGCGAGGGCGTGGAACTCGCGGCCGTCAACGGCCCTTCGGCGGTCGTCCTCTCCGGGGACGAAGACGCGGTCGTCGCGGCCGCCGCCCGCATGCGCGAGCGCGGGCACAAGACCAAGCAGCTCAAGGTCTCGCACGCCTTCCACTCCGCGCGGATGGAACCGATGCTGGCCGAGTTCGCCGCCGAGCTGGCCGGCGTGACGTGGCGCGAGCCGGAGATCCCGGTGGTCTCCAACGTGACCGGCCGGCTCGCCGGGCCCGGCGAACTGACCGGGCCGGGCTACTGGGCCGAGCACGTGCGGCGGCCGGTGCGGTTCGCCGAGGGCGTCGCGGCCGCGGCGGAGGACGGCGGCTCGCTGTTCGTGGAGCTCGGGCCGGGCGCGGCGCTGACCGCTCTTGTCGAGGAATCGGCCGACGTCACGTGCGTCGCGGCCCTGCGGGACGACCGGCCGGAGGACACCGCGCTGATCGCCGCGGTCGCCGAGCTGTTCGTCCGCGGGGTGGCGGTCGACTGGTCCGCGCTGCTGCCGCCGGTGACCGGGTTCGTCGACCTGCCGAAGTACGCCTTCGACCAGCAGCACTACTGGCTGCAGCCCGCCGCGGCGGCCACGGACGCGGCCTCGCTCGGGCAGGTCGCGGCCGACCACCCGCTGCTGGGCGCGGTGGTCCGGCTGCCGCAGTCGGACGGCCTGGTCTTCACCTCCCGGCTGTCGCTGAAGTCGCACCCCTGGCTGGCCGATCACGTCATCGGCGGGGTGGTGCTCGTCGCGGGCACCGGGCTCGTCGAGCTGGCGGTCCGGGCCGGGGACGAGGCCGGCTGCCCGGTCCTCGAGGAACTCGTCATCGAGGCCCCGCTGGTCGTCCCCGGCCACGGCGGGGTCCGGATCCAGGTCGTCGTGGGCGCGCCGGGGGAGACCGGTTCACGCGCGGTCGAGGTGTACTCCCTGCGCGAGGACGCCGGTGCGGAGGTCTGGACCCGGCACGCGACCGGATTCCTGGCCGCGACGCCGTCGCGGCCGGAGCCGTTCGACTTCACCGCTTGGCCGCCGCCCGGCGCCGAGCGCGTCGAGGTCGAGGACTTCTACGACGGCCTCGTCGAGCGCGGGTACGCCTACGGGCCGTCCTTCCGCGGCTTGCGGGCGGTGTGGCGGCGCGGCAGCGGGGAGAACAACGAGGTGTTCGCCGAGGTCGCCCTCCCCGAGGACGACCGCGCGGACGCCGCCCGGTTCGGCATCCACCCCGGCCTGCTGGACGCCGCCCTGCACGCGGGCATGCTCGGTGCCACCACGACGGAAGAGCCGGGCCGGCCGGTGCTGCCGTTCGCCTGGAACGGCTTGGTCCTGCACGCGGCCGGGGCGTCGGCGCTGCGGGTCCGGCTCGCCCCGAGCGGTCCGGACGCCCTGTCGGTCGCGGCCGCGGACGAGGCCGGCGGTCTCGTCGTTACGGCGGATTCGCTGGTCTCCCGGCCGGTGTCGACCGAACAGCTGGGCGCGGCGGCTCACCGTGACGCGTTGTTCCGCCTGGAATGGGCCGAGATTCCCGCGGCCGGAGACGCACCCACGGATCACGTCGAGGTGCTCGAAGCCTTCGGCGAAGAGCCCTTGGAACTGACCGGCCGGGTCCTGGAGGCCGTGCAGACCTGGCTCGCCGACGCGGCCGACGAAGCCCGGCTGGTCGTGGTGACCCGGGGTGCGGTGCCCGCCGGCGACGGTGTGGTGCGCGACCCCGCGGGTGCCGCGGTGTGGGGGCTGGTCCGGGCCGCGCAGGCGGAGAACCCCGGCCGGATCGTCCTGCTGGACACCGACGGCGCCGTCCCGCTGGGTCCGGTGCTGGCCTCGGGGGAGCCCCAGGTCGCCGTCCGGGGCACCACGCTGACGGCCCCGCGGCTGGCGCGTGCCGAAGCCGTCGCGGAACCGGTCGTGTCCGGCCCCGACGGGACGGTCCTGATCTCGGGGGCCGGCTCGCTGGGCGTGCTCACCGCCCGGCACCTGGTGGCCCGGCACGGGGTCCGGCGGCTGGTGCTCGCCAGCCGGCGAGGCCCGGACGCCGCTGGCATGGCCGAGCTGACCGCCGAGCTCACCGCCCAGGGCGCCGAGGTCTCCGTGGTCGCGTGCGACCTGGCCGACCGGGACCAGGTGGCCGCGTTGCTGGCCGAACACCGCCCGGCCGCCGTCGTGCACACGGCGGGCGTGCTGGACGACGGCGTCTTCGAGTCGTTGACGCGGGAGCGGCTGGCCGGCGTGTTCGCGCCGAAGGTCACCGCGGTCCGCCACCTCGACGAGCTCACCCGCGAGCTGGACCTCGGCGCCTTCGTCGTGTTCTCGTCCGCCTCGGGGGTCTTCGGCTCCGCCGGGCAGGGCAACTACGCCGCCGCCAACGCCTACCTCGACGCCGTGGTGGCGAACCGCCGGGCCGCGGGCCTGCCGGGCACTTCGCTGGCCTGGGGCCTGTGGGAGCAGACCGACGGCATGACCGCCCACCTCGGCGGTGCCGACCAGGCACGCGCCAGCCGCGGCGGCGTCCTGGCCATCTCGCCCGCCGAGGGCATGGAGCTGTTCGACGCCGCGGTCGGCGCGCCGGACGCGCTCGTCGTCCCGGTCAAGCTCGACCTGCGCAAGACCCGCGCCGGCGGGACGGTGCCGCACCTGCTGCGCGGCCTGGTCCGCTCCGGCAGGCAGCAGGCGCGTCCGGCGTCCACTGTGGACCGTGGACTGACCGGGCGGCTCGCCGGGCTCGCCCCGGCGGAGCAGGAGGCGCTGCTGCTCGACGTCGTCCGCACGCAGGTCGCGCTGGTCCTCGGGCACGCCGGCCCGGAAGCCGTCCGCGCGGACACGGCGTTCAAGGACACCGGCTTCGACTCGCTGACGTCGGTGGAACTGCGGAACCGCCTGCGCGAGGCGAGCGGGCTGAAGCTGCCCGCGACGCTCGTCTTCGACTACCCGACGCCGATCGCGCTGGCCCGCTACCTGCGTGCCGAACTCGGCGACCCGGCGGCGAGCGCTCCGGTGGCCGCCGCGGCCGCCGCGGATCCCGGCGAGCCGATCGCGATCGTCGGCATGGCGTGCCGGCTGCCGGGCGGGGTCACCGATCCCGAAGGCCTGTGGCGCCTGGTGCGCGAAGGCCTCGAAGGGCTGTCCCCCTTCCCCGAGGACCGGGGCTGGGACCTGGAGAACCTGTTCGACGACGACCCCGACAGCTCCGGCACGACGTACACCAGCCAGGGTGGTTTCCTCGACGGCGCCGGCCTCTTCGACGCGGGGTTCTTCGGGATTTCGCCGCGTGAGGCCCTGGCCATGGACCCGCAGCAGCGGCTGCTGCTGGAGACGTCCTGGGAAGCCCTCGAAGGCGTCGGTGTCGACCCGGGTTCGTTGAAGGGCGCCGACGTCGGGGTGTTCGCCGGGGTGTCCAACCAGGGCTACGGGATGGGCGCGGATCCGGCCGAACTGGAGGGGTACGCGAGCACGGCGGGCGCTTCGAGCGTCGTGTCGGGCCGGGTCTCCTACGTCTTCGGGTTCGAGGGGCCGGCCGTCACGATCGACACGGCGTGCTCGTCGTCGCTGGTCGCGATGCACCTGGCCGGACAGGCACTGCGGCAGGGCGAGTGCTCGATGGCCCTGGCCGGCGGCGTCACGGTGATGGGGACGCCGGGCACCTTCGTGGAGTTCGCGAAGCAGCGTGGCCTGGCCGGCGACGGCCGGTGCAAGGCCTACGCGGACGGCGCGGACGGCACCGGCTGGGCCGAGGGTGCCGGGATCGTCGTGCTGGAGCGGCTTTCGGTGGCGCGCGAGCGCGGCCACCGGGTGCTGGCCGTGCTGCGCGGCAGCGCGGTGAACTCCGACGGCGCCTCCAACGGCCTGACCGCCCCCAACGGGCCGTCGCAGCAGCGGGTGATCCGCCGCGCCCTCGCCGGCGCCGGCCTCCAGCCGTCCGATGTGGACATGGTGGAGGGGCACGGCACCGGGACGGCGCTGGGCGACCCGATCGAGGCGCAGGCCCTGCTGGCCACCTACGGCAAGGACCGGGACCCGGAGACGCCGCTGTGGCTGGGGTCGGTGAAGTCGAACTTCGGGCACACGCAGTCGGCCGCCGGGGTCGCCGGGGTGATCAAGATGGTGCAGGCGCTGCGGCACGGCGTCATGCCGCCCACCCTGCACGTGGACCGGCCCACCAGCCAGGTCGACTGGTCCACCGGGGCGGTCGAAGTGCTGACCGAGGCGCGGGAGTGGCCGCGCACCGGCCGTCCGCGCCGGGCCGGGGTGTCCTCGTTCGGGATCAGCGGCACCAACGCCCACCTGATCATCGAAGAAGCGCCGGCCGAGGCGGAGCCGGTCGCCGGACCGCACGACGGCGGCGTGGTGCCGCTGGTCGTTTCGGCCCGCACCGCCGGATCCCTGGCCGGCCAGGCCCGCCGCCTGGCCTCGCTCCTCGAGGACGAGCCTCTTCCCGGCGTCGCCGGTGCGCTGCCCGGCCGCGCGCTGTTCGGCGAGCGCGCGGTCGTCGTGGCGGATTCCGCCGAGGAAGCCCGCAGTGGTCTCTCTGCGCTGGCCCGCGGCGAGGACGAACCGGGCCTGGTCACCGGCCGGGTGCCCGCGTCCGGCCTGCCGGGCAAGCTCGTCTGGGTGTTCCCGGGCCAGGGAACGCAGTGGGCGGGCATGGGCCGGGAACTCCTGGAGACGTCCCCCGTGTTCGCGGAGCGGATCGCCGAGTGCGCGGCCGCGCTGGCGCCGTGGATCGACTGGTCGCTGCTCGACGTGCTGCGCGGCGATGACGCCGGCCTGTCGGACCGGGTGGATGTCCTGCAGCCCGCGAGCTTCGCGATGATGGTCGGCCTGGCCGCGGTGTGGTCCTCGGCCGGGGTGGTGCCCGACGCGGTGCTCGGCCACTCCCAGGGCGAGATCGCCGCGGCATGTGTGTCGGGGGCGTTGTCGCTGGAAGACGCGGCGAAGGTGGTCGCGCTGCGCAGCCAGGCCATCGCCGCGAAGCTCTCCGGCCGCGGCGGCATGGCCTCGGTCGCCCTGAGCGAGGAAGACGCCGTCACGCGCTTGGCGCCGTGGGCCGGCCGGGTCGAGGTGGCCGCGGTCAACAGCCCGTCGTCGGTGGTGGTCGCCGGGGACGCCGAGGCCCTCGCCGAAGCCCTCGAAGCGCTGTCCGGCCAGGGCGTCCGCGTCCGGCGGGTGGCCGTGGACTACGCCTCGCACACCCGGCACGTCGAAGACATCGAGGAGACCCTGGCCGAAGCGCTGGCCGGGATCGGCGCCCGGGCACCGCTGGTGCCGTTCCTCTCCACCCTGACCGGTGGGTGGATCCGGGACGCGGGAGTCGTGGACGGCGGGTACTGGTACCGGAACCTGCGCGGCCAGGTGCGGTTCGGGCCGGCCGTGACGGCGCTGCTCGAGCAGCGCCACGGCGTGTTCGTCGAGATCAGCGCCCACCCGGTGCTGGTCCAGCCGATCACCGAGCTCACCGACGAAACCGACGCCGTCGTCACCGGTTCGCTGCGCCGGGACGACGGCGGTCTGCGGCGCCTGCTGACGTCGATGGCCGAGCTCTTCGTCCGCGGGGTCGAAGTGGACTGGACGTCGCTGGTGCCGCCCGCCCGGGCCGACCTCCCGACGTACGCCTTCGACCACGAGCACTACTGGCTCCGCGCTGCGGACACCGCGTCCGACGCCGTCTCGCTGGGGCTGGCCGGGGCGGACCACCCGCTGCTCGGCGCGGTCGTCGAGCTGCCGCAGTCCGACGGCCTGGTCTTCACTTCCCGGCTGTCGCTGCGGTCGCACCCCTGGCTGGCCGACCACGCGGTCCGGGACGTCGTGATCGTCCCCGGCACCGGGCTGGTCGAGCTGGCCGTGCGGGCCGGTGACGAAGCCGGCTGCCCGGTGCTCGACGAGCTGGTGATCGAGGCGCCGCTCGTGGTGCCCCGCCGCGGCGGGGTCCGCGTGCAGGTCGCCCTCGGCGGCCCCGGCGACGACGGCTCGCGCACCGTGGACGTCCACTCCCTGCGCGAGGACGCGGACGGCTGGATCCGGCACGCCACGGGCGTGCTGGTCCCGGAGAACCGGCCGCGGGGAACCGCCGCGTTCGACTTCGCCGCCTGGCCGCCACCGGAGGCGGAACCCGTGGACGTCACCGGTGCCTACGACGTGCTCGCGGACGTCGGTTACGGCTACGGGCCCACATTCCGGGCCGTGCGGGCGGTGTGGCGGCGCGGCAGTGGGGACAACACCGAAACCTTCGCCGAAATAGCGCTGCCCGAAGACGCTCGCGCGGAAGCCGGCCGGTTCGGCATCCACCCCGCGCTGCTGGACGCGGCCCTGCATTCGACGATGGTCAGCGCCGCGGCGGACACCGAGTCCTACGGCGACGAGGTGCGGCTGCCGTTCGCCTGGAACGGGCTGCGGCTGCACGCGGCCGGCGCCTCGGTGCTGCGAGTCCGCGTCGCCAAGCCCGAGCGGGACAGCCTGTCGCTGGAGGCCGTGGACGAGACCGGCGGCCTGGTCGTGACGCTCGATTCCCTGGTCGGTCGCCCGGTGTCGAACGAGCAGCTGACGACGGCGGCGGGTTCGGCGGGCGCCGGCTCGCTGTACCGCGTGGACTGGACGCCACTGTCCTCTGTGGATACTTCGGGGCCGGTGCCGTCGTGGGTTCCGGTCACCTCCGCGGAAGAGGTGGCGACGCTCGCCGACGACGTGCTCACCGGCGCGGCGGAGGCGCCGGCGGTCGCCCTCATGGAAGCCGTCGCCGGCCAGGACCCGGTGCTGGCGCTCACCGTCCGGGTGCTGGACGTGGTCCAGTGCTGGCTGGCCGGCGGCGGGCTGGAGGGGACGAAGCTGGCGATCGTGACCCGCGGCGCGGTGCCCGCCGGCGACGGTGTGGTGCACGACCCGGCCGCGGCCGCGGTGTGGGGGCTGGTCCGGGCCGCGCAGGCGGAGAACCCGGACCGGATCGTCCTGCTCGACGTCGAGCCCGAAGCCGACGTGCCGCCGCTGCTGGCGTCGGTGCTCGCCGACGGCGAGCCGCAGGTCGCGGTGCGCGGCACCACCCTGTCCATCCCCCGCCTCGCCCGCGCCGCCCGGCCGGACCCGGCCGCCGGCTTCAAGACCCGGGGACCGGTGCTGGTCACCGGCGGGACCGGCTCGCTCGGCGGCCTGGTCGCCCGGCACCTCGTCGAGCGGCACGGCGTCCGGCAGCTGGTGCTGGCCAGTCGCCGGGGCCTCGACGCCGAGAGCGCGAAGGACCTGGTCACCGACCTCACCGGCCTGGGCGCCGACGTATCGGTCGCGGCCTGCGACGTCGCCGACCGGGACCAGGTGGCGGCCCTGCTCGAGGAGCACCGGCCGACCGCCGTGGTGCACACGGCGGGCGTTTCGGACGCCGGGGTGATCGGGACGGTGACGCCGGACCGGCTGGCCGAGGTGTTCGCGCCCAAGGTCGACGCGGTCCGCCACCTCGACGAGCTGACCCGCGACCTGGACCTCGACGCCTTCGTCGTCTACTCCTCGGTTTCCGCGGTGTTCATGGGCGCGGGCAGCGGCAGCTACGCCGCGGCGAACGCGTACCTGGACGGGCTGATGGCCCACCGGCGCGCGGCCGGCCTGCCGGGCCAGTCGCTGGCGTGGGGGCTGTGGGACCAGACCACCGGCGGCATGGCGGCCGGGACCGACGAGGCCGGCCGGGCCCGGATGACCCGGCGCGGCGGGCTGGTCGCCATGAAACCCGCGGAGGGCCTGGACCTCTTCGACGCCGCCATCGGGTCGGGGGAGGCACTGCTGGTGCCCGCCCAGCTCGACCTGCGGGGCCTGCGCGCCGAGGCGGCGGGCGGCACCGAAGTACCGCACCTGCTGCGCGGCCTGGTCCGCGCCGGGCGCCGGCAGGCCCGTGTGACGTCCACTGTGGACGAAGACTGGGCCGGCCGGCTGGCCGGGCTCGAGCCGGACGAGCGGGCGGAGGTCCTCCTGGACCTGGTGCGCGCCCAGGTGGCCGGGGTACTGGGCTACCGCGCCGCCCACCAGGTCGATCCGGACCAGGGGCTGTTCGAGATCGGGTTCGACTCGCTCACCGCGATCGAACTCCGCAACCGGCTGCGCGCCCGCACCGAACGGAAGATCGCGCCCAGTGTCGTCTTCGACCATCCGACGCCGGCCCTGCTCGCCGCGCACCTGAACGAGCTGCTCTGAAAGAAGGTGGAGAACGTGTTCGACCTGGAGACCTACCTCCAGCGGATCGGCTGCGGCGGGGAAACCGGCGTGGACCTCGAGACGCTCGCGAAGCTGCAGAAGAGCCACCTGATGGCGATCCCCTACAACAGCCTCGCCTACGAACTCCGCGACGCGGTGAACGTCGTCGACCTCGACGAGGACGACGTCTTCGTGACCAGCATCGCCGAAGGGCAGGGGGGCGCCTGCTACCACCTGAACCGGCTGTTCCACCGGCTCCTGACCGAACTCGGTTACGACGTCACGCCGCTGGCCGGCAGCACCGCCGAAGGCCGGGAGACCTTCGGCACCGACGTCGAGCACATGTTCAACCTGGTCACCCTGGACGGCGCCGACTGGCTCGTGGACGTCGGCTACCCCGGCCCCACCTACGTCGAGCCACTGGAGGTCTCGCCCGCGGTGCAGACCCGGTGCGGGAGCCAGTTCCGGCTGGTGGAGCAGGAATCCGGGTACGCGCTGCAACGCCGGGGTGCGGTCACCCGCTGGAGCGTCGTCTACACGTTCACGACGCAACCGCGTCAGTGGAGTGACTGGAAGGAACTGGAGGACAACTTCCGGGCCCTCGTGGGGGACACCACCCGCACCGACACGCAGGAAACCCTGTGCGGCCGGGCGTTCGCGAACGGCCAGGTGTTCCTGCGGCAGCGCCGCTACCTGACGGTCGAGAACGGCCGCGAGCAGGTGCGCACGATCACCGACGACGACGAGCTCCGGACGCTGGTGTCCCGCGTGCTGTCCGGCGACCTCGGCTGAACTGGCGAAAGGCACGACGATGACGGAAAAAGCGGGCCTGCTGGCGAAGTTCGCCGGCTTCTGCAAAGCCGCGTACGAGCACCACTACATCCCGTACCTGAACTTCTTCTACGGTGGCGAATACCTCCACCACGGCAGCGAGCCGGTGTCCCGGATCGCGGACCTGCCGTACGTGACCGTGCCGGAGCCGCGGAAGAAGACGCCGTGAGGACGACGATTCCGGTGCGCCTGGCGGACCGCTCCTACGACGTGCTCGTCGGCCCCGGGGTGCGGACGACGTTGCCCGAGGTCGTCCAGCGGCTCGGCGCGAGGCGGGCCGTGGTCGTGTCCGCCCGCCCGGCGGACTGGGTGCCCGGCACCGGCGTCGAGACCCTGCTGCTCCCGGCGCGCGACGGCGAGCCGGCCAAGCGCCTGTCCACAGTGGAGGAACTGTGCGGTGAGTTCGCGCGGTTCGGGCTCACCCGGTCCGACGTCGTGGTCTCCTGCGGCGGCGGCACGACCACGGACGTCGTCGGGCTCGCGGCCGCGCTGTACCACCGGGGTGTCGCCGTGGTCCACCTGCCCACGTCCCTGCTCGCCCAGGTCGACGCCAGCGTCGGCGGGAAGACCGCGGTGAACCTGCCGGCGGGCAAGAACCTCGTCGGAGCGTACTGGCAGCCCAGCGCGGTGCTGTGCGACACGGACTACCTGACGACACTGCCGCGGCGGGAGGTGCTGAACGGCCTCGGCGAGATCGCCCGCTGCCACTTCATCGGCGCGCCGGACCTGCGGGGGCGGTCGCTGCCGGAGCAGATCGCCGCCAGCGTCACCCTCAAGGCGGGCATCGTCGCGCAGGACGAGCGGGACACCGGGCTGCGCCACCTGCTCAACTACGGCCACACGCTGGGGCACGCGCTGGAGATCGCCACCGGCTTCGCCCTGCGCCACGGTGAGGCGGTGGCGATCGGCACGGTCTTCGCGGGCCGGCTGGCGGGCGCGCTGGGCCGCCTCGGACAGTCCGGAGTGGACGAACACCTCGCCGTCGTCCGCCACTACGGCCTGCCCGCCGCGCTGCCCGTGGACGTCGACCCGGCCGTGCTCGTCCGCCAGATGTACCGGGACAAGAAGGCGATCACCGGGCTCGCCTTCGTCCTGGCCGGGCCGCGGGGCGCGGAGCTGGTGAGCGACGTGCCGGCGCGGGTCGTCACGGACGTCCTGGACCGGATGCCCCGCGAGAGCCTGGAAAACCTGGTGGGGGCGACGGAAGCGGCGGCGACGTGAAGCGGCTGCCGGCGGAGCCGGACCTCGCGGTCCACGGCCGGGCGGTCGACCGGGTGCTGGCCGGCCGGCTGAGCGCGGCGCTGGCCCGGCCGGCCGCGCAGCAGCCGTGCTGGCCGGACGCCGGGCGGGCGGGCACGGTGCTCGAGCTGCTGCACGACGCCGAGCCGATCGTGGCGCCGGAGGAGACGGCCCGGCTGAGCGCGCGGCTCGCGTCGGTCGCCCGCGGTGAGGCGTTCCTGCTGCAGGGCGGGGACTGCGCGGAGACCTTCGCCGGCAACACCGAGCCGCACCTGCGGGCCAACCTCGGGGTGCTGGAGCGGATGGGCGAGGTGCTGGCCGAGGCGGCCGGCCTGCCGGTGGTCAAGATCGCCCGGATGGCCGGGCAGTTCGCCAAGCCGCGGTCCCAGGCCGTCGACGCGCTGGGCCTGCCGGTGTACCGGGGCGACATCGTGAACTCCCCGGAGTGCACGGCCGCCGCCCGCACCCCCGACCCGCACCGGATGCTGCTGGCCTACGCCCACGCTGCCGGCGCGATGGACCTCGTCCGCAAGCTCTGCGCCGAAGGCATCGAAGAACCCCTGGCGGCGCAGGTCGTGCTCGCGGGCGCCCGCCGCGCGTCCTCGGCCGGCGGCCGGCCGTTCCCGGACTTCGGGCGGCCGGCGCGCCCGGCCGAGATCTACGTCAGCCACGAGATGCTCCTGCTCGACTACGAGCGGGCCATCCTGTGGGCGGATTCGAGTGGCCCGGAACCGCGGCTGTCCAGCGGGCTGGCGCACTTCCTGTGGATCGGCGAGCGCACCCGCCAGCTCGACGGCGCCCACATCGCCTTCGCGGAACTGCTGTCCAACCCGATCGGCCTGAAGCTGGGGCCGAGCTGCACCCCGGAAGAGGTCGTCGAGTACGTGCGGCGGCTCGACCCGCACCGCACGCCGGGCCGGCTGACGCTGGTCAGCCGCATGGGGCACGCCCGGGTCCGGGAGCTGCTCCCGCCGATCGTGGAGAAGGTCGCCGCCTCCGGGCACGACGTGATCTGGCAGTGCGACCCGATGCACGGCAACACCCGGACGTCGGGCAACGGCTACAAGACCCGGCACTTCGGTCACGTCGTCGCCGAGCTGGCCGGCTTCTTCGCCGTGCACCGGCAGCTCGGCACCCACGCCGGCGGCATCCACGTCGAGGTGACCGGCGAGGACGTGACGGAATGCCTCGGCGGGGCCGCGGGCATCGCGGAGGCCGACCTGCCCGACCGCTACCTGACCGCCTGCGATCCGCGGCTCAACGCCGGCCAGTCGGTCGAACTCGCGTTCGCGATCGCGAAGATGCTGCGCTAGCCGCAGCGGGGAGGCCGAGATGACCATCAGCGGCAGCACCCGCCTGTACGTCGTGCTGGGCGATCCGGTGGTCCAGGTCCAGTCGCCCGGGCTGCTGAACCCGCTCTTCGCGGAGCTGGACGTCGACGCGGTGCTCGTCCCGGTGCACGCGCCGGCGCCGGACCTCGAGCGGATCGTCGCCGGGCTGCGGGCCGTCGCCAACCTCGACGGCATCTTCGTCACCGTGCCGCACAAGGTGGCCGTGGCCGGGCTCGCCGACCGGCGCAGCCCGATGGTGGAGATCACCGGCAGCGCCAACGCCCTGCGGCGCGAAGCCGACGGCCGGTGGTACGCCGAGAACTTCGACGGCACCGGGTTCACGGCCGGGCTCGTCGGCGCCGGGCACGACCCGAAGGCCCGCCGGGTGGCCCTCGTCGGTGCCGGGGGCGCGGGCAGCGCCATCGCGGCCGCCCTGCTGGCGGCCGGCGCCGACCGGCTGGCGCTGTGCGATCCGGACACCGCGAAGCTGGCCGCCCTGAAGGGCCGCCTGGACGCGCACTGGCCGGGCCGGACGTCGGTGTCGGCCGAGCCGGACACCGCGGGCGCCGACATCGTCGTGAACGCGACCCCGCTCGGGCTGCGACCCGGCGACCCGCTGCCGTTCCGGCCGGACCGGCTGGCCCCGGGCCGCGTGGTCGCCGACATCGTCATGAAACCTCGCGAAACCCGCCTTCTCCGCGAAGCGGCGGCCCTCGGTCACCACGTCCATTACGGCAGCCACATGCTCACCGGCCAATTGGACTCCTACCGCGATTTCTTCGGCCTCGGTTGAACGAACCGGCCACTACCAAGCCGAGGGATGTAGGCCGCCCGGGGACCGATCTAGCCTGGTGGGGACGCTGATTCCGAGGCATTCCGGACACGGCACGGGCTTTTTCTGCAATTCGAACCCCAGCGGAGATTCGGAGAACCATGAACGCGCGAAAGGCACCGGAATTCCCCGCGTGGCCGCAGTACGACGACGCCGAGCGGAACGGCCTGGTCCGCGCGCTCGAACAGGGTCAGTGGTGGCGCATGGGCGGGGACGAGGTGAACTCCTTCGAGCGCGAGTTCGCCGCCCACCACGGCGCCGCGCACGCGCTGGCGGTCACCAACGGCACGCACGCGCTGGAACTCGCCCTGCAGGTCATGGGCGTCGGCCCGGGCACCGAGGTCATCGTGCCGGCCTTCACCTTCATCTCCTCGTCCCAGGCGGCCCAGCGGCTCGGCGCGGTCACCGTCCCGGTCGACGTCGACGCGGCCACCTACAACCTCGACCCGGAGGCGGTCGCCGCGGCCGTCACCCCGCGCACCAAGGTGATCATGCCGGTGCACATGGCCGGGCTGATGGCCGACATGGACGCGCTGGCGAAGATCGCCGCCGACACGGGTGTCCCGCTGCTGCAGGACGCCGCGCACGCGCACGGCGCGCGCTGGCAGGGCAAGCGCGTCGGCGAGCTGGACAGCATCGCCACGTTCAGCTTCCAGAACGGCAAGCTGATGACGGCGGGCGAGGGCGGTGCGGTCGTCTTCCCCGAGGGCGAAACCGAAAAGTACGAGACCGCGTTCCTTCGGCACAGCTGCGGCCGCCCCCGCGACGACCGCCGGTACTTCCACAAGATCGCCGGCTCCAACATGCGGCTCAACGAGTTCTCCGCGTCCGTGCTGCGCGCGCAGCTGGCCCGCCTCGACGAGCAGATCGCCGTGCGCGACGAGCGCTGGACGCTGCTGTCCCGCCTGCTCGGCGAGATCGACGGCGTCGTGCCGCAGGGCGGCGACGTGCGTGCCGACCGCAACTCCCACTACATGGCCATGTTCCGCGTGCCCGGGCTCCCCGAGGACCGGCGCAACGCCCTGGTCGACCGGCTCGTCGAGGCCGGCCTGCCCGCCTTCGCCGCGTTCCGCGCGATCTACCGCACCGACGCCTTCTGGGAGCTCGGCGCTCCGGACGAAAGCGTGGACGCGATCGCGAAGCGCTGCCCGAACACCGACGCGATCAGCAGTGACTGCGTCTGGCTGCACCACCGGGTCCTGCTGGCCGGCGAGCCGGAGCTGCACGCGACCGCCGAGATCATCGCCGACGCCGTGGCCCGGGCATGAGTGTCCGGGCCGCGGTGGTCGGGCTCGGCTGGGCGGGCCGGGAGCTGTGGCTGCCCCTCCTGCGCGAGCACGCGGACTTCGAGGTGGTCGCCGCCGTGGACGCCGATCCGGCGTCGCGCCAGGCGTTCACGAAGGCGACCGGCATCCCCACGCACGCCGCGGTGTCCGCGCTGACCGCGCGCGAGGTCGACCTCGCCGTCGTGGCGGTGCCCAACTACCTGCACACCGAGGTGGCGGGCGCGCTGCTCGCCACCGGGATCTCCGTGTTCCTCGAGAAGCCGGTGTGCCTGACCTCGGCCGAGATCGACGTCCTCGCGGCAGCCGAACGCAGCGGCGGGATGCTGCTGGCCGGCAGTGCCGCCCGCTACCGCGGTGACGTCGGGGCGCTGCGGCAGGTCCTGCCCGAGCTGGGCGACATCCGGCACGTCGCGATGGGCTGGATCCGGGCGCGCGGCGTGCCGCGCGCGGGCGGCTGGTTCACCCAGCGTGAGAAGGCCGGCGGGGGAGCGCTGTACGACCTCGGCTGGCACCTGCTCGACACGCTCGCGTTCCTGCTCGGCCCAGCCGCCTTCACGCAGGTCATCGGCGTGACGTCGGACGACTTCGTCAACGCCGGCGCCTGGCGCGCCGCGTGGCGGCAGGACCAGCTCGGCGCGGACGCCGCCGACGTCGAGGACACCGCGCGCGGCTTCCTGGTCCGCGAGGACGGCGTCTCGGTCTCCCTGCGGGCGAGCTGGGCCTCGCACCAGGCACGGGACGTCTCGCTGATCCACGTCGAGGGCAGCGCCGGCACCGCCGACCTGCGGTGCACCTTCGGGTTCAGCCCCAACCGCGAGCCCGAACCCGTGCTGTCGGTGACTCGCGAGGGCACCACCACCCGGCTGCCCGTGCCGCTCGAGCGCGTCGGCGTCGAATACACGCGCCAGGTGAGCGACCTCGCCGCGATGCTGGCCGATCCCGGCAACCGCGGCCGGGCCGTCGCCGAAGCGCGGCCGATCGTCTCGATGATCGAGAACTTCTACGCCTCCGCGGGCTCGGCGCGCGGCCGGGGTGCGGTTCCGGCGTACCAGTGATGAAGGAGCGCTCCATGACATTCCCGATCGTCGACCGACCGCACGCCGGGGCCGATCCCTCGGCACCGGTCCGGCACGCGGTCATCTTCGACCTCGACGGGGTCGTCGTCGACAGCTTCGCGGTGATGAGCGAGGCCTTCGCGATCGCCTACGCCGAAGTCGTCGGTGACGGGCCCGCGCCCTTCGAGGAATATCGGCGCCACCTCGGCCGATACTTTCCCGATATCATGCGGATCATGGACCTTCCACTGGAGATGGAGGAACCCTTCGTCCGCGAGAGCTACCGCCTCGCCGGCGAGGTCCAGGTCTTCGACGGGGTCACCGAGCTGCTGCTGACGCTGCGGGCCCGTGGCCTGCGGCTGGCCATCGCCACCGGCAAGAGCGGGCCGCGGGCGCGGTCGCTGCTCGGCGACCTCGGCCTGCTCCCGTTCTTCGAGCACGTCATCGGCTCGGACGAGGTCGCCCGGCCCAAGCCGGCGCCCGACATCGTGCGGCACGCGCTGGACCTGCTGGACGTCCCGCCGGAGCTGGCCATCATGATCGGTGACGCGCCCACCGATCTGGCGAGTGCGCGAGGTGCCGGCGTCGCCTCGGCCGCCGCGCTGTGGGCGCCCCCGGACGACATCGGCGAGCTGCTCGCCGCCGGTCCCGACGTGGTGCTGCGGCAGCCGGCCGACCTGCTCGCGCTCTGCCCGTCGGTGCCCGGCTGACGACGTGGGCACCCCGTACCACCTCGGCATCGACGTCGGCGGCACGAAGGTCGCCTTCCGCGTCGAGACCGGCTCCGTCTGTGTCGAGGAAACCTCGTTCTCCTGGGGAGCCCGGCACAGCGCCGAGGAGGACCTCGCCCAGCTCACCGGTCACGTGGCCCGGCTGCGGGACCGCCTCGGCACGCCGCTGGAGGCGGTCGGGGTCGCGATGCCCGGCACGGTCGGCCCGGACGGCCGGGTGGCGACCTGGCCCAGCCGTCCGGAGTGGACCGGGGTGGACCTGAAAACGGCGTTGCACAAGCTGTTCCCCGAAGCGGCGGTCGCCTGGGCCGACGACGGCGACCTCGGCGCGCTCGCCGAGGCGCGGGCATCCGGCTGCGAGAACCTGCTGTACATCGGGATCGGCACCGGCATCGGCGGCGGCCTGGTCCTGGGTGGCGTGCCGTGCCCCGGCCTCGGCCGGGGTTCGTTCGAGATCGGCCACGTGATCGTGGAGATGGGCGGAGTCCGCTGCGTCTGCGGCCGCCGCGGCTGCCTGCAGGCGCTCGCCTCGGGCCCGGCGACCCTCCGCCGCGCGAGCCTGTTGCGCGGAGCGGACGTCACCTACTACGGGCTGCAGCGCGCGTTGCGCAACGGGGAGCCGTGGGCGGCGGACGCGCTGGAAGGAACGACCCGGGCGCTGGCGGCCGCGGTGACCGGCGTCCAGGAGCTGGTGCACCCGGACCGGGTGCTGATCGGCGGCGGTTTCGCGGCCGGGATCCCGGAGATCGTGCCGTCGGTCTCGGGGTTCTTGGCGGATCTGGTGCGTCAGGGTCAGGCGCCGCTGCCGGTGGAGCCGGCCGCGTTGGGCGGGTTGTCGTCGTTGCGGGGCGCGGTGGCCCTCGCCGGGCTGGTGGCGGCCGGGGAAGTGCCGTGAGCCGCCCCCGCAGCACTGCTCACCTGCGGGATCCCGCGTGCGTCTCGCGTGCGTAGGTTCGGCGCCATGGGCACTCTCGTTTCCTTCCACGCACACCCCAACGACGACACCACCACCTGCGGCGGCGTCCTGCGCAAGGCCCACGAGGACGGCCACCGCGTGGTCCTCGTGCTCGCCACCCGCGGCGAGCAGGGCTACCAGCCGGACGGTCTCCTCGCCGAGGGCGAGACGCTGGCCGACCGCCGGGCCGTCGAAGCCAGGGCGGCCGCCGACGTGCTCGGCGTGGACCGGGTCGAGTTCCTCGGCTACACCGACTCCGGGATGGTGGCCGCGGCCGATGGCGCCCGCACGTTCCAGACGGCCGACGTCGAGGAAGCGGCGCAGAAGGTTGCCGCGATCCTCCGCGAGGAGCAGGCGGACGTGCTGACGGTGTACGACGAGAAGGGCACCTACGGCGACCCCGACCACATCCAGGTGCACCGCGTAGGCACGCGCGCGGCGGAGCTCGCGGGCACGCCGAAGGTGTTCCAGTCCACGATCAACCGCGAGCACATCAAGGCGAACCAGCGCGTGCTCGCCGAGCAGGCCGGTGTCGAGCTGCCCGCGGGGCCGGACTTCGGCACCCCGGAGGCGGAGCTCACCTGCCGGGTCGACGTCTCCGCGTACACCGAGTACAAGCGCAAGGCGCTGCTCGCCCACGCCAGCCAGATCACCCCGCAGTCCACGCTGTTCACGGACCTGCCGGAGGACACGTTCCGCACCATGTTCGGCACCGAGTGGTTCATCCGCGCCGGTCAGGGGCCGGGGATCACCGAAACCGACCTCATGGCGTAACCACCCCTTGTTCTCTCCGGGCCGCACCGCACGGGCACCCGCCCGCGCCGTGCGGCCCGTCTTTTCACGGAGGCACCATGGTCTATGCGTTCGACCCCGAGCTCGCCACCGCAGTACCGGCCCTGCCGGTCACCGACCTCGGTGACCTCGCCCTGGCCCGGGCGGCGGTCAGCGAGCTCAGAGATCGCCTGCCGGCGCCGGACACGGCGGGCCTGCGGATCGACGACGTGCGGGTGCCGGGTGACGGGCACGAGGTGGCGCTGCGCGTCTACCGCCCGGCCCGGCCGCTGACGCCGGCGGCGCTGTACTTCATCCACGGCGGCGGGTTCGTGGTCGGCGACCTCGACGTCGCCCAGGTGCCGTGCGTCGAGCTGGCCCGCGCGCTGGGGATCGTGGTCGTCTCGGTGGAGTACCGCCTGGCGCCGGAAACGCGCTACCCCGGCCCGCTCGAGGACGTCTACACCGGCTTGTGCTGGCTCGCCGGTCACGCGGAGGAACTGGGCGTGGACCCGCGGCGGATCGTCACCTACGGCATCAGCTCGGGCGGCTGCCTCAGCGGCGGCCTGGCGCTGCTGGCCCGCGACCGCGGCGGGCCGCACCTCGCGTACCAGTTCCTCAACGCACCGGTCCTGGACGACCGGCTCGAGACGCCGAGCATGCGCGAGTTCGTCGACACGCCGCTGTGGAACCGGCCGCAGGCGGAGATCAGCTGGGACGCCTACCTCGGCCCGGGCGTCCGGGCGACGGAAGCGGTGCCGTGTTACGCCGCCCCGGCCCGCGCGGCCGACCTGAGCGGGCTGCCGCCGGCGTACGTCGCGGTGAAGCAGTTCGACCCGTTGCGGGACGAGGGAATCGCGTACGCGGTGGCGATGCAGGCGGCCGGGGTGAACGTCGAGCTGCACCTGTTCCCCGGCACGTTCCACGGCTCGGCGCGCTGCGCCGACGCCGCGATCAGCCGGCGTGAGCAGGAGGAGCAGCTCGCGGTCCTGCGGCACGTGACCGGTCGCTGAACCGGCCTTGTCGCAGCTTTCTTCCGGCGCCTTCGCAGCCCCGCCGGAGCCTGCCCCTTGCGCACCGCCCGACCATCCTTATATGGTGTATAAGAACTTGTCGGACGCAATTCGCTACCGGGGGGAGCCCTCTTGCGCGAAATGCACGCCACGGTGGCGGTGACCGAAACCCGCAATCCACGTCGCTGGCTGATTCTGGCCGTCATCTCCCTGGCCCAGCTGGTCGTCCTGGTCGACAACACGGTCCTGAACCTGGCCATCCCCAAGCTCACCGAAGATCTCGGCGCCACCACCGCCGATATCCAATGGATGATCAACGCGTACGCCCTCGTCCAATCCGGGCTGCTTTTGACGGCCGGCAGTTTCAGCGACCGGTACGGCCGGAAACGGTCGTTGCTCGTCGGGCTTCTGCTCTTCGGCGTGGGTTCGCTGGCCGCGGCGTTCAGCCTGTCCTCCGGGCAGCTGATCGCGGCCCGGGCCGGGATGGGCATCGGCGGTGCGCTGCTGACCACCACCACGCTGGCCGTCGTCATGCAGGTCTTCGACGAGAAGGAACTGCCGAAGGCGATCGGGCTGTGGAGCGCGGTCAGCTCGTTCGGGTACGCCAGCGGCCCGCTGATCGGCGGCGCGCTGCTCGCCCACTTCTGGTGGGGCTCGATCTTCCTCGTCAACATCCCGGTGGCGCTGCTCGGCTGCGTCGCCGTGGCGAAACTCGTGCCGGAATCCAAGGACCCGCAGGGCAACCGGCCCGACCTGATCGGTGCGGCGCTCTCCACGATCGGCATGGCCGGGATCGTCTACGCGATCATCTCCGGCCCGGAGCACGGCTGGGCTTCGGCCACCGTCCTGGTGGCGGCCGGCATCGGCGTGGTCGCGCTGGCCGCGTTCGTCCGGTGGGAGCTGCACGTGCCGAACCCCATGCTCGACATGGGTTTCTTCCGCAACCGCCGGTTCAACGGCGCGATCTCCGGCGGCCTGCTGGTCGCCTTCGGGATGGGCGGCTCGGTCTTCCTGCTGACGCAGCAGCTGCAGCTCGTGCTCGGCTACGACCCCCTGGAGGCCGGGCTCCGGACGGCGCCGCTGGCGCTGGTGGTCGTCGCGCTGAACGTCGTCGGGCTCGGCGCGAAGCTGCTCGAGAAGCTGGGCATCGCCATGACGATCGCCGTCGGGATGACGCTGAACGCCGTCGGTCTCGCCATGGTGGCCGTGCTGGGCACGCCCGACCGCGGGTACGGCGGGATGCTGGCCGGCCTGCTCGTCATGGGTGGCGGCATCGCGCTGGCCATGCCCGCCATGGCCAACGCCATCATGACCTCGATCCCGGCCGAGAAGGCGGGATCGGGAGCCGCGGTGCAGGGCACCGTGAACCAGTTCGGCAGCGGGCTCGGCGTCGCCATCCTCGGCGCCGTGCTCAACTCGCGGTTCGCCGCGCTGCTGCCGGTCGGCCTCGGTGCCGGCGCCGCCGGTTCGCTGCACGAAGCGCTGCTCGAGGCGCGGACCCCCGAGCTGCAGGCGCAGGTGCGCGACGCCTTCGCCGGCGGCGTGCGCGCCAGCGAGCTGATCGGTGCGCTGGCCGTCGTCCTCGGCGGCCTGCTCGCCGGCCTGCTGCTGCGCCGGGCGGCCCGGTCGGAGGCGCACCAGGCGGCCTGAGGCGGCCCCCACGATCAGGCAGGGTGCGTGGCGCCACGCACCCTGCCCCCTTTACCGTTGAACTCCGGTGAGAACGGAGGGCCACGATGGGCAAACGGGCCTCACAGCCCCGCGAGAGCGTGTGGCTTTCCCCGCGGCCGGCCCGCAAGCACCGGGCCGGCGAATCCGAGCTCGACCGGGAAAAGATCGTCGTCACCGCGGTCCGCGTCCTCGACGCCGAGGGCGACGCGAAGTTCTCGATGCGGCTGCTGGCCGAGGAACTCAACGTCACCCCGATGTCGGTGTACTGGTACGTCGCGAACAAGGACGACCTGCTGGAGCTGGCCCTCGACGCGGTGGCGGGCGAGATCGAGCTCCCGTCGATCGACGACGGCAACGACTGGCGCGAGGACCTCCGCGCCCTCGCCCGCGCGTGGCGCCGCACGATGGTGGCCCACCCGTGGGCGATCCGCTGCTACGGCGAGTACCTGAACATCGGCCCGAGCAGCCTCCGCTTCACCGAGTGCGCCCAGGCGGTGATGGCCCGTTCACCGTTGCCGCTGAAGGACCGCTCGGCGGCGCTGAACGTGCTCTTCCAGTACGTCTACGGCTTCACGGCGACGGAGAGCCGCTGGCTGGAGCACCTCGCCGAGACGGGTCGCACGGCGGAGGAGTTCGCGGCCGAGGTGACGGGCAGCATGGCGGCGATGTCCTCGACGCTGGAACAGGGCGGCCTGCTGGAGCGGGACGGCGACCAGTCGATCGAGGAACTGCGGGACCGGGACTTCGACCGCGGGCTGAACTGGCTGTTCACCGGCATGGTCGCCGGCGGGTGACGCCGCTCAGTCGCGCCCGCGCCCGCGCCGGGCCGTCTGCACGTGTTCCCGCAGCCGGGTACCTTCGCTGTCGGTCAGGACGTTCGACGTCTTGCCGTAGTCGACGCTGCGCCAGCGGTCCGGCGTCATCCTGATGATCACGTGGCCCGCGTTGAACGCCTCGACGAACTCCCGCGCCTGCCGCTCGGGCAGGTACCGCGACGCCACCGAGTACGCGGCCTCGACGGTGGCTTCCTCCCACGCCGTCACCGGCCCGGACACGGAGACGTACCGGTAGGGGGGATCCTCGTTCTGCACCACCAAGGTGAAGGCACCGTTCTTCTTGATCAGCCTGCCCTTCAAGGTGTCCTCGCCGTCGGTCCACAACAGCACGTCGCCGCCGGGCTCGTAGCCGTACCACATCGGTACCGCCAGTGGCGGGCCGCTTCGCCGGTGCAACGCCAGCACGCCGATGTGCTTGCCGGCCAGGAACTCCTGCTGTTCCCGCTCGGTCATGCTCAGGTCCACCGAGATCCCCTCCAGACGTGGTGCTCCACCGAAAGCCGCTTCGGCCGGCCGGAAAACCGGCCGGCCGAGGCGGAAAAACGACGCGCTACCAAGCGACGGGCAACTCCGCCAGTCCCTGGAACGCGTCTCCCGGCTTGACCCGGACTTCGTTGGCCGGGACGGCCAGGCGCAATCCCGGCAGCCGGTCGATCAGCCGCTGGAAAGCGATTTCCATGATGGCGCGAGCGTGGTTCATCCCCGCGCACTGGTGCGTCCCGAACCCGTACGTCAGGTGGTCGCGGAACGTCGGTCGGTGCCAGTCGAGCGTGTCGCCCTGGTCGTAGGCTTCCTCGTCGCGGTTGATGAGCGAGAAGAGGAAGAACACGCCGTCACCCTTGCGGATGGTGGTGTCCGCGTCGACCTCGATGTCGTCCGCGGCCACCCGCTGCAGGCCGTCGGGGACGACCACGAACCGGGTCAGCTCGTCCACCGCGGCGGGCATCAGCGACGGGTCCGCCCGCAGCTCGGCCAGCTTCTCCGGGTGCTGCAGCAGGGTGAACGCGCCCAGCCCGATCGAGCTCGACGTCGTGTCGTGCCCGGTCACCAGCACGATGAGGAACATCTGGAGGATTTCCTCGTGGTCGATGTCGCTCGACGGGTCGCGCTCGGCGAGCAGAGCCTGCAGGAAGCCCTCCTCGGTGGGGTTCTGCTGGGCCTTGTCGATGAGCTTCGACAGGTAGGCCATCAGCTCGTCGTAGGCCCCGCCGGCGTCCGGCCCGAACAGGATCTGGTGGGCCTTCTTCTCGAAGTAGTCCTGGTCCTCGTGCGGGATGCCGAGCAGATCGCACAACGCCATCAGCGGCACCGGCGAGGCGAACTTCTTGAGCAGGTCCGCCGGAGCGCCTTCGGCGACCATCTCGTCGATCTGCCGGTCGACGATCGCCTGGATCTTCGGCCGCAGGGAGTCGATCCGCTTGACCGTGAACCCCGCCTGCACCAGCTTGCGCCGCGCCCGGTGGGCCGGGCCGTCGACGCCCACCAGCGCGGTGAGCAGCTTGATGACCTTCTGCTGGACGTCGGTGAACTCGACGGCCGCGGCCGCGCTGACCATCGGCCACGCGGGATTGGTCCGGTCACTGGAGATGCGCTGGTCGGTCAGGAGCTTGCGGGCCAGCTCGTGCCCGGTGACCGCCCAGGCCTTGCGGCCGTCGTAGAGGGTGACCTCGGCGATCGGGCGCCGGTCGGCGAGCGGCTCGTAGCCCGGCGCCGGCCGGTACGGGCAGGTGCGGTCTTGCGGGAAGGCGACGGTCTCCGTCAAGGGAATCCTCCTCAAGCGACGAGCTGGCTCAGGACGCCGGCCGGACGAGCCGCACCGGGAGGTCCTTGGTCCGGGTGAAGCCGGGCCGCAGGATCCAGGGGATCTCCTCGCGTGGCACCGCCAGCGTCATGTCCGGGAACCGCGTGTACAGCCCGCGCAGCGCCACTTCCGCCTCCAGGTAGGCGACGTGCTGGCCGAGGCAGCGGTGGATGCCCTTGCCGAAGCCGAGGTGGCTTTCGCTGCCGACGGCGAGCCGGTCGATCTGCAGCTTCTCCGGCTCGGGGAACTTCCGCGGGTCGCTGTTGGCGGCCATGATCAGCGGCACCACGGGCATCCCGCGCGGGATCACCGTGCCACCCACCTCGATGTCCTCGGTCGCGAACCGCGGCTGCCCGAACTGGATCGGGCCCAGGCGCTGCAGTTCGCGCACGGCCTGCGGCCACAGCGTCGGGTCGGCCTTCAGCCGCGCGAGCTGGTCCGGGTGCTCGTGCAGGGCCAGCACCGAGTTGCCGATCAGGTAGGTCGTCGTCTGGTGCCCGGCGGTGACCAGGCTGAACAGGACGCCGACCAGTTCGTCGTCGGTGGCGATGCCGGGGTTCTTGGCCTGCGCCTCGACGAGCGCGGTGACCATGTCGTCCTTCGGCTCGGCGCGCCGCCGCTCGATCATCCCGCGGGCGGCGGCGAGGGTCTTGCGCACTTCTTCCGGGAGCCGCTTGCCGTCCAGGGTGGCCATCGCGTCACTCCACGCGCGCCACTGTGGACGGTCTTCGTGGTCGACGCCGACCAGCTCGCAGATCACGGTGACCGGCAGCGGGTAGCAGAACGACTCGACGAGGTCGATCGGCGTGCCGTCGCCTCCGGCCGCCTCGAGCTTGTCGAGCAGCTCCGCGGTCAGCGCCTCGACCCGGGGGCGGAACTTGCCGACCCGGTGCGCGGTCAGCGCGTAGGAGACCAGCTTGCGCAGCCGGGCGTGCTCCTCGCCGTCGGAGGCGTTGATGAGGTTCTTCAGCCAGGGGATCAGCTCCTCCGGCATGTCCAGGTGCCGGAAGACGCCGTTGCGGATGTCCTCGGCGGGCGAATCGGCCAGCGGGTTGCACTGGAACCGCTGGTCCATGAGGACCTGGCGCACGTCCTCGTAGCGGGCGGCCAGGTACATCGGCGGCCCGCCCATGAAGCCGCCGATCTGCAGCGTCGGCGCCTCGCGGACGGCCGCGTGCGCTCCCCACGGGTCGGCGACCACTTCCGGGGAGAACAGGTCGACCGGTTCGGCCGAAGTCTCGGCAGTGGTGGTCATGGGCCCTTCCTTTCGTGTTGGAACTCGGCAGCGAAGTCCACAGTGGACGGCACTCGGTCAGTGCGTGGCGACGAACTCCTTGAGCGTGCCGATCACGTACTCGATCATTTCCGTGGTGATGCCCGGATAGACGCCGATCCAGAACGTCCGCTCGGTGACGATGTCGCTGTTGGTCAGCGGCCCCGCGATGCGCTGTGGTTTGCCGATGTAGGCGGGGTGGCGGGTCAGGTTGCCCGCGAACAGCCGCCGGGTGCGGATGTTGCGCGCCTCCAGGTACTCGACGACCTCCGGGACGTCGAAGCCCGCGTCGGGCTTCACCGTGATGATGAAGCCGAACCAGCTCGGGTCGCTGCCCGGCGTCGCCTCCGGCAGGATCAGCCCGGGCAGGCCGTCGAGGCCCTCGCGCAGCTGGCGCCAGTTGCGCTTGCGGGCGTCGATGAAGTCCGGCAACTTCGCCAGCTGGCTCAGCCCGAGCGCGGCGTGGATGTCGGTGCTCTTGAGGTTGTAGCCGACCTCGGAGAAGACGTACTTGTGGTCGTAGGCCTCCGGCAGCGTGCCGAGGTGCAGGTCGAACCGCTTCAGGCAGCGGTCGTCCTCGCCGGGCTCGCACCAGCAGTCGCGGCCCCAGTCGCGGAACGACTTCGCCAGCTTGGCCAGCTTGATGTCCGAGGACAGCAGCATGCCGCCCTCACCCATGGTCAGGTGGTGGGCGGGGTAGAAGGACACCGTCGAGAACCGGCCGAATGTGCCGGTGAGCTGCCCGTGGTACGTCGAGCCGACGGCATCGCAGTTGTCTTCGATGAGGTGGCAGCCGTGGCGCTTCGCGATCTCGGCGATTTCCGCGACGGGGAAAGGATTTCCCAGCGTGTGCGCGATCATGATGGCGCGCGTGCGCGGGGAGATTGCGGCCTCGACCCGCTCGGCCGTCGTGTTGTACGTGCCGAGTTCGATGTCGACGAACACCGGGATCATGCCGTTCTGCAGGATCGGGTTCACCGTGGTCGGGAAGCCGGCCGCGACCGTCACGACCTCGTCGCCGGGCTTGAGCTGCTCGTCGCCCAGCGTCGGGGACGTCAGCGTGCTCAGCGCCAGCAGGTTCGCCGAGGAGCCGGAGTTCGTCAGCACCGCCTTGCGCCGCTTGAGTTTCCGGGCGAAGGACGACTCGAACTTCGTCGCGATGGTGCCGGAGGCGATGCGCAGGTCGAGCGCGGCGGCCACCAGGGCTTCGCGGTCGGCGGCGTCCAGCACCGCCCCGGACGACAGGATCGGCGTCTGCCCCGGGATGAACGGCGCCGGCCCGGGGGACTGGGCGTCGTGGTAGTCGCGGACCTGCGCCAGCAGGTCCGATCGGGCTGAGTCGACCATGTCGTATCGATCCCCTGCGGTCGGGTGCGGTTGCGGACCTAACGCTCCAGTGACGCTAGAAGCGCCTGGGTTACGGGACATCCCTCAACGTGGTAGGCCGCTCCGGGCAACCGGCCGGAACTACCCGCGTTGGTGATGGCTGGCGGCGGTGTCGTGGGCAAGCTGGAGCCGACCACGAGCCACCCCTGGGAGGACGATCTTGTGAAGGTTCTTAATCTCGCCGGGGTCGCCCCGTCGACGGTGTTCAGCCACGTTCCGCTCGCGAACGCCCTGCGCAACGCCGGGCACCAGGTGATGACCACGGCGTCGGTCGACGAGATGGTCGACACGATCGCCGGCGTCGGGTTGTCCGCGGTGCGGACCACCGCCCCGGGCGTCACCCCGCGGCAGGTCATCGCCGAAAGCGGCCTGACGCACGTCCCGGAGGACCCGGCAGAGCGCGAAATCATGGCGGGCCGCTGGTACGCGCACATGGAGTACGTGACCCTGGACGCCCTGCTGGCGTTCAGCAAGGATTGGCGGCCGGACGTCATCGTCAGCGGCGTCACCTCCTACGCCGGCCCGCTGCTGGCCGCCCACCTCGGCGTGCCGTACGTGCGCCACGCCTGGGACATCCACAGCCCGCGGCGGATGGACTCCGGCGCCGAAGACCAGCTGCGCGAGCAGCTGAAGGAGCTCGGCCTGGACGGCCTGCCCGAGCCCGCCATGACGATCGAGATCGCGCCGCCGAGCCTGCTGCCCGAAGATCTCAAGGGCGGCCAGCCGATGCGGTGGATCCCGGGCAACTCGCAGTCCGTGCTGGAACCGTGGATGTACACCAAGGGCGCGGGCACCCGGATCGGCGTCACCATCGGCACCGGCGTCGCGAACTACAACCAGTACGACTTCCTGCAGGGCGTCGTCGAGCAGGTCGCCACCCTGGACGCCGAAGTCCTCGTCGCCGTCACCGAGGACGCGGCGCCGGAACTGCGTGAGCGGCTGAAGAACGTGCGGGCGGGCTGGATCCCGCTGGACGTCGTCGCGCCCACGTGTGACGTCCTGGTGCACCAGACCGGCGGCAGCACCATGATGACGGGCCTGAGCTTCGGCGTGCCCCAGGTGCTGATCCCGGACCCCAACCTCTACCGCGCCTGCGACATGGCCCGCCGGCTCGCCGACACCGGCGCCGCGGTCGTGCTCTCACCCGAGGAGGCCACGAGCGAGGTCATCGCGAAGACGTGCGGCGAGCTGGTCGCCGACCCGGCGTTCAAGGCGGCCGCGGGCGGGCTCGCCCGCGAGATCGCCGCCCTCCCGTCGCCGAACGAGGTGGCGCTGCGCATCGAGCAGCTCGTCCGGGAAGCGTCCTAAGAGGACATGGGTAGCGTCAGCACCCGCAGCATGGCCGTCCGGCCGCTGGCCATCGACGGCGCGCACCTGGTCACGTCCCAGCCGTTCGGCGACGAGCGCGGCGACTTCTTCGAGGTCTACCGCGAGGACGTGCTCACCGAGGCGCTCGGCTACCGGCCGCGGTTCCTGCAGACGAACGTCTCGACGTCGTGCCGCAACGTCGTCCGCGGCGTGCACGGGGCGATGACCCCGCCCGGCCTGGCCAAGTTCGTGACGTGCCTGCGGGGTTCGCTGCTCGACTTCGTCGTCGACGTGCGGACGGGCTCCCCGACGTTCGGGCAGTGGGACATGATCGTGCTCAGCTCCCGCGGCGGCACCGCCGTCCACGTCGAGGAAGGCCTCGGCCACGCCTTCGTGGCGCTGGAGGACGACACGTGCGTCCAGTACCTGCTGTCCGACCTCTACCGGCCCGCGGAGGTGCTCACCGTGCACCCGCTGGATCCCGCGATCGGCCTCCCGCTGAACCTGCCGGGCGAGCCCATCCTGTCCGAGCGCGACGCGGCGGCGCCGACGTTGCGGGAGGCGGGGGAGCTGGGTCTGCTGCCGCGTTACGAGGAGTGCCTGGCGCTGCGGCAGGCGCGCGTGCGGCTGACCGAGGTCGCAACCGCTTCCTGAACCGGCAACGAGAAAGGCCCGGGACCACGGTCCCGGGCCTTTCTTCAGGTCCTCAGGCGATCTGTTCGAGCGAGGTGCGCAGTGTCTCGCCGAGGAAATCGAGATCGCCGTCGGTCGCGTTGAGCGGCGGGGCCACCAGCAAGCCCTCTCCGGTGCGGTCCGGGCGGAAGCCGACGTACGGGTACAGCAGCAGGCCCTTGCTCCGGGTGATCCGCATGACGTCGCCGATCGTGCCGGGGGCCAGCTCGATGCCGTGGAAGTACCCGAGCCCACGGACGTCGGTCACCACCGGCCGGCCGCGCACCGCGTCGGCCACGAGCCGGCCCACAGCCGCGCCGCGGACCTCGTCGCGGTCGAGGGCACCCAGGTCGTCGAGCACCGACAGCACCGCCAGCCCGGCCCGGCCCTGCAGCGGCGTCGCCGACATCGTGCCCATCAGCGGCAGCCATTTTCCGCTGGCCATGATGTCCTCGGCCAGGTTCGGCGAGATCATCGTGGCCGCCAGCGGGACGTACCCCGCGCCGAGGCCCTTCGACAGCGTGACGATGTCGGCCGCCGAACCCGGTGTGTGGTGCGAGGCCAGCGGCAGCCCGCAGCGGCCCAGCCCGGTGAGGACCTCGTCGTGGATGACGAGGACACCGAACTCGTCGCAGACCTCGCGCAATGCCCGCAGGTATCCCGCCGGCGGGACGTAACCGCCGCCGGTCGTGCCGTTGACCGGTTCCAGCAGCACCGCGGCGACGGTCTCCGGGCCGGCCTCGACGATCGCGTCGCGCACCGCCCGCACGCATTCGACCCGGCAGGCGCCGAACGGGCAGTCGAGGTGCTGGCCGGGGTACGGCGGGTTGAACGCCGGAGCGAGGCCGAAGCTGTCGTCCTCGTGCGGACGCCGGGACCGGTGGCCCGACAGGGCGAGCACGAACGCGCTGTTGCCGTGGTAGCCCAGCGTCGACGTCAGGATCTTGTGCCGTCCCTCTTCGCCGCGGGCCCGCTGCACCAGCCGGGCCAGCGCGATGGCGGATTCCGTCGCGTGCGTGCCGGTGGGGGTGAACATGACCCGGTCGTCCGGCCGGTGCACCGCCCGGGCGGTGGCCGCGGCCAGTTGCTCCATCAGGTCGGGCGCGAACGTGCCCGGGCTGGCGTAGGTGCAGATCCCGACCTGGTCCCGCAGGGCCTCGACCACCGTGGGGTGGGCGTGGCCGATGTTCACGTTGACGATCCCGCTGGCGCCGTCGAGGTAGCGCGTGCCGTCGGAGGCGTACACCCAGGACCCGGCGGCGTGGCTGTAGGGGATCGGGGGGATCTGCAGCCGGGCCGCCAGTAGCTGGGACGGCGCTTTCTGCGCGGTCATCGTCACGATCTGTTCCTCCTGGCCTCAGCCCACCGGCTCGGTGGCGTGATCGACGTAAAGCCTTGCCTTGGTGCGGATGTCGTCGACGAGCACGGCCTGCCGGGCCACGTCGTCGTTGTCGGGCAGCCGTCCCGAACGGACGGCCGCGGCGAAGGCGGTTAGCGTGTTCGCCACCTGATCGTCGGGCGGCAGCGGGATTTCGTCAACGCCCGAACGCCGTTCCAGGCGGACCAACGGGATGTGGTCGGCGGGCGGGGTGAAGGCGTGGTCGAGCACGATCCGGCCCTCACTGCCCCAAAGTTCGTACCCGGACCGGTAGGCGTGGTCGATCCCGAAGGTCGCGGACGCGCCCACGCCGTCGCCGGTGCACAGCAGCGCCTGCCCGGCGGAGTCGACGGGGTGGCCGTGGCGCCGGGTGAGCACCGCCGAGACGACGTCGACTTCGCCGCCCAGGAAGGACATCGCCGCGCGCACCGGGTAGACGCCGGTGTCCAGCAGCGCACCGCCGCCGAGCTCGGCGCGGTGGCGGATGTCGTCGGACGGGCGGGCCGGCACGGCGAACGCGGCGTGGAACGCCCGCAGCTCGCCGATCGCGCCGTCGGCCAGCAGGTCCCGGACCGCCACGTGCTGGCTGTGGTGGAGGAACATGACGTTCTCCATCAGCACGAGCCCGGCCGACTTCGCGGCCGCGATCAGGTCCCGCGTGCGGGAAA
Organism: Amycolatopsis sp. DG1A-15b; assembly: GCF_030285645.1. Taxonomy (GTDB): domain Bacteria; phylum Actinomycetota; class Actinomycetes; order Mycobacteriales; family Pseudonocardiaceae; genus Amycolatopsis. Next base: position 8,822,786 of record NZ_CP127296.1, read on the forward strand.
CACTGGTGGTCAACGGTTTCTCGGCGAGCACGTGCTTGCCGGCGGCCAGTGCGCGCTCGATCCAGCCGGCGTGCGTCGCGTTAGGCAGCGGGATGTACACGGCTTCGACGTCGTCGAGGTCCAGCAGCGCCGAATACCCCTCGACCGCGCGGCACGCGTAGGCGCGCGCGATTTCCCCGGCCTTGCCGGCGTTCCGGCTGGCGATCGCCGCGATTTCCGTGCGGGGCAGGGCCGCCATGGCGGGCAGCATCTTCCGGAGCGCGATGCTCGCGCATCCCATGATCCCGATGCGCAGTGGGGCCACGGGATCTCCTTCACGGACGCACGATTCCGGCACGGTTCGCCCGCCACGTTAGGACAGGGCCGCCGATCCGGGCATCCCCCGTCCTGATAGCGATCGCCCGCGAGGAAAGGGCCGGACAATGGATCGGAACATTGGTACTTTGCCCTTATGGCCACTGGGAGGAAGCCGTTCCGGTTCGGGGTCGACCTCATCACACCCGCGCCGCGGCGAGCTTGGGTCGAAAGGTGCCGCAAGGCCGAGGAACTCGGCTACGACGTCATCGGGGTGGGTGATCACCTGGGCATGCCGGCGCCGTTTCCGGCGCTGGTGCTGGCCGCGGAGAACACCGAACGCGTCCGGCTCACGACCTTCGTCCTCAACGCCGGGTTCTACCACCCCGTGCTGCTCGCCCGGGAGGTCACCGGCACCGACCAGCTCACCGGCGGCCGGCTCGAACTCGGCCTCGGCGCGGGATACGTCGAAGCGGAGTTCGACGCCGCCGGGATTCCCTTTCCGAAGGCCCGGCAACGGCTCGATCACCTGGAACGGACGATCAAGGAGCTCAAGAAGAGCTACGCCGATCCGGCGCACCAGCCGCGGCCGGCGCAGCCGGGCGGCCCGCCGCTGCTGCTGGGCGGGCGCGGGAACGGCCTGCTCACCCTGGCCGCCGAGCACGCGGACACCATCGCGTTCATCGGCGCCACGGCCTCGCACAAGATGCTGCTGGCCGACGCCGCCGAGCTCACCGACCGGGTCGGGTTCGCCAAGGCCGCGCTCGGCACACGGGCGGCGGAGGTCGAACTGAACGTCTTCGCCCACTGCGTCGACGTCACCGCCGATCGCCGGGCCGGCCTGGAAGCGGTGCACCGGCGGATGCCCGAGCGCACGGTCGAGCAGCTCGCCGAACTGCCGACCGTGCTCGTCGGCACCGTCGCGCAGATCGCCGAGCAACTCGAAACCCACCGGGAGCGCTACGGGTTCAGCTACTTCACCGTGCTCGAGCACAACCTCGAAGCGCTCGCCCCGGTCATCGATCTCCTGCACGGGAAGTAGGGGACCACGACGAAGGGAGCCCGCCCGTGGCGAACCGCCCGATGAAGTTCTCCACCTTCCACCTCTTCCACCAGTTCGCGGGGATGAGCGCGCCGGAGGTCTACGGCTACCACGTCGAGCTCGTGGAGCTCCTGGAGGAGCTCGGCTTCGACGGCGTGTGGATGGCCGAGCACCACTTCCACGACTTCGGCACCGTGCCGAACACGCTCACCATGCTCGCCCACCTGGCGGGCCGCACCGAACGGCTCCGGCTCGGCACCGGGATCGTCGTGCTGCCGCTGCGCAACCCTATCCACGTGGCCGAGGAGGCCGCGATGGTGGACCTGCTCTCGGGCGGCCGGCTCGAGCTCGGCATCGGCCGCGGCTACCAGAGCATCGAGTTCGAGAACTTCGGGCTCGACCTCGCCGAATCCCGCGACCGGTTCGACGAGTGCCTCGACGTGCTGCTCGGCCTCTTCACCACGGAGAAGTTCGAGTACCAGGGCCGGTTCCACGAGACCACCCACCCCCTGACGCTGTTTCCCAGGCCGGTGCAGCGGCCGCACCCGCCGCTGCACGTGGCCGCGATCAGCCCCGAGACCGTGCGGAAGTACGCCGCCCGCGGCCTGCCGATCCTGGCCGACCCGGCCGCCCCCTTCGCGCGGATCGCCGAGGCCGCGCGGACCTGGCACGAGACCGCCGCCGCCCACGGGGTCGACGCGGTGGACACCGAACTCGTCGCCAGCCGCGTGGTGTACGTCGCCGAGTCCGACGAGCGGGCCCGCGAAGAGCAGGCCCGGTTCGAGGCGGCGTTCGACCGGACGCGGGTCTTCCTGGCGGGCAACGCGCCGATCGACCTGAAGACCGGCGGGGCCGCGAAGAGCTACGAGTACCATCTGGAACGCCTCAAGGACCTCTCGGCCGAAAAGGACTTCGCCTGGAACCAGCTGGAGGTCATCGGTGATCCCGAGCGCGTCATCGGCCAGATCCGGTCCATTCAGGACATGGGGTACGGCAACCTGTTGTGCGACTTCGGCTCGACGCGGCAGATGCCGCTCGAGGAGATGAAGAAGCTGCTGAAGTTCTTCGCCGCCGAGGTCATGCCCGCGTTCCGCTGACCACCCGGTTCCTATCAGGTCGGGGGATGCCCGCCGCGCGGTGCCCGTCCTACGCTCGCCGGAGCCGAGGAAGGGAGTGACGTGGTCCACAGCGCGATACACGAGGACACGGCACGGGACGGACGCTCCGACGCCGTGGCCGACGACGCGGTCATGTCCATGGCGGACTTCCACTCCTGGTTCAACGCGCGGGCCCGCGCGAACAGCTTCCAGGTGGACCGGATCCCGTTTGCCGACCTGTCCGGCTGGGACTTCGAGCCGGACACCGGCAACCTGGTGCACGCCAGCGGCCGGTTCTTCTCGGTCGAGGGCCTGCGCGTCCGGACCGACCGGCCCTGGGTGAGCGAGTGGGCCCAGCCGATCATCGTGCAGCCGGAGATCGGCGTGCTCGGCATCCTCGTCAAGCGGTTCGACGGTGTCCCGCACTGCCTGATGCAGGCGAAGATGGAGCCGGGCAACATCAACGGCCTGCAGATCTCGCCGACCGTGCAGGCCACCCGCAGCAACTACATGAAGGTCCACGGCGGCGCGGCCACCAAGTACATGGAGTACTTCCGGCCCGGCTCCCGCGGCCGCGTGCTGTTCGACGGGCTGCAGTCCGAGCAGGGGTCGTGGTTCCTGCACAAGCGCAACCGCAACATCGTCGTCGAGACCGACGACGACGTCCCGCTGGACGAGGACTTCTGCTGGCTGACGCTCGACCAGATCCGGCGCCTGCTGCGGCTGGACCACATGGTGAACATGGATTCCCGGACCGTACTGGCGTGCGTCCCGCCCGCCTTGGCGCGGCCGGACGAGGGGACCACCGGCGACGGCTCGTTCGTCGAAGCGGTCCACCGCTCGCTGTCGGGCCGCGGCCGGGCCGTGCACGACCCGGGCCACATCCTCAGCTGGCTCACCGAGGTGCGCGCCCGCCAGGAGCTGGTGCAGCGCCGGGTGCCGCTCAAGGAGATCGCCGAGGACGGCTGGCGCCTCGGCCACGACGTAATCGACCACCGCGACGGCAAGTACTTCGACGTCGTCGCGGTGGCCGTGGAAGCCAGCAACCGCGAGGTCACCGCGTGGACCCAGCCGCTGGTGGCGCCCCGGCAGTCCGGCCTGCTCGCGTTGCTGGTCAAGCGGATCGGCGGCACGCTGCACGCGCTGGTGCAGGCCCGCAGCGACGCGGGCACGCTCAACATCGCCGAGCTGACCGCGACGGTGCACTGCCAGCCCGGCAACTACACCGACGCGCCGGCGGAGTACCGCCCGCCCTACCTCGACTACGCGCTGGCCGCCGCGACCGGACGCGTGCGGCTGGACGTCGTGCATTCCGAGGAGGGCGGCCGGTTCTACCACGCGCAGAACCGCTACCTGGTGATCGAGGTCGAGGACGACTTCGCCGCCGAGCCCGACGACCGGTTCCTCTGGACGACGCTGAGCCAGCTGATGTCGCTGCTGTCGCACAGCAACTACCTGACGGTGGAACTGCGCAGCCTGATGGCCGGCATGCGCAGCTTCTGAGCGCGGTGGGCGAAAAGGCCGGTCCCGCGGGACCGGCCTTTTCGCTTGCGTCCGGATCAGCCGGTCGGCACCGCGGCACGCAGCCGGTAGCGCAGGGCGCCGGCCAGGGCTTCCAGCCCGCCCGGGCCGGCCGTGCCGAAGACGTGGTAGTCCGGCCGCACCAGCACCGAAGCCGCGCCGAACCGGGCCAGGAACGGCCGGTAGACGTCGTCGACGTCCACGGTGCCGTCGAGGCGGACGACGTGCGTCGCCAGCTCGGCGAGGAAGTCCGAGTGGGTCTCCTCGGTGGTCAGCAGCACGAAACCCCGGCCGGCGACGTCGTCGAAGAGCCCCGTGGTGCCAGCCAGGCGCACCCGGCCCTGTGGCACCACCACACCCGCGCCCGGGCTTTCGTGGTGCAGGCCGCCGGTGAGCGGCTTCGCCGGTTCGGGCCGGCCCGCCGGCTTGCCGCGGCGGTTGGCCAGCACGGTCGCGTCCCGCTCGGCGGCGGCCGCCGGGTCCGTCACGCAGATCACCCGGCCCAGCTGGACCGACGCGAGGATGGCCTCCCGGGCCTGCTCGCGGCGCTCGTCGCCGTAACTGTCCAAAAGGGACTCGGACGCCGAGCCGCGGAGGACGAGGTCGAGCTTCCACGCCAGGTTGGTGACGTCGCGGATGCCGGAGCACATGCCCTGCCCGGCGAACGGCGGCATGAGGTGCGCCGCGTCGCCGGCGAGCAGGACGTGCCCGGCCCGCCACCGGTCGGCCCACCGGGCCTGGAAGATGTAGGTGGTGCTGCGCAGCAGGGTGGCGGTTTCGGGGGTGACGCCGAAGGGAGCCATCAGCCGCCACGCCGTCTCGTCCTTGTTGAGCTCGGCCGCGTTTTCGCCCGGCAGCCGCATGAACTCCCACCGGCGGCGGCCGGGCCCGCTGCCCACCAGCGTGGTGGGCCGGGCCGGGTCGCAGATCTGCACGTTCGTCGGCACGAACTCGCGCGGCTCGGTCAGCTGGACGTCGCAGAGCAGCCACTCGTAGGAGAAACCGAGGTCGGTCACCGGCACGTCGAGGTGCTCGCGCACGAAGCTGTTGGCGCCGTCGCAGCCGACGGCCCACCGTGCCGTGAGCGTCCGCGAAACGTCGTCGGAGTCGACGGCGGTCACCTGGACGTGCTCGCCGTCCGCGATGGCCACAACTTCGTGCCCGCGCAGCACGGTGATCTCCGGCAGTTCCGCCGCCCGGGCCGCGAGGAGTTCCTCCAGCGCGGGCTGGTGCATGGTGTTCGCGTCGGGCCAGCCGTACCGGCCGTCGGTGGTGAAGGCGATGTCCAGCAGTGCCTGCCCGTCGGCGGTCTGCCACTGGTAGCCGTTGGCCGGGGCGGTGATCCGCCCGAGGTCCGGGCCGATGCCGGTGGCGGCCAGCAGCCGGGCCGTTTCGCCGTCGAAGCTGGTGGCCCGCGGCAGCTGGTACGGCCGGGGCCGGCGTTCGAGCACCGTCACCCGCCAGCCGCGCTGGGCCAGCAGCACCGAGAGCGTGGCGCCGATGGGACCGTTGCCGACGATGACGACGTCCGTGTCCGTCAAGGGAACCTCACAGGGTCACAGGGTCACAGGTCGCGAGTCAGGCGGGCCAGCTGTTCGCGCAGGCAGTCGAGGCGCTGCGGCAGCGACGGATCGCCCTCGGGCCAGCCGAGGTCGATGCCCACCCGGCCGCCGAAGCTGCTCAGCACGTAGCCGCCGAGCGCGATGGTCTCCCGCATCCGGGACGCCGAGTGCAGGTTGGTCAGCCGCAGGCCGTGCGGGGTGCGCATCGGCGGGGCGACGCCCCAGTTCATGACGCTGACCACGGCGAGGGCGAGCTTCGGGTCCCACGGTTTCGCGGCGGCGGGCCGCGCGAACATGTCCAGGATGCTGCGCTGCACGGACCCGTCGGCGAGGCCGGCCCGCAGCTGCTCGCCGATGGCCTGGCCGATCGCGACGGCGTCGTGCGGGAGCTCGTCGGTGACCTTGAACCCGACCCCGCCGAGCACGTTCGTGCCCTCGGTCGCGCCGACCGGGGGAGTGAGCCTGCTGCGCAGGTTCACCGAGTACCGGTGGACGAGGTCGGTCAGCGGCATGTCGCGGATCTCGGCCTCGGCGAGCAGCACCGCGCCCGACACGAGACCGTTGATCGTCACCTTCTCGCGGTGGCCCAGTTCCGCCAGCGTCGTCGTTTCGGCTTCGGTCAGCCGGTGCTGGACGACGTGCCGGATGACGGGATCCGGCCGGGTCGCGGGTGGCGCCGCCGGGGTGACGGTGCCGTTCGCGTGGATGCCGCGTTCGGCCAGCAGGTCCTCCAGCGACCGCGGGTACGGGTGCCGGCCCAGGTCGAGCGGCACACCTTCGACGACGTCGGTGTAGCAGGACCAGAGCGCCGAGAGGATCGCGGTGGCGTGGTGGGCGTCGGCGACGCTGTGCTGGATCGCCAGGCAGACGCCGGCTTCGTCGCCGTCGCGGACGACGTTGAGCGCGCTCAGCGCCCGGCTCTGGTCGAGGTCCAGTCCCGCGAGTGGCCGGGACGGGTCGCCGTCGGCGAACCGGATTTCCGGCCGCGTGCCGGACTCGGTGAGCACCGCGCCTTCGCCGGTGAACTCCACCCGGGCCGAAAGCTGGGGGTAGGCGCGGCAGACCGCTTCGAACGCGGTCGTCAGCGCCTCGGGATCGAGCCGGCCCTCGGCGCGCACGGTGTACCCGATGTAGGCCTCTTTGACGGCGTGGATGCTCTCGCTGGGCGCCAGCGCGCGCCGGACAGCCGCTCGCGTCACGAGTTCCCTCCCGCGGATCCGGTCAGCGCGGGGACGGCCAGCTTCTCCGTCATCGTCGCGATCATCGGGGCGGCCTGGTCGACCAGGAAGAAGTGGCCGCCCGGCAGCACCCGCAGGTCCGCCGGCCCGGTGGTGTGCTCCTCCCAGGCGCGGGCCTCCTCGACCGACACCCGCGGATCGCGGTCGCCGGTGAACACCGTGATGGGGCAGTTCAGCTGCCGTCCGGGCTCGTGCCGGTACGTCTCCACCGCGCGGTAGTCACTGCGGATCGCGGGCAGGACCATGGCCAGCAGTTCGGGGTCGGCGAGCATGGCCGCGTCGGAACCGCCCAGCTTCCGCAGCTCGGCGACGAGCCGTTCGTCCGACGCGCCGCGCACGTCGTCGTCGCGGTAGCGCGACGGCGCCCGCCGCCCGGACGCGAACAGGTGCACCGGAGCGGGCAGCCCGGCTTCGGTCATCCGCAACGCCAGTTCGTAGCCGATGATCGCGCCCATGCTGTGCCCGAACAGCGCCAGCGGCCGGTCGCCGAACGGGCGCAGCACCTCCAGCAGCCGGTTGGTCAGCCCGCCGATGCTGTCGACGGGCGGCTCGTGGCGCCGGTCCTGGCGGCCCGGGTACTGGACCGCCAGGACCTCCACCGCGGGAGCGAGGGCCTTGGCGAGCGGGAAGAAGAAGCTGGCCGAGCCGCCGGCGTGGGGCAGGCACACGAGCCGCGCTCGCGCGTCGGGTGCCCGTTCGAAACGGCGCAACCACTTCTCGGCATCTGGTCGGTGCACGGCGGACTGCCTTTCGGAACTTTTCCCGCCCTCAGGCGAGCTTCAGGGGGAGCGTCTTGGTCCGGGTGAACGCCGGCCGCAGGATCCACGGGATCTCGTCGCGCGGCACGGCCAGGGTCAGGTCCGGGAACCGGGTGAACAGCCCGTGCAGCGCCACCTCGGCCTCCTGGTAGGCGAGGTGCTGGCCCAGGCAGCGGTGGATGCCCTTGCCGAAGGACAGGTGCATCTCGTTGGCGACGCTCAGCCGGTCGACGAGCAGCTTGTCCGGCTCCGGGAACTTGCGCGGGTCGGTGTTGGCGGCCAGCAGCAGCGGCGCGACCGGCGTCCCCCGCGGGATGGTGACGCCGCCCAGTTCGACGTCTTCCGAAGGGAAGCGGGCCTGCGTGAACTGGAGCGGGCCCAGGCGCTGCAGCTCGCGCACGGCCTGCGCCCACAGCGCCGGCTCGGCCTTCAGCCGCGCGAGCTGGTCGGGCTGCTCGAGCAGGAACAGCACGGAGTTCCCGATCAGGTAGGTCGTCGTCTGGTGCCCGGCCGTGACGAGGCTGAACAGGATGCCGACGATCTCGTCGTCGGACACCCGGCCCGGATCCTCCGCCTGGGCTTGCACCAGGGCGGTGACCAGGTCGTCCTTCGGCTCGACGCGCCGTCGTGCCATCAGCTCGCGCGAGAGGGCGATGCACTGGCGCAGGGCGGGCGGGATCTTCGGCCCGTCCATCGTCGCCAT